>CAZXEF010000008.1:22513-31901 GCA_964639605.1 uncultured bacterium | reverse complement strand
AGGGCACCGGAGATAGTCGGGGTGGTGTCCGTAGAGAAGGGTGCAGGTGGCTTCTTCCAGGGAATACCTGTGGTCTCCGGCCTTTCCGGAATGGAGGAGATGATTGGAAAGCTTGACATAGATGAGGTCTTCTTCGCATCCCCCGAGCTTGACCACTCCAGAATACTGGAGACGATATCGTCCATGGAGTCCACCAAGATCCATTACAGGCTGGTCACCGACCTGTTCGAGATAGCCCTGGGCATCACGGACCTGGACGACCTTGCAAAGCTGCCGATAGTTGAATTAGGGTACGGCCATCCGGGTACCCTGCACCGCTTCACCAAGAGGTTCATGGACACTGCCATGTCCATGTTCCTTCTCCTTGTCCTTCTGCCGGTGATGGCCCTGATCTTCATCATCCACCTTTTGAGCGGGAAAGGGTCCCCCATCTTCAGGCAGAAGAGGGTCGGGCTGCGCGGCAGGGAGTTCACCCTGTACAAGTTCAGGACAATGAAACCTGATTCCGACGAGTACGAGGTCGCTCCCATATCGATGGACGACAAGAGGGTCACCAGGCTCGGCCACTTCCTGAGGAGGACGAGCCTGGACGAGCTTCCACAGCTGTTCAACGTGCTCCGCGGGGATATGAGCATGGTAGGCCCGAGGCCGGAAATGCCGTTCATAGCGAAAGAATACACAAGCTGGCAGAGGCACAGGCTGGACGTAAAACCCGGACTCACCGGAATGTGGCAGATAATGGGCAGGAAGGAGCTTCCTCTTCATGATAATCTGGAATATGATTACTACTATATTAGGAACCAGTCGCTGATGCTGGATGTCACAATACTGCTCAGGACCATCGCCGTCATCTTCAAGGGAAGGGGTGCCTACTGACTAGTTTTCTGCTTCTCTTCCTCGCATCCGTGCAGGTTTTCCCTCAGGGTCCTGTTGCCACGGGGTGCGCTTCGGGCGCCTATGCATGGTCGGATGACGCCGCAAGCTGCCTTTCCGCCCCCGCAGGACTGGTCAGGCTGACCGGGAAACAATTTTCGGTATACACTTCCGCCAGCGATCCCGACAACGGCACTCTGGTGGTGGCCGCAGCGGGGCTGTTAGGGTCCAGGCATTACGGCGCCTCCGCCGGATGGACAAGGAGCGAGGCCGGACCGGATACGCTCACGGCTTCCATCAGCACCGCAAGGACCATCAGGGGAGATCCGGTGGGATTCATGGAAGGGGTTTTCGGTCCGAGCATCTCCATCGGAGGGTCCCTGGGCTACATCTCAGCCAATGACGATTCGGAAGGAACCTCGAACATGCTGTCTGCGGAGCTGGGTTTCCAGTTCTCCGTATTTCCCACTGTGGCCATCGGGGCTGACATGTCGGGCATTCGGATCCTGGGGGACAGGCTACGGGACAGGAGGGTGGACTACGGGTTCACCACCATCTTCGACAAGAGGTTCAGGGGGCATTTTTCCGTCACCGACGGGAACGCCTCGGTAGGGTTCGAACTCGGGGTGAACGACTGGTTGACCGTCAGGTCCGGCTCCGACGGCTCCACGTGGAATTCCGGGGCTTCCCTCGACCTGGGATGGTTCGGTCTGGAGTGGGCGGTCGTGATGGATGACGCAGACTGCAGGCAGGTGTTCGGGATGACGTTCACGCGGGAAGGCGGTTCGTGATGATCCATCTTCTTCTAACCGCGGCCCTTGTGGCAGGTGGCGGCGGTTCGACGGGGTCCGATTCCCTGCGGGCGAGCCTTATCCCCGAGAACTGGGACTTCGGGTACTCCACATTGTTCCAGGCGAACGCCGCCGGAAGCTGGACGGACAAGCGCCCCACCATGGACAGCACTTGCTTCGACGCTGAATTCTCCGTCTACACCATTTCACGGGAGGTGAACCTCCTGGCCACCGCGGTCGCCCGCAGTGAATCGTCACCTGAGGTCGGTCTCAGGAGGGCAAGGGCCTCCGTAAGGTGGCCCGGGACGCCTTGGCTGGGCGGCAGTGTGCACTTCGCGGACCGACAGCCCTTCATTCCCGGACTTCGACAGCCGGTGGCCGAATGGGGATGGGTCAATGCGGATTCCATCATGGGCTTCGGCTTATCCGGCGGGGGCATACTGGGTTTCCAGGCCTTCTACCTGCTGCAGGAGGTGGAGGGCGACACCCTGGAACAGGTCGACGTATTCTCCCCGTGGCTTGGTTTCGCCGGGCTTGATTACTACCGGGCCAGGCTGACGTCCGGTGATTCTCTTCCTGGCGATGAGGTTACCGTGAACGCTCTGGCCATCAGGACCGATTTCCGCTACGCCAGCCCATGGCTGGTGATAACCGGAAGTGACGGCCGGCCGGGAAGGTGGGCTCTAAGCGGTGATATCAGGGATTTCAGACCACTCGAGACCGGATGGGGAAGGATAGAGGTGGTTCCGGGTATCCGTTTCGCCGGGGATTCCGTGGACCTAGTCACCACGGCATACACCCCGGGCCAGCGGATTCTGTTCCTCGGGACTTATCTCGAATCACCCAGGTACATGGTCTCGGCGGGCCTGGAGGGGATGCTGGACCTTGAGAGCGACAGCCTGAGCGGGATCTCCGCCGCGGCAGGCATGATCTCCACCGGGGGAGTGACCTGGGACATGATGCTGTCTGTCTTCGCAGATGGCGATTACAGCGGATCACTGGCTTCCGGCATTTCGGACAGCTTCGCCTCGGCGGGGATGATGCTTGAGGTCATCGACGACAGCACCAGGCTTACTGGAACCGCATCCTATTCCCCCAGAAGGGACGTGTGTGCCGAGATCTCCGTGGCAGGCGACCTTGACGACAGCCTTCAGCCTTCCTGTGCAGTTGCAGTGTCCGCCGCCCTCGGACCGGTGAGGGGGCTTCTGAAAGTGGACTGGACCTACGATTCCTCACCGGTCTTCAGTCTGAACCTGAGAGGACTTCTCCGATGAGGATGTTAGGTCTGACCGTCCCGGTCTCCCTGCTGGCTCTACTCTGCGGCTGCGGAATCCTGACCCCCGTGGAAAAACCCTCGACGGAGGGGAGGAGCCTGGTCCTGTGGATGCCGGGAGCTTCATCGGTCCAGGTCCTCGCTGACTGGAATGAGTGGGGCGGGACAGTGGCGGCCGGCGGTATCGTCGATCCATCCTCCGGGAATATGACCAGAGGGGAAAGCGGATTCTGGACCCTGGACATTTCCCACCTCGAAGGCGGCTCCTACCGATACACATTCCTGGTCAACGGCCACAGATGGTTGCGGGACCGTGAAAATCCCCTGACGGCGGAGTTTCAGGGGCGCCTGGTCTCCCTCATCATGATACCCGACTGATACTCTCGAAAGGACGTGCCCATTGGCTTCGGTTAGATTCAGCGGCGTGAGCAAGACCTATGACAACAGCGTTCTTGCTCTTGCCAGGTTCGACCTGGAGGTCAGGGACGGTGAGTTCCTGGTCCTCGTAGGACCCAGCGGCTGCGGCAAATCGACCACTCTCAGGGTACTGGCCGGACTTGAGGTTCCCACTACCGGGGAGCTGTTCATCGGCGATCGGAACGTTACGCACATGAAGCCACAGGAGCGTGACATAGCAATGGTCTTTCAGAACTACGCGCTCTATCCGCACATGAGCGTCTTCGACAACATGGCTTTCTCCCTGAAGATGAAGAAGATGGAGTCCTCCATGATAAGGAGGAACGTAATGGATGCGGCGGAGATACTCGGTATCTCCCAGTACATGGACAGAAAGCCCAGGGAACTCTCTGGGGGGCAGCGGCAGCGGGTGGCTCTCGGAAGGGCCATCGTGAGGCATCCGTCGGTCTTCCTTTTTGACGAGCCGCTATCCAACCTAGATGCCAAGCTGAGGGTCCAGATGCGGAACGAGCTGAGCCAGCTGCATACCAAGCTGGGATCCACAATGATCTATGTGACCCACGACCAGGCCGAGGCCATGACCCTGGGGGACCGTATCGTGGTCCTCAAGGACGGCTACATACAGCAGACGGATACTCCGCTGGAACTCTACGATCATCCTGACAACAGCTTCGTGGCAGGTTTCATAGGCAGCCCGTCGATGAACTTCCTGGAAGTGGAACTGAAGGACGGTATCATTGCAGCAGGCGGTATTTCCATCGATGATACTCCATTCGGCCGTATTCCGGACGGTGAGTACCTGTTCGGGATAAGGCCGGAGGACATACAGCCTGCAGCAGGGAGCCCTCTCAACGGAGTGGTTCAGGTGGTGGAGACCCTGGGCAACGAGAATATCATCTACATGAGCTTCGCCGGCAGGCAGTTCGCTGTAAGGTGCGGTCCCAAGGTTCACTCTTCGCCGGGAGAGAGGTTCCATTTCCACATGGACCTCCACAGGAGCCACCTGTTCAATGATGACGGGATAAGGATCGAGAAGGATGACTGAAACGACATCTGAACGGCTTCCTGAGGACGGTGGTCCAGCCGATGAGCATTAGGGGGATCATCCTGGCCTTTCTGACCTCTCTGAGCCTCAGTGTTCTCATCACTCCCCTGGCAAGGATAACGGCCCTTAAGTTCAGTCTCATGGACAGGCCGGAGGGAAGGAAGAAGCACCTCCTGTCCACCCCTCTCCTTGGAGGGATGGCGATCTACGTCGCGTTCACGGCCACCGTGCTGGGGGGCATGCTGATGATCAGCGGCGGACAGGGAATGATAACCCTGTCCTGGGGAACCCTCTGCGTCATGGTCATTGTGGCGGGAGGTCTGATGGCACTGGTGGGTCTGATCGATGACATACTTGGTCTCAGGCCGGTGGTGAAATTGCTGCTGCACACGATAGCGGCTGCTCTGGCTGGCGTCTTCTTCATAACCAAGGGAGCACTGCTGAGCATCTTCCTCACCGGCAGCAGTCTGGCATGGCTTTCGATCCCGATCACAGTCATCTGGCTTGTGGGGATCACGAACTCCGTGAACCTGCTGGACCATGCGGACGGCCTTTCAGCAGGGACCTGCGCCATAGCCGCGATATTCTTCTCCATAGTCAACATCATCTCGGGGAACTACCAGGTATCCTTCATCAGCGCTGCACTGGCAGGTGCCGCCATCGGTTTCTTCGTATACAACTACAACCCGGCTTCGATATTCATGGGGGACTGCGGCAGCAACATGCTGGGTTTCATGCTGGGTATAATAGCGGTTCTGGGCGTATACACGCCTGAGGGTTCCATGCGGGAGATAGCCATTTTCACTCCCATTCTCATCCTGGCCCTGCCCATGATCGACACGGCTTTCGTTCTTAGGTTCAGATGGAAGGCGGGGAAGCCCCTTTTCGGCGCCGACCGCAATCACCTTGCCCACAGGCTGATGAGGATCGGGCTCACCCACGACCAGGCGGTGAGACTCCTGCTGGCTGTGGCACTGCTCATGGGCATCCCGGCCCTGCTGCTTCCAACCCTGCAGCCCTATCAGGCCGTGCTCATCTTCACCCATGCAGTGGGCCTGGTAGTCCTGTTCGCATTCTTCATACATTACGCCGAGACAAGAGGGAACGACAAATGAGGAGATACCTGAACGCAGTCATACCGGCCATCATCCTCCTGACGATCCTGGGAGCAATGCTCCTTGTCCAGACCAACAGCAGAAGCAGCATCCTGATAAAGGAATCTGTATACGTCGCGGGAGCGGCGCTTGCACTTCTGGCCTGTTCCGTCTCCGTGGCCCTTACGGGAAAACTGGCCTGGAACAGGATCAGCATCCCACTTATCCTGTCCTTTATCCTCCTCATGGCCTGGCTGGTGTTCAGGCATTATTTCGGTGTTCAGTCGGTGAACGGACCCAAGTATATCTACAGCACCTTATCCCTGGGAGCGATCACGTTCATCATGGCTGGGAACCTTACGGCAAGGGCCAGGGACATGATCCTCTGGGTGCTGGTGGTATCCACAGCCTTACTGTCAGTTTACGCCCTGCTCCAGTCAATGGGTGTCATCATCTTCTCGTGGGACGCTGGTCTTACCCAGAGCGCCAGGAGCTCCGGCACAATGGGGAACGCGAACCTGCTGGGCAGTTTTTCCATGGCCATGATACCCGTGGGAGCCGGTTTCCTGCTCAGCAGACTCGGACTGTCCAGGTTGCGCTACCTGTCCGCCGGGGTCTACACTTTCTTATGTACGGGTGCTCTCCTTGCAAGCAAGACAAGGGGAAGCCTGCTGGGGATCGCAGTCCTACTGCTGGCAATACCTTTAGTCCCTTCCATCCGCAGGAACAGAAAGAGGCTGTTCGTTCTGCTGATCGCCCTCATGGTACTCATGGGCATCTCGGTGATCGCCCTGAGCAACAGGATTGAGGAGCTTGGGAACACCAGTGAAGGCACGCTGCAGGTGAGGAAGCTCATATGGTCGGGTTCTCTCAGTATGTGGCTGTCCAATCCCGTTCTTGGTTACGGTCCGGGCTCGTTCCAGATAGTGTTTCCCGAATTCAGGGATCCCGACTATTTTCTCCTAGGGGTCAGCCACAACACGCTGCATGCTCACTGCGAGTACATAGAGATACTTGTGGACAGCGGGATCATAGGACTGCTGCTGTGGTCATCCCTTGCCGCTTCCGTTTTACTCATCGTCAGACGGAACCGCCGTTCAGTCTTCCCCGGGGACGACGGGACCGACTGGAATAGCAGGCAGTGGACCGCTCTGGGGCTTGCGGGCGGGATACTGGCCCTGCTGGCGGAGGCTATGGTCTCGGTGGCTCTGAGATGGCCTCCCTCGGCTCTTCTACTTGCTCTTTTCACCGGACTGCTCCTTGCCTGCATCCCGGCGGAGAGCGTCACCCTGCGCGGTCTGAAGAGGTACGGTCACGTGATCCTGATGACAGGTGCCGCTGTATTCCTTGCACTTGTCGCCCTTCCTGGATACTTTGCCTCAATGAAGGCAGGCGGGGAGCTATTCGTTGGAAAGGACATCTACCTCACAAGCATCCAGGTCGGAGTAGACAACGCCGTCAACTCAGCCATGGAGTGGAGCAGCACCGGAAACCAGCAGGCGGCTGATCGGGCCATCTACTATTTCAATTCCGCCAGGGAGGTTGCGGACAGTTCCAGGAAGTACTGCGAGAGGTGTGTGATCACAGACCCCGACGAACTGGGCGGATGGTACGCCCTCGGGAGCGTATACGTTTCAACCGCCAGGCTTTACCAGCAGATATCACCGCCCCTAACCGCCGTTCTGATGGACCACGGGTACTATTTTGAAGACCGGGAGATGTCCGAGGAATACATGGTCAGGAGCCTGGCCGCATACGATTCACTGAGGAGCAGGGCACCGGATTACGCGGAGGTCCAGAACAACCTGACACTGGTCTGGATCAACCTTGGAAACGCAGACAGCGCTCTTGCCCACATGAGGCGCGCATGGGACCTGCATGCCCATAACAGGATCGCTTACATGGGCAAGGTCAGGATACTCAATCCACTCACCAGATCCGTGGACGGCGTCTACATCAAATGGCAAGCGAACCTGCGGTCGCTCCAGAGAAAGCTGCCCGCAGAGGGTGCCTCGTTGTTCCGGACCGTTGCGTTTGACTTCATCATATTCGATTTCGGGACCACTTTCTACCTTTTTCCGGAACAGGTCGACAGCTTGAAGAATTCCCTGCAGGAGATTCTGACCAGGCAGGATAATCCCGAAATAAGAAGCATATCGGAGCTGGTGGAACTCCAGGTGCAGCATCTTGACCAGGGTCTTGAAATGGTGGAAGAGCTTGAGGCGGGAGACACCGCCGGAGTGATGGCGCGGCTAAGTGAGATCGACCCGGAGGTGCTGCGGATACTGCCGGTCCAGAATACTCTCCTTGGGATGATACAGAGCGGGAACGGTGACCTCCAGGGCACGGAGATCCTCTGCCAGACAGTAAGGAGCATACTGTGGAACGGAATAGATGAGCTGGTCGACTTCCCCGTAAGTGTGACCTCCATCCTTGAGCAGATAAACCTTACCCTTTTCCGCACCGGTCTCGATGAACAGGATGAGAGGTATGTGCTCTTAAGGCACCTGAAGAACATGCTGGACCTGGACAGGAGCATTTTCGAGGTGGTGACGTTCATCGAGTCGTCCAGCGCACTCCTTGAAGCCTCCAGGGACGTTCATGATGGATTGAGGGAAATCTGGGCGAGGATCGGTGGTCCACTGTACTCCTACATGGAATTCAGCGGGGAGGATCAGGAAATCCCCATCTTTGCACCCGGGTCCCTCATCGAAGAGAACTACAGCTTTATGAACACCTTGGTAAGGCAGGACTCCCTCGATGCTGACATGCTGCTCATGGAGATAGAGTGGCTCTTCCTCTTCTTCGGCTCCTCCTACTCAGGAGTCCCGCACTTCAGCACGCAGCAGGCAGGTAGAGTGGTGTCCATGCTTGCCGATTCCAGGGACAGGCTGGTGGAGCTTCTGGGTGAGAGCGAGGCCCAGTACCGGCTGGGCTGGATGCTCACGCGTTTATACGAGAGTGATCTCCTTGACGTCACAGGAGAGTTCAGCGGGTATCTGGAGGCCCTGAGGAGTGACCTCACGATGGGGCGGATAGCCCGGCCCGACTTGCCATAAAAACCGGAACAGACTAGATTTCAGTTTAACGATTGCGCTAAGGAATCCAGTTGATTCTCAAGGCGGTATCTATCCGCCTTGATTTTATATTGGCGGTTGAAGGGAACATGGAGAACACAGACCTGTTTGATCTCGCGGAAAATCTCGTCAGAGAATCGGGTCTTCTCATGGTGGACCTGTCGGTGAAGAACACTGGAAGGACCTACTTGATCAGGCTCCTGGTCGACAGGCCGGAGCGCGTTGGCATAAACGAATGTGTCGCCCTTTCACGGAAGCTTCAGGACGCCATGGACGAGAACCTGCTGCTTTCCAGCGAGAACTACAGGCTGGAGGTCAGCTCCCCGGGAATAGGGAGACCTCTGTCCACTGAGGTGGACTGGGTGAGATCGGTGGGCCGAAGGCTTTCGATCAGGCTTGAGGACGGATCCTTCGTCGACTGGCTTGACGGATATAGTTCCGGTATCCTGAAGTTCAGGGAGGGCCGGGAGGTTTCCACCGCAGATATAGTGAGCGCAGTTGAAGTACTGGAGTAAAAGCCGGTCCTCTGTATTGATGCGAGGAGTATAAATTGTCGGAGAACTACCAGAGAATCGAAGCCCTGGCCGCTGTGATCAGGGAGAGCAAGGGAGCTAATCAGGAACTGCTTCTGGAGTGGCTCAGGAAAGGTCTGCTGGAAGCCACTGAGCGGGAGTTCGGAACTCCCCAGAACATCAAGGTCTCCTGGAACCAGAAGACTGATGACGTCACCATAGTTGCCGTCATGGAAGTGGTCAAGGAAGTGGAGCCGGAAAAGGCTCATCTTCAGATAACCAGGCGCAGGGCCAGGAAGTTGAACA
>CAZXEF010000008.1:21854-22503 GCA_964639605.1 uncultured bacterium | reverse complement strand
GAAGTACGAGCCGGAGGCCGAGATCGGAGATGAAGTGGGTGTCCCGCTGGACTTCGATGAGTTCGGCCGGTCGGCAATCAATGTGTTCCGAAGGGAGTTCCACACGCTGGAGAAATCCGCAGAGCGGGAGAAGGTCTACGAGGAATACTCCGGCAGGATGGGACAGCTGATACCCAGGTGCGTTGTCCAGCAGGTCTACAAGAACCGCGTTAACGTGAGGGTCGCGGGTCAGATAGACGCAGTGATACCTCCCGAAGAGAGGGCCAGGGGTGAGAGGTTCGAGCACGGTGATACGGTGCTGCCAGTACTTGTGGAAGTCCTCAGTCCCGAGAGCACCGAGCCGCAGCTTGTCCTCTCGAGGGCGACGCCCATTCTGGTAAAGAGGCTTTTCGAGAGGGAGGCACCGGAGATAGACGAGGGTGTTGTGCAGATAAAGGCCATTGCCAGGGAGGCTGGTGTAAGGACAAAGATCGCGGTCGCCAGCAACGATATAAGGATAGACGCGGTTGGCACTTTCGTGGGCATGAAGGGCATGCGGGTCCAGTCAGTGATGCGTGAGCTGAACGGTGAGCGAATAGACATAATACCCTGGACCATCGACAGGAAGCTTCTGGTCACCAACGCCCTGCTCCCGGCTACGGTGTTAAGG
>CAZXEF010000008.1:12482-21844 GCA_964639605.1 uncultured bacterium | reverse complement strand
ACCATGAACACCGAGACCGGAGCAGAGGAAACAGTGATGATAGCCACCGTCCCTGATGATGAGATAGGAAGGGCCAAGGGCAAGGGGGGCCATAACGTTAGACTGGCCGGGAAGCTCGTGGGCTGTCGGATAGAAGTGGAGGAGAAGTCAGTCTGGGATAAGAGGATGCAGTGGGAGGACATGCTGCGGATTGACATTTCCGAGTTCGACTGTGTCAGCGAAAAGCTGGCGGAGAGGCTCACCAGGGCAGGTTTCGATTCCGCCGACACCCTGACCGGCTGCTCGGTACAGAGGCTGATGGAGGTCCAGGGAGTGGGTCCAGTCACCGCGGAGAGCCTCCTTAAGGAGGCCAAGAAGCTCATCAGGGCAAGGAAGAAGCTGGTTGAGGAAAAGAAAGAGGAAGCAAGACTCAACGCCCTGGAAGTGGAGAAGGTGGCCCTGGAGATCGAATCCATGGAGCATGAGATGGAGAACGGGGCCGATACGGAGTTTCCCGGTGAAGACGAAGCGGAGGATTTCAAGGATTAGCGTGGATTGTCCCTGTGAGCGACACCATGCCCCGTACCGCTTTTCAGGCAAAGCATAAATATTGAAGAGGAAATAAATTAAGATCGATGAAGGAAGAGGGTGATTCCCTTGGCTGAAACCGGTGAGGGAAAGAAGAAGAGAGTCTACGAATTGGCCAAGGAGCTCAATCTGTCCAGCGAGGCGCTTATCAAGGTACTCGAGGAGATGGATATAACCGTGAAGAGCCACATGAGCTCCCTTGCCCCGGAGCAGGTAGCGGGTGTGAGGAACAGGTTCGATCAGGAGAAGCAGGAGGCAAGGTCTCGGACCGTAAAGAAGAAGAAGAAGAAGAGACGGCGCCACAAGCCTCGCGTGACTGCGGAAGCGGTCAAGACGGTGAGGGATACCCTGGCCAAGATAGACTCGAGCACTGGGAAATCAAGGCAGAAGAAGCGGAGGAAGCACCGGGAGGAGAAGACCGAGAAGCAGCAGGAGATGGTTGCCGAGAAGGATACCAGGATAATAAGGATAACCGAATATACAAGTCCATCGGAACTCTCCGAGCTCATGGGTGTACCCCTGAGCAAGGTCATCGGCAAGTTCATGGAGCTGGGGGTCATGGCCACCGCCAACCAGAGACTGGACGTTGAGACCATCTCCCTCGTCGCTGACGAGTTCAGCTTCGGCGTGGAGACCGTTGACAGCTTCGGAGCCAAGGAGATAGAGAAGAAGCGGGTCAGCACTGGTGGAACGGAGAAGTCGAGGTCACCCATCGTCACGGTCATGGGTCATGTGGACCATGGCAAGACTGCCCTCCTTGACAGGATAAGGCAGACGAACGTCATAGCCACGGAGTCCGGCGGTATCACCCAGCACATCGGCGCCTACGTCGCCCAGGTGGGGGACGGGAAGCGGATAACATTCATTGATACTCCCGGCCACGAAGCCTTCACTGCCATGAGGACCAGGGGCGCAAGGGTCACGGACATAGTCATCCTTGTGGTGGCAGCGGACAGCAGAGTGATGCCCCAGACGGAGGAAGCCATCGATCACGCCAGGGCGGCAGGTGTTCCCATCGTTGTGGCCATTACGAAGATAGACCTTTCCACCGCCAACACCGACCTGGTCAAGAACGATCTGGCCTCCCACAGTGTCCTTATAGAGGAATGGGGAGGCAACGTGCTTTGCTCAGAGGTTTCGTCCATCACGGGAGAGAACATAGATGATCTCCTCGAAAAGGTCCTCATGCAGGCTGAGATGCTGGAACTCACGGCCTATCCGGACAGACCCGCCAAGGGTACTGTAATAGAGGGGGAGGTGGATCCGAGGCGGGGCATCGTGGTCAACGTGATAATCGAGGACGGCACCCTGAGGGTGGAGGACGACTTCGTGGCCGGCAGATGCGCCGGCAGGGTCCGGGCCATGTACGATGAGAACGAGAACGAGTTGACGGAAGCCGGACCCGGCACACCCGTGCAGGTACTCGGATGCTCGGAAGTTCCCGACGCAGGCGATTCGATAGTGTCAGTCAGCGATGAACACGAGGCCAAGCGCATAACGAGAAGGCGTCAGCTGGTACAGAGGGAGCGCGATCTCCATTCCAGCATGATGATATCCCTCGAGGATTTCTGGAAGAAATCAGGGGAGACGGAGGGTGTGCTCAACCTGGTAGTCAAGGCTGATGTCCAGGGAACCGCCGAAGCCATCGTTGACGCCCTGACCAAGCTTGGGAACGAAGAGGTCTCGGTAAACATCATAAGGAGTGGTGCCGGCGGGATATCGGGCAACGACGTGAACCTTGCGGCGGCATCCAACGCCGTCATAATAGGTTTCCGCGTGAGGCCCGATGTGAGAGCCAGGGAAGAGGCTTTGGCGAAGGACGTCGAAATAGTGACCTTCAGTGTGATCCATCAGGTGGAGGAGACCATCACCAAGGCTCTCTCCGGGCTCCTGAAGCCCGAGAAGAAGGAGGAATTCCTGGGCTCCGCCGAGGTGAGGGACCTGTTCAAGGTCCCCAAGGCCGGGGTGATAGCCGGATCCTACGTAATAAGCGGAGTCATCAGGAGGAACGCCCAGCTGCGTCTGGTTCGCAACGGAGTGGACGTGTGGACCGGGACCGTCAGCTCCCTCAAACGGTTCAAGGAAGACCGCAAGGAGGTCAAGTCAGGCTTCGAGTGCGGAATAGGTCTGTCGGGATTCAACGATATCAAGGTTGGCGATGTGATAGAGAGCTTCGAGATCGTCTCCATCGCCAGGGAACTCTGACCTGTCTGGAGCCGCCGAATGAACGATAGAAGAAGACAGAGACTGGCCGGGGATATGCTTCAGTCGCTGGAGGATATTCTCTCCAGGGAGGTTTCTGACGAGAGACTCCAGAGGGTTCACGTCACCAGGGTCAAGCTCTCTCGTGACGGTTCCCATGCAACACTTTTCTACGAGGCGACCGGAACGGAAGAGCAGCAGCAGGAGACGGTGGAGGCCATGGAGTCCGCAAGGGGATTCCTCCGTTCGCAGCTGGCTCTCCGGGTAAGGATGAAGGGTACTCCCGCCCTGTCCCTGGTGTTCGACAGCTCCGGAAAGCAGGGTGACAGGACCCTGGGTATCATCAGGGAGCTGAACAGCGATTGACGTCTCCCCGGAACAATGAAGGAGCGGCATACCTGCTTGACAAGCCTCCGGGCATAACCTCCAGGAAGGCTGCCGCCAGGGTGGCCAGGTATTGGGGATGGGGAAAGTACGGTCATGCGGGCACGCTTGATCCCGACGCCACCGGTCTGCTGATAGTGCTCCTGGGCAGGGCGACGAGGCTTTCCAGGTTCCTTTCCTCATCAGGGAAGACCTACAGTTTTGGTATGGAGCTGGGGATCAGGACAGACACGGACGACACCAGCGGGTCAGTGTTGGAGCGGAATCCTGTGGACGGGGTGTCCAGGGAGGATATACTGAGGGTACTGAAGGATTTCACTGGTACCGTTTATCAGAAAGTGCCGGATTACTCCGCTGTGAGGGTGGAAGGAAAGAGAGCCTACACACTTGCCCGTGCAGGTGAGAGACCGGATACTCCCGTCCGCAGGGTAACCGTGGAGGGATGGGAGCTTCAGGAGTGGGACGGAACCAGTGCCAGGCTCACGGTGACGGTCAGTTCGGGAACCTATGTTAGGGCTCTGGCCAGGGACATCGGGGACGAGCTGGGCACTGGCGCGGCTGCCTTCGGAATAATCAGGACCGCCGTCGATGATTTTTCCCTGGAGGAGGCTTCAAGGGACCACGAGGAGGCCTGTTCTCTGCTGACCATGGCAGAAGTGATGAGAAACTACCCATCCATGACACTGGATCGTTCCGATGTGGAGAAGGTTTCTCACGGGATCTGCTTGGAGAGCGATAGAGAAGGCGTGACCGCTCTCCTTACCCCGGAGGGACATCTGCTGGCCGTGGCGGAGGGCGACGGCTCCGTCATCCGCCCGGTTTGTGTGCTGGTGGAGGGCTGATATGGCGATGACCGTGACCATAGGAAATTTCGACGGTGTTCATCTGGGACACCTGGAAGTCGCGGCCAGGGCCCTGGACTCGGGGGATAGGACGGCTGCGGTCTGCTTCGAGCCCGTGACAAGGCAGTACTTCTCCCGGGATGCCTGGCGAAGACGCCTTACGACAGTATGGGAGAGGTACACGATCCTCATGGGAGCGGGCATGGACAGGGTGGAGCTGGTCCCATTCCACAAAGGCACCGTGCAGAGAGGGCCCGATGAATTCCTGGAGGAGCTTCTCGGCAGATTTTCCTTCAGCAGGATTGTCGTAGGATACGATTTCCATTTCGGCCGAAACAGGTCCGGCACGGCGGAATACCTCCAGCGGTGGTGTACTTCCAGGGGAATTGATACTATTATTGTACCTCCGCTGGAGATCCGGGGCGAGCCGGTCAAGAGCGAGAGGCTCAGGCTCCTTCTCGAGAAGGGTGACCTGGAATATGCCGGTGAGCTGCTGGGAAGACCCTACTCTCTCACGGGGGTCGTAGCCCGAGGCAAAGGCCTGGGGCGTGAGCTTGGGTTCCCCACGTTGAATATCAGGGTCCCGGCCTGCAAACTGCTTCCCATGTCCGGAAGCTACTGCGGTCATGTATATTCCGGTGATGGAGCGGGACGGATGACCGCCGCGGTCTTCGTTCCGAATAGGGCCGCAGGTCCGGTGGAGGCTCACGTGCCCGATGTCTGCCTGAGTGGATCCTACGGCAGCCTCGTCAGAGTTGAACTGGTGGAGAGAATAAGGGAAGTTGTTCATGAGCGGAACGCGCATGAATTGCAGAAACTGATCGCCGGCGACATAGAGGTCGTGAGGCGTTTCGAAAAAGAGAAGGGACGAATGGAGGACCCCAGAGAATGAGCATTACGGCCGATAAAAAGGTGGAACTGATAAAGCAGTTCGGAGAGAGCGAGAGCGACACCGGAAGGGCCGAGGTCCAGATCGCCATACTTACGGAGAGGATAAAGAACCTCACCGAACACAGCAAGCTTCACAAGAAGGATCACAACAGCAGGAGGGGACTCCTTCAGCTTGTGGGCCAGAGGAGAAAGCTGCTGAACTACCTCAGCAACCGCGATATCGAGCGATACAGGTCGATAGTCCAGGAGCTGGGGCTCAGGAGATAGCATCATAACCCTGTACCTGATACCCGTACCTAAAAGAATACAGCGCACTGAAGTAATTGTAAGCAATGTAAGTGATGCTTGTAGGAAGTGTCCCCGGCATGGTGCCGGGGTGAAATGGGAAAAGAAAAGGAACTAGAGAAAACAAAATGAGAAAAGCAGTCGAGAGAGAAATTGCAGGCAGAACACTTACGATCGAAACAGGAAGAATGGCCAAGCAGGCCGACGGCGCCGTCTATGTGACCTACGGAGGTTCCGCAGTGCTGGTGGCGGCCACATCGGCCGGCGTCAGGGACCTTCCCTTCTTCCCACTTACCATAGAGTACCGCGAGAGGACCTACGCTGCCGGGAAGATACCAGGCGGCTTCTTCAAGAGGGAAGGGAAGCCCCAGGAGAAGGAAGTCCTCACTGCCAGACTGATAGACAGGCCCCTCAGGCCTCTGTTCCCCTCCGAATACATGGAAGAGACCCAGATCTACATACTGGTCCTGAGTTCGGACAACGAGAATGACCCCAGTCTGCTGGGAATGCTGGGAGCCTCGGCGTCCCTGATGATCTCGGACATCCCATGGTCCGGCCCGGTATCCTCCGTGAAGATCGGCAGGATCGACGGGCAGTTCGTGGTCAATCCCACCATGGAGCAGCAGGAACTGAGCGAGCTTGACCTGGTCGTAGCTGTGAAGGGTACCGATGTGGTCATGCTGGAGGGCTCCAGCGACCAGCTCTCTGAGGACGAGGTGATGCAGGCCATCAAGCTTGCATCGATCGAGGCCGCAAAGATTAACGAGCTTCAGCTGGAGCTTCAGAAGCAGGCCGGCAGGGAGAAACGTCAGTTCGAACCACAGTTGAGCAAACCGGCATCCCTTCAGGAGGATGTGAACGGTATTGCCATGCCCGAGTTCGAGAAGGTCTACGGAAACGGCATCAAGAACGCCCTCTCCGAAGCCGGGGACAGAGCAATGGAAACTGCCATGGAAAAGCTGGCGGGCAGGTACCCGGGGTTCGAAGAGGCCGATAAGCTCGAAAAGATAATCAGCAACGCGATCAGCGAGGCTGAGATGCAGTTCGCCAGGCGTAAGCTCCTCGTGGAGAAGAAGAGGCATGACGGTCGGGCACAGGAAGATGTAAGACAGATCACATGCGAGGTGGGTGTCCTTCCCAGGCCACACGGTTCGGCCCTGTTCACTCGGGGCGAGACACAGGCCCTGGTTGCGGTCACGCTTGGAGGCGCCAGGGATGAGCAGAGGATAGATGCCCTGATGGGTGAATATACCAAGGATTTCATGCTGCACTACAACTTCCCGTCCTTCAGCGTGGGCGAGGTAAAACCCGCAAGGGGACCCGGCAGGAGAGAGATTGGCCACGGCCACCTGGCGGAAATGGCTCTTTCCCATGTGATGCCGAAGAACAAGGAGGATTTCGCGTACACCGTTCGGATCGTGTCAGATGTGCTCGAATCCAACGGTTCCTCCAGCCAGGCAACCATCTGCGGTGGTTCCCTGAGCCTCATGGATGCCGGGGTACCCGTGACCGACGCTGTTGCGGGAGTTGCCCTCGGCCTGGTGACCGACGGCAAGGACTACCGGATACTGTCGGACATCGCCGGAGTGGAGGATCACCTGGGCGACATGGACCTGAAGATAGCCGGGACCTCCAGGGGCATAACTGCAATACAGATGGACCTGAAGGTCGAAGGCATCTCCCTGGATATACTCAGGGAAGCCATGGATAGAGCGCGAGATAACAGGGTCTACATACTGGGCGAGATGAACAAGGTGATAAGCGAGCACAGGCCCGAACTCAGTCAGTATGCCCCCAGGGTCTATACGGTTCACATAGACAAGGATATGATAGGCAAGCTGATAGGCCCCGGTGGCAAGAACATCCGAGCCATAACCGAGGAGACCGGAGCCGACATCAATATAGAGGACGACGGTACCGTGGTGGTGCTGTCAGACGACGCCACTGCGGCGGACAGGGCGATCGAGCTCATAGAGCTGTCCGCAGGAAAACCAAAGGTCGGGCAGATATACGACGGAGTGGTGGCCAAGATAATGAACTTCGGCGCCTTCGTTGAGATAATGCCCGGGACCGACGGCCTGGTGCATATCAGCCAGATAAGCAAGACGCGGGTGGACAAGGTCGAGGACGTCCTCAAGCGGGGACAGCGCGTCCGGGTCAAGGTCATCGACGTCAAGGACGACGGCAAGGTTGATCTTACGATGAAGGACGTCGACCAGAAGTAGGGTCAGCTCAAGGGATAAACAGGGAGATCGTTCCCGGAAGGACACGATGGGGAATGGAAGTGGAAGTACTCCTGGAAGTGCTGGAGCACGCGCAGGGACTTCCACTTCCCTTTATGGCGACCCCGGGTTCCAGCGGGGCTGACCTCCATGCCGCGGTGGGATCCGAGATCGTGCTTGATCCGGGGGATACCGTCCTTGTCCCCACGGGCCTGAGGATTTCCGTCCCCCCCGGATACGAGTGGCAGATCCGTCCCAGAAGCGGCAACGCCCTGAAACACGGCGTCACAGTCCTTAACTCACCCGGTACCGTTGATTCGGACTACCGCGGCGAGGTCAAGGTCATACTGGCAAATCTGGGCCGGAGTCCCTTCATAATTAAAAGGGGTGACAGGATAGCACAGGCGGTGCTTGCCCCTGTGGTGAGGCCAAGGTTCGTTGCAGTGGATAGTCTTCCGGAGACCAGCAGGGGTGAGGGGGGGTTCGGTCATTCAGGCATCTAGAGTTCCCAGATACTTCCTCCCGACAGCCCTGGCAGCCATGGCGTTTCTTCTATCCTGCTCCTACGGCTTCAGGGGAAGTCTTCCCGAGCATCTTCAGTCGGTTCGTGTCGAGCCTTTCAGGAGCAGGGTGACACAGTACGGTTTGGAGCAGGAGCTGACGTCCAGAGTAACGGAGAAGATAGTCATGGACGGCAGGCTGGCGGTGGCGGTGGAGGGTCAGGATTCGCAGATCGAGGGAATGGTTGCGGTATACGCAAAAACTCCCTATTCATATACCTCTGCGGAGGTGGTGGAGGAATACAAGCTCGAGATCAGGGTGGAGATCTCCTTTACCGACCTTCTGCAGGAGAACGATATTATAAATGGTGAGAGTGTAACCACCTGGCTGGTGTACGATCCTGATACGGAGTCCGAGGCACAGGCACTGGAGAGGCTCCTGGAGGAATCGGCGGAGGATATAGTCAGGAGATGTCTTTCAGGATGGTAGGTGAATATGTCTGAAGTGTTTTCCGGCAGGAACGGTCTCTACGCGCTGCTTCTTGTAATACTGCTGATGGTCGTGAGCGTAGCGGTGAAATATGTGAGGATGAATTCCCTGACTCCGGGCAGAGTAAGCAGTGAACTGGACGATATCTACGAAAGGGTGGACGATGTGAGACCCCTTTCGCTCCTTAAGGCACAGTTCCTAATGGAGTGGGGTAACTACCGAAATTCCGAGGAGTGCTCACGGGCGGTGGCCTCCTCCAGGAACTACTCCGGCAACGGTTTCGAAGGTGATGTATACGTGGTAACATACGTCGATTCAATTGAATTCCCGGGTTTCCTGCCCACCATAAGCAGGCAGTTCAGGGTGACCAGGCGGATAGGGAACTGATGCCCCTTATCGATGACTGGAGGGAGAAACATCCCAGAAGTCAATCAAGGGGCCGCGTGGTGCTGTACATCTTCCTGCTGATAATGGTCCTGGTCTTCATCCTTAAGGCCGATTCGCTGGTGCGGGGGTTCACGGGCATCTTCTTCGCCCCGGACACCGCGGTTGAGGTGGAGGACTGAATGCAGCAGGTATTCGATGCCCATGTGGACACTCTCATGCGGATCGGTGACCCGGAGCAGTTCCTTAAAGGGACGGATAGGACCCATCTGGACATGCCAAGGGCCGTAAGGGCGGGGGTGAGCCATCTTGTGACCGCCGTATGCTCGGAATCGGAGAAGGACCCGCTGAAGGCCTTTCACATGGGATACTCGAACTTTCTCGAGCTCCACCGGCGCTCCTCAATCACCCTCCATCTCATGCTGGAGGGCTGTCAGCAACTCTGCGAACTGACCGACAGTGAGGAAATCATCCGGCACGCCGCGGTTGCGTCTCTGACCTGGAACGGCAGGAACAGCCTCGGGGGAGGGATCGGGACCGATATCGGCCTGACAGACCCGGGAAGGTCCCTGGCCCTGGAACTTCATGACTCCGG
>CAZXEF010000008.1:0-12472 GCA_964639605.1 uncultured bacterium | reverse complement strand
CTGTGCGACCGGTCGAGAAAAGAACTGATGTCCCTCGGGATTGGAGTGGTGGCCACTCACTGCAACTGCAGGGCACTGCATGACTTTCCCAGGAACCTCCCCGACGATGACCTGAAAAGGATTGCCGCATCCGGAGGAGTGGTCGGAATAACTTTCGTGCCGGCCTTTCTCGGGGGAGGGGAGGCACTCGAGGATATAGTCCGCCACCTGGAGCACCTTGTTGATGTGGCCGGAATCGATGCCGCAGGTTTCGGTAGCGATTTCGACGGAGTAGGCCGCCTTCCCGGGGGAGTTACGGACTGCACTGTCTGGCCATTCCTGTTCGAATTGCTGGACAGGAGGGGCTGGGCCGAAGAGGACATCGATCGTGTGGCCTTCTGCAACTGGAGTAGAGTAATCAAATAAAGCGGAAATGGGGAATACATCTATGCGTTTCATTGTCGCAGCGCTGCTGATCTCGTTCCTTTCCTTCGGGCAGACTCCCTTCGAGTTCGCAGTGGTGGAGGAACTCATCGGAGGGTCACCCTTTGTCAGCGTAATCAGGATCGAGATCAACTCCGGAGTCCCGGAAGCCGGGAGGAAACAGCTTGTCCTGACCACCAGGGCAGGGATGATGATGGAGGGGGAACAGGCGGTCTTCCCGGATTCATCAACCGCAGGAAATGTGGTGTTCTCGGGTCTGGTTCAGTACAGGGCATCTATACCGGTCCATACTATGGACAGGGTATTCTCGGTCCTGTCAGAGTGCATGGACCGTTTCCCCGGCATGGGGCTGACGGACCTGGCGCTTGATGTGGTCGACGTGAACGACCTTAGCTGGATAAGCGTGGAATGCCCGATATCGTTAATCGACAGCGTTCTTGCGGGAACAATGACCCACGAGCAGTTCTGGAGGAGTGCCAGTCTCAAGGAGTTCGAGATCGGGACGGTTCTCTTCCCAACCGAAATGCGCCAGCCCCTGATCCCTGACTGGAGCACGAGAGTGGACACACTCCCCGTAGTGCGTGCGGCAGCTCCCTCGGCCCAGCCCTGGAAATCCCTCCTGTTACCAGGGTGGGGACAGCTTTCCGCCGGCAGGGGCATCGGATGGCTCAATATAGCCGTTGAAGCAGGGGGAATAGTGCTGCTGGCTACAGGTGAGGATGAGACAGGGTTTGCGGTGCTGGGCGTGAACCATCTGATAAGTTTCATAGACCTGTTCTGATGAGAGGAAGAGTCAATTGAGGAACCTTAGGAACATTCTCAGGATATGCCTGACCATCAGCATCCTGCTCTGGACCGCTGGATTCATAGTGGGGAGCAGGATGTCGCTTCTGTGGTCCATTGCCGGAATGGCATCCTATGTTGCTCCAGTGTCCGCAGTGCTTCTTGTCGTTATGGCTCTGACTGGAACGGGAGAGAGCGTCCAGGCGGCCAGGCGCAAGGCCGGTGATACACTGAAGTGTGTGGAGTGTGGGAGGCCTTCCGTTCCCGGGTCCAAATACTGCAGGTATCACCTGGACATAATGAAGGACGAGGAACAGAGGTCGGTTTGACGCCCTCATGCAGGGGCATTCGTCCACGGACGGTGGTCCTGCTCCTCATGCTGAGCCTTCTGGCAGCCGTTGCAGTCAGGTCTGTCATCAGGCCGGGATCTCCCGTACTCGTTGAGGTCAGGAGGAGGACCCCTGTACTGGGGACTTATGCCACCTACATAGTAGTCGCCGACAGCGTTTCAGCAGGACGCATACTGGCCTCGATGGACTCGCTTGCACGGATCCTGGACGATCAACTTGGCATATTCGGCACAGGAGAACTCTCCCGCATCAATTCCACGGGCCGGGCCCATATGCCGGATCTATCCGCTGATATGGCTTATCTGCTGGAAACATCCCTTCTCATCTCACAGGTCACGGATTCACTCTTTGACCCGGCCATGGGAGCCCTGGTGTCCCTATGGGGTTTCCCCAACCAACCGTTCCTGCCCGACAGTTCAGAGGTCGACAGCGCCCTTGCGGTCTCTGGACTTGCCCACCTCAGGATAGCGGGGGACACCCTCTACCTGGACGAGGGGACCCTGCTGGACCTCGGTGCTGTGGCTAAGGGATACGTATCAGACAGGATATACTCCCTTGCCCGAAGGTCGGGGGCCGCAGCCGTGCTCGTGGAGATAGGCGGAGAGATAAGATGCGGAGGTGACCCTTCGGTCGGCAGAACCTGGAGGCTGGCGGTGCGGGATCCCAGGGGCGAAGGCACCCTGGAGATCATGGAGATGGACAGCGGAGCCATGGCCACGTCCGGAGACTACGAGAGCTTCTTCCTTCAGGACGGAAGGCGCTACTGCCACATACTGGACCCGCGGACCGGCTATCCCGAAACAGGAACCGCCTCGGTCACGGTGGTCTCGCGCCGCGCTTCTATCGCTGACGCCCTTGCCACTGCCATATCCGTTGGGGGCGTGACCCTTGCCGATACCGTACCTGATTCGCTTTTCACTCTCATGATCGTTATAACAGAAGATGAAACAGGTATGATTCATCAGTGGAGAAGAGAGGCCCGATGAGAAAGGCGGAATGGTTCGCAAAGTCCGATGGAGGATGGGAGTGCATGCTCTGTCCCAGGGGCTGCACGTTCAAGGAGGGTGCCGGCGGCCGCGGCCTCTGCAGGGTAAGGGGGGTCAGGGATGGCGCGCCATACCTGCCGGGGTACGCTGAATGTGTTTCCCTTTCCATAGATCCGATAGAGAAGAAACCACTCTACCATTTCCTCCCCGGCACAATGATACTCTCCACCGGCCCCCCGGGCTGCAACCTGACCTGTGATTTCTGCCAGAACTGGACCATTTCCCAGAGCGACGATGTACCAACCCGGCACGTCCCACCGGAGGACCTTGCCGAGATGGCCATGTCCAGGGGCAGCAAAGGGATAGCCTTCACATACACGGAACCCACAATATGGTTCGAGTACATTGCTGACGTGGCCCCCATGGTGAGGGACCTCGGCGGGGCTGTGGTGATGGTGTCCAACGGCGAGGTAAAGCCCGAGCCACTGGAGAGCTATATCAAGTTCACCGATGCCTGGAACGTCGATCTGAAATCCTGGTCTCCGGGATTCTACGGAAAGCACTGTACCGGCAGCCTGGACACCGTGCTCGATACTCTGAAGATACTGGCCGCATCCCGATGCCATCTGGAGGTCACGTTCCTGATAATTCCGGGAGAGAACGACGACCCGGAAGAGTGGAGGGAGATGGCGGCATGGCTTTCCGAGAACTGCGGCAGGGACACTGTGCTGCACATCTCCAGGTACTTCCCCAGGTACAGACTGAAGCGGGAACCCACACCGGTGGAGACCCTTGTCTCAGCCATGGAGATATTCTCAGAAAACCTGGACCATGTATACCTCGGCAATGTCTCCGCCGGTTACTCCGACACAATATGCCCATCCTGCGGAGCCGTATGCGTGGACAGGAACGGATGGGCCGTGGACACATCCGGGCTAAAGGGAGGCACGTGCGCTGCATGCGGACAGGAACTCGACATAGTACATGAGATCTGACAGGGAATACCCGCTGTTCAGACCTGCGGACCTGACCATCCCCCTGTTCCTCGTTCTGGTATTCCTGATTCTCGGTTTGGGCGGCTCATCAGATCCACCGGGAGACCGCTTCCTGGAGGTGCACGCGGGAGAGATTACCATGACCTTGCCTATGGTATCCGACTCTGTTCTCCTCGTGGAAGGCAACCTGGGTCTTATGGAGATCGAGCTGCAGGGCGGGAGGGCAAGGATCGCGTCCTCCCCCTGTCCGGGGCAGGACTGCGTCAGACAGGGATGGCTGACCCGTCCCGGGGACATGTCCGTATGTGTTCCATCAGGGGTCTTCATCGTCGTAAGCTGCGACGGCAGGAGTGCTCCCGATGCAGTATCCTACTGATCCTCAGTGTGTCGAGATGTACTCCGCGAGGCCTGCCTTGAGTATACCCAGAGCGGAGCGCATCTTGTTCTCCTCGAGAACGTACGCTATCCTGATCTCGTCGGTTCCTTTCCCCGGAGTGGCGTAGAATCCTGCTGCAGGCGCCACCATAGTCGTCCATCCGTCCACCGAGAAATCCTTGAGCATCCAGGCCGCAAAATCATCAGTGTCTGACACCGGAAGCCTTATGGTTGCGTAAAAAGCTCCCTCGGGCTTGAGAAAGAATATCCCCTCCCGGCCATGAAGCTCCTCCATAAGTATGTCCCGCCTGTTCTGGTACATGGAGACAACCGAACTGTAGTATTTCTCGTCCAGAAGGTTGTACATCTGCGTCGCGCCGTACTGCGAGAGAGTGGGGGGGCACAGACGGGCCTGTCCGAATTTGAGAAATGCAGCCATGAGCTCTTCGTTGCGGGTGATAAGGTTCCCCAGACGTGCGCCGCAGGAGCTGAAACGCTTTGAAATGGAGTCCATAACAACAGCCCTATGGGAGATGTCGGGGAACTCCAGAACCGAAGAATGTCGCCTGCCGTCAAATGCGAAATCCCGGTAGACCTCATCGGCAAGCAGGAAAAGGTTGCTTGCGGTGGCTATGTCTGCCAGTTCCGCTATCTCATCATCGGTGAGTATCGTTCCTGTGGGATTGTTCGGATTGCAGATAAGAATGGCCCTGGTTTTGTCCGTGATCCTTGAAGTTATCTCCTCAGGGGGGGGGAGGTGGAACCCGTTCTCCACGCTGGAGGTCACCGGGACCAGCCTGACATCGGCCAGTGTGGCGAAACCGTTGTAATTGGTGTAAAAGGGTTCGAAGCATATTATCTCATCCCCAGGGTCGCAGGTAGCCATCATGCCGAATATCACCGCCTCGGAGCCCCCTGTGGTTATCATTACCTGTGAAGGGTCCACGGAGATGTCCGCCCGGCCGTAGTAGGCCGAAATAGCCTCTCTGAGCTCGGGGATACCGTTGCTTGGGCCGTAGGCCAGAACGGTGCTGATGTTGGACCTGACAGCGTCCCAGAACTCGATCGGTGTCGGGATGTCCGGCTGGCCTATGTTGAGATGATGTATACCTATCCCCCTCTTTACAGCCTCGACTGCCAGGGGCGCCAGCTTTCTGATTGGTGATTCCTGGATTCCCACAGCTCTTCTGCTGATGCCGGGAGTACTCATGTCCGATATCCCTTCCGATATGCCCTAATGTTTCGGCCAACGCGCTAATCAATATATTACAATGAAAATTACGTTCGTATTATATTACAAAATTCCCTCGGATACCCGATATGGAGACGCGATGATCCTCAGACTGGTTGAACTGGAAATACAGGGCTCGCCCCGGGAGAGCATGGAAAGGTTCCTGGAAGCGTCCGTTACTCCTCCGCTTCCACATACGGTAGTCCTTCCAGAACTCTTTACAACCGGATATGTCCTTGACTGCATACCCCGCCTGGCTCATTCCCCGAAGGAGCTGCCTGACCTGCCCCCGGCCCGGACAGCTCGTGAGAACGGCATCTGGATAGTTGCGGGAACACTGCCCGTGGCGACTGCCGACGGAATTGCGAACATGATGGCAGTCTACGATCCGGAGGGGCACCTAGCATACACCACCGAGAAAGTCCACCTCTTCAGCCAGATGGACGAGGACATGGCCTTCGTGCCGGGTTCCTGCGGAGGGATATTCGATTACGCTTCCACCTTTGCCGGCGGTATTATATGCTACGACCTGAGGTTCCCGGAGCTTTCAAGAAGGCTCACCCTCTCCGGTGCCGAGATACTTTTCATTCCTTCCCAGTGGCCAAGCGGAAGGAGAGAGCTCTTCAGGTCATTGCTCCGAGCAAGAGCGGCGGAGGCCCAGGTGTTCACCGTTGGCTGCAACCTGGGGGGGGAGCACCTCGGAGTCCTGTTCGAGGGCGGCGGCGGAGTGGCCCATCCGGGGGGAACGATGGTCAAGGGCATGGACGTATCTCAGGGCGTCAGCGATTACGATATAGACCTCGAGGATGTCGCTGCCATGCGCGAGAAGATAAACTGTCTGGAGGACAGGAGGCCGGAAGAGTACGGTCTCCTGCTGGAATGGAGAGGTAGACTTGGCCGATAACTACGGTGGCAGACTTTTCCGGATGGCGATAGTGCTCCTAGGGATAGTAGCAGCCGGGATGATACTGAAGAACGCATCCGACGTATTTGTGCCCCTCACGGTCGCTTTCTTTCTCATGCTGCTGCTCAAGCCGGTCTCCGACCGTACCGCATACCTGGTGGACAGGATGATCTGCAGGGTAAAGGGCAGGTTCGGGAGGGAGCATGTAAGCGAGGAGTCCAGGCTGGCCATGATCTTCTCCGTGATGATAGTTCTGCTGCTCTTCATCTTCCTGTCATTAGGGGTATACCTCCTGATAAGGGGTCAGATCGAACTCATACTGAGCAAGAGCACCGGGATTATGAACAACATAGTGGAGCCCATAAAAAGCTGGATGGTATCCAGTGGCCTGTTCGGCGATTCCGCTGCGGTGTCCGAGTACATAAACAACCTGGTTGAATCTGCCATGAGCATAGCCCCCAATGCCGCCAGGCCAATCATTTCCGGCGTATTCACCTTCGTTATGATACTCGTCCTCACCACCTTCCTCATGGTCGGGAGGAGAAGGCTGGAGGATAACCTGAGGAATGAGCTGAAATCATCCAACTTCAAGAGGATAATGCACATTTCGGAGAAGATGGAGTCCAATACACGCAAGTTCATCTTCACCAAACTGAAGACGAGTTCATTGACCGGCCTTGCGATAGGCATGGGTCTGCTTATTTTCCTCAGCCCGCAGGACGCACTGATCTGGGGTTCCATCTGTTTCGTAATGAACTTCATACCCATTTACGGATCACTGATAGCTGGTGCAGGTGTTATCCTCTATACAATGGCGGTATACGAGCACGGAAGTTTTCTTGACGCATGGCCCGTGATACTGATAGTGATGTTCGTCAACAATGCCGTATCCAACTTCATCGAACCCAAACTGATGCAGTTCTCACTGCCCCTGGGTCCGGTAACCGTACTCCTGGCCGTCATCATCTGGGCCTGGCTCTGGGGTGCATGGGGAATGATACTCGCCGTGCCCATCACCATACTCATGAAGGTGGCGCTGGAGGAGATAAACGGCAGGGGCTGGGAAACTGCACTAATGGAAACATGAGAAGGACAATGGGCATTATTGCCATCGTTGAGGTTTGATGGCTATGGAGATTATAACTTCGCATGGTCAGGACTGGTTCAGACCATGATGGAAACATGATTGGACATAGAATGAAGAAGATGATTTTTCTGTTACTCGTTATTACGGCCGCCATGGCATCTGCGGACGACATCCTCATCACCTGGGAAGCCCCCACCACCTGCCCCGAGGTGCGACAGGGCCCGCTGGGGGAGTATTTCATGATCCCGGGGGCTGTGAACTCTGGAGTTCCCGGAGAACCGGCCCTCCCAGTATTTCCGGTCAGAGTGCTGCTGCCCCAGGGAGCTGTCGTGGACGAAGTCATCCCTCTCTCACAGCTGAGAAGCGAGCTTCCTGGGACCGTGGACCTGAAGCCCATACAGCACGGAGTGCCTATATCTATGCCTTACCTCTTCACTCCGACACCAAGGGACATTCAGGCTTATTCAAGGATAGCGGAACCTCCACTGGTAGAGGCTGTTTCCCAGGGATATCTCATGGGTTGCAACATCCTTGACATAAAGGTCTCTCCAATAGCCTGGGATCCTGCAACCGGTAAGGCGACGCTGACGACCCTGGCGGCTTTTCGCGTGAGTTACCATTACGAGCTGGATGCTCCTGTGCCCATGAGCAGGGGACAGGAGGGGAGCAGGCTGCTCCAGAACATCATTCGCAGCCAGGTCATCAATCCCGAGGATTTCATTCCTTTCCCTATAGCCGATTCAAGGGACCTGCCCTGGGGCGAGTACCTGATAATAACAAGAGATTCCCTTGTGGATGTCTTCGAACCCCTGGCCCAGTTCAAGACCATGAAGGGCATTCCGGCAAGAATAGTAACCATGGAGTACATAGAGTCGAACTACGGAGGGGTTGACGCAGCCCAGAAGCTGCGCTTCTTCCTCAGGGACATCTACGAGACGACTCCTCCCACCTGGATACTCCTCGGGGGTGATACGCCGCTGGTCCCGCACCGTAACTGCTGGGCCACTGCAGAGGGCTACGTGGACGACCCTGCAGCGGACATCTACTTCCAGGACATGAATGATCCCCAGGTGGGCTCTGATTATTGGGACTTCAACGACAACGGGATCTGGGGCGAGACCAGCGGAGACATCATGGATTACCATCCTGATTACTTCATCGGAAGGGCGGCTGTGGAGAACGCGCCGGAGGCCAATATCTTCGTCAACAAGGTACTGGCCTACGAGATGCCACAGCTGGCTGATGGCAGGGATACCGACCCGTGGTACACTTCAATGGGCTTCACCACCGGGATTCTGTGGAGCAGCCCGTACTGTCCGGGAAGCGCCGGTAAAGAGAAGGTGGACACCCTGTACACACCGCCCCAGTGGCAACCGGTGATCAAGCATTACGAGAGCGCAGGCACTCAGAGCTACTCACTGACCATGGCCATGCTCAACGCAGGAATGAATCTGGTCAACCATGCTTGTCACGGCAGCAACAACAGCGTATCCATAGGGTCCGGGTCTCTAGGGTCAGGTGACTTCATGGGTCTTACGAACATATCCGAACATGGCAGGGTATCCATCTGGAACACCATGGCCTGTCTGTCAGGTTCCTTCGACACAGGTGACTGCCTTGCAGAGGCATGGATAACTTCCCCCGGAGGAGGAGGTTTCTGCATGATGAATACCCGTTACGGATGGGGTGAGCCCTCTGAGCCGGGCGGTCAGTGGAGCGACCTTGTTGACCAGGAATTCTTCAAGAACTTCTTCACCGAGGACCTTTTCAACCTGGGAGTCGCTCACAGCATGGCCTGGGACGAATTCATCCCCCTGATCCCATCTGATCCACATTACGACTGGATAGCAAAATCCATAACCCTCTTCGGGGATCCGGAGCTTCCCATGTGGCTCAACGCGCCCGACGGACCCCTGCAGGTGAACGGACCTGACTCTCTATATGTGGGTGTAAACAATATCATCGTATCGGTGGCGGACAACTCGGGTCCCGTGAATGATGCCAGGGTCTGCTTCATGCAGGGGGAGTGGGACGATCCCTGCATGTACGAGGTCGACTACACCGGCGGTTCGGGGCAGGTCAGCATGACGGTCACGGCCACCGACGAACACGATACCGCAGCTCTGACCGTATGGGGCAGGGACCACGCAGCTGTCACCGTCGACATCCCTGTGACCCTCAACGGAGTATCAGGTCCGGAGACCCCGGTGCTGAATCCGTCCATATCGAGGCCATTTCCCAATCCGGCCGTGGGCTCTGTGGTCTTCCAGTGGGCTTCTCCCAACGGAGAGGCTTCAATAGTGATCATCGACGCTGCCGGCAGGATGATTAGGCGAATGGAGCTTGAGCCCGGAGGAAGCGGGTCCCTGTCGTGGGAGTGCGATGACGAGAACGGCTCCCCTGTGCCTTCCGGGCTGTATTTTGCACTGTTCCAGGCGGAAGGTTCGGCTCCGGTCACCAGAAGCCTGGTAGTAGTGAACAATGACTAGGACGGTCCTGATAATTGTCGCTGCCATTCTGTGCCTGATCTCTCTTTCCGGCTGCAGCGATGACTCGAGGAGTCTGATGGAGATCTCCAGGGAGAGACAATGCAGGGCCAACATGAACATCCTGTGCACGGACCAGGCCAACTACCGTGACGCTATCGGACACTGGGCAGGTACCAATGAAGAGCTGGACCAGTACACTCGAAGATCTCACCCGCTCACATGCCCGGTAACGGAGGAACAGTACCTCATTGAGCTGGTTGATGACGGGTACGTAATCCGGTGCCCGGGGGGCCATGGTTCAATAGTCACCGGACGAAGAAGCTGGACTGGGAGTGGACAGGACTCATGAAGGTCCTTCACAGGAACAGTGGAAGAACGGTAATCAGGTTCGACATTGGAGAGGAATTCCCAAAAACACTGGCCGAATGGTGCAGGAAGGAACGGGTAAGGTCAGCTGCAGTAGTGGCAGGCATCGGCATGCTGAGGGATATCGAGATAGGACGCTACGACGGCAGGGATTACGAGAAGGAGATTGTTGAGCCTTCCTCGGAGATACTCTCACTTCAGGGTAATGTCTCTATGAAGGAGGGTGAGCCCTTCGTCCATCTCCATGTCAGTCTTGCTGATGAGGATATGGACGTCATGGGAGGGCATCTGTTCAAAGGAACGGTATCCATGACGATAGAGCTCGTTCTTCTTGAATTCGATGCGGATTTTGTCCGGGTGCCTGTCGGGGGAACCTTCTGGAAGCTTGATACGCTGGACTGAGAGAATACCTTCTACGCAACGTGGAAACAGCCACCGTCCTTGACTTCCAGCGTCATTTTTGTAATGTACCCGTACTTCGGCGGGGCTGTAGCTCAGTTGGTATGAGCACCTGACTGGCAGTCAGGGGGTCACGGGTTCGACTCCCGTCAGCTCCACCACTTGAAGCGGAGGGCATATGCTCTCCGCTTCTTTATGGCAACGATCCATCATGACCGGAGATAGATGATGAAGATGAATTGCCTTAGTATTAACGGTATAGGCTCCAGGCTGGTCTTTTCAAAATACAAATGGTATATATAATCATAAATATGAATATAAATGACTATTTCATTCGTTTTTACCGTAGCAATACAACCCTTGCCGAACTGGTTGATATTGTCTATCTTAACCGTTCTGCGGGAAAGTGGAATTCGTTAGTAATTTCATATGCCGGAATACTGTTTTTCGGTAAACACTAATCAGTTAAACGGAGGAAAGAAATGACAAAGGCGGATATCGTTTCGAAGATAGCTGCACGCGATAATATCGACCTCAACAAGAAAGACGTTGCCACAGTGGTCGACAGTTTCCTTGAGGAAATAAGAGAAGCCCTTTACAGGCATGAGCACATTGAGATTAGGCGTTTTGGAACCTTCAAGGTCGTCGATCGCAAGAAGCGCATAGCCAGGAACCCTCATACCGGTGACGCTGTCGAAGTCCCCAAGAGGAGGGTCCCGGTTTTCAAGCCTTCAAGACTTATCAAGAATAAGGTCGCAAAGTAAATGCCGAGCGGTAAGAAGAAAAAAAGAAAGAAGATCGCTAAGCATAAGATGAAGAAAAGGCGCCGCGCCAACAGGCATAAGAAGAAGAAAGCCTAATTGAGAATAGCCGTTCTATCAGACACTCATATACCCACAAGGCTGGGGGCAATCCCCGGCCGGGTATATGAGGTCTGTGCAGAATGCGACCTGATCCTGCACGCAGGTGATGTGGTGGAGCTCAGTGTCCTCAGGGACCTGGAACGTTTCGCCCCCCTGAAAGCTGTACACGGTAACATGGACCCCTTCGATATCACCGAACGCTTTCCGGAGAGCCTGGAGCTTAACCTGGAAGGTTTCAGGATCTGCATGACCCACGGCTCAGGACCGGGATTCGGACTCAAGGACAGGATTCTCAAGCGGTTCCAGCAGCGTGACCCGGATATCATCATCTTCGGCCACTCCCACGACTTCAGCGAAGACACAAAGGATGGCGTACTGAGACTGAACCCGGGAGCGGTATCTTCATTAAAAGGTAAAAGATCGATCGCTCTACTGACTCTGGAGGAAAACCAGAAACCGAAAGTGGAGAAGATTACATTCTAACCGCTCTTTAGCATATTAGTCATAAAGGTGCCCCCGTAGCTCAGTCGGATAGAGCGTCGGCCTCCGGAGCCGGAAGCATGGGTTCGAATCCCGTCGGGGGTACCACGTTACCTGCAAAGTGAACCGATTAGTATAACTGTTGACGCGAATGACTTTATTAAGTATTAGATATTTAGTTATGGGCTCTTGGGGGCATATCCTCAAAGTTCAGAATGCTATCGCACAACAGGAATGCATATCTCCAATGAGCCTATGTTGGGCAAGGAGAAATTATGCATTCGTTAAAATCAGCTAAGCTCTTTTCAACTTTACTGGCAGTCATCTGTTTACCTGGTGCTTTGCTCGCAGACATTCTGGTACAGACTGACTGGACAGGCGGCCCCGGTGTGAGTGGGCCTGTTTGCTGCTGGGAATCCAGTTTCTTCGATGCTTCCGGAATTGACTGGACTTACTGCCCCGGCTCGATCTCGATGATGCGGCAACCGTTCGAGCAAATCATGGCAACAGGTTACGATGGAGCCAGATTCGTCCATATTGCAGACATAGATGGAGACGGCGATATGGATGTAGTCTCGGCGGCGTCTGCAGCCAACGAGATCTCATGGTGGGAGAACACCGGAACAGCTTCATCTTTCATCCATCACATCATAGACACAGAGAGTCTAGCGGCTGTATGCACACACACAGCTGACATCAACAACGACGGTGAACTTGATGTCCTCGCGGCAGCAACTGCAG
>CAZXEF010000007.1:19421-32723 GCA_964639605.1 uncultured bacterium | reverse complement strand
TGCCTCCGAGGGACAGGGGTGGGCTTCGATGAACAGACCGTCCACGCCCCAGGCGGCGCCGGCCCTGGCCAGAGCCTGAGCGTATTCTCTGCAGCCTCCGCTGCTGTCCCCGGCGGCTCCTGGCAGCTGGAGGGAATGTGTCACGTCAAGAATGACCCTGGCAGCGAATTCCTTCATTACGGACAGGGACCTGAAGTCCACCACCAGGTCTCCATACCCGAAGAAAGTGCCCCTTTCGGTAAGCCAGACTTCGGGGCAGCCGGCGGAAGTCACCTTCTCTGAAGCTCCCTTCATGTTCACCGGAGCCATGAACTGCCCCTTCTTGATGTTCACCGGCCTGCCCGTGGCGCCGGCGGCCTCAAGTATGGAGGTCTGGCGGCAGAGGAAAGCCGGGACCTGTATTACGTCCGCCACCTGACCCACGGGACCGGCCTGCAGGGAACTGTGGATATCCGTAAGGGTCCTGACCCCGAAGCTTGATGAGACCTTCTCCAGTATCCTCAGTCCCTCATCCATACCCGGTCCCCTGAAGCTTCCGGGGCTTGTACGGTTGTCCTTCAGGAAGGATCCCTTGAAGACCCAGTCCACCGGGACATCCAGCCTTCCCATCAGCTTCGATGTGAATTCGGCGACCCTCATGGCTACATCCATGGATTCCAGGCTGCAGGGCCCGATCACGAACAACGGTTCTCTGCTATGATTTGAAATGGACCACCGCTTTCTCCAGGTCTTCGGGGGTATCGACCCCGATACCGGGGAAGTCCCCCACCATCACCTTCAGTCGGATCCCTGACTCCATCCAGGCCAGCTGTTCCAGCCTCTCCGTCTCGGACAGCTCTGTGGTGCCGCAGGAAACGCACCGGACAAGGGACCGGGGCGAGAAGGCGTATATCCCGATATGCTCCAGCACCCGGTCTGACCCATGGGGCACCGGGTACCTCGAGAAGTACAGTGCTTCACCGTTTCCCGCTACCACCACCTTTACACTTCCCGGTGATGCCGCCTGGGCCGAAGGTACGCGCCGGGCCAGGGTGAGGACCTTGTCCCCGCCGGGAGGATCAAGGGTCAGGGGCTTCAGCCAGAAGCCTGTCACCAGGGGTTCGTCGCCCTGTACATTGATGACGGTTTCCCCCGGACGGCCCAGCTCGTTCCATGCCATGAAGACCCTCTCGGTGCCAGAACGGGCATCACCGGTCATGACAGCCTGGAAACCGGCCCCCTCCACCACTTCTGCTATGCGTTTATCATCTGTGGCCACCACCGCCCTGTCAACGGAGCCGGTGATCCCGCGCATCACCCTGATCACCATGGGCACTCCGGCAATGTCGGCGAGGGGTTTTCCGGGAAACCTCGTGGAGGCGAACCGGGCGGGTACTATGGCGACGGTCCTTGCGGGGGAGGCTACTCTCCCAGCCATTTCTCACTGGCCCAGAGAGAGATGCTGAAGACGGTCTCGTTCTCCTGGCCGTCATCCGGATCGTCCCAGTAGTTGTATCCCAAGGCCAGGTCGAGGCCTGCCCTTGCCTGGCTGAACGTGTATCCCAGACCTGCGGAAAGTGTCTGGGCCCCGTCCCTCCAGAGGCCGTCCATATAGCTGTATCCGCACCTTGGAAGCACCCCCGCCCCGGCATCCACTTCGGCCCCTACAGAGTAGATGGAGCCCTCCTCGGTCCGGCTGCCCAGTATGCTGAGGGTCTTCCTGCGGAAAAGGTCCATTCCGACAAGGAGCCTGTCAACAGGTCTGAAGGAGATCCCTACCGAAACCTCCCCCGGTATGGTGTACAGACTGCTGCTCCTGATGCTGTCCGCCGAATCGGTGACGTTGAAGTCCCTGTCTATCTCCAGCGTTCCTTTCCTGTCGGTCGACACGGAGAATCCGCACCCGAACCTGTCGGTGTTAATCATAAGGCCCACGGTGGCTCCCCAGGCCATCCTGAAGCGCGCGTCGTCCCGGTAGACGGAGTTGACCGGAATGGGAGGGGTGGAGTCGGTGCTCATGAGTTCAACGTCGGACTGGATGTTCCCGAAAGTGTTCCGGCCGCCAAGGGAGAAGGCCAGCCAGTCGTTCGCCCGGACCGTGGCGCCTATGTAGGTCTCGACCAGCCCGCCGGACCAGGTGAAGTCACCCGTGAAGTCCCCCTCCACCTGCACGTCGTCCAGGCGGGTATCGATCCTGCTCCTGCCCTCGATGGCCCCTGTTATGACTATCCTGGCCGGGAGCGGAATGAAGGCTGAGATCATGGGGAAGCCCAGGCGGTTGTCCCAGGCTGCATCATCGCTCTCCGCGTACCTGCCGGTGAAGGCCACGCCTCCCTCCAGGGTCCAGGCGGAGGCGGCAGGGTTGAGCATCGTGAAATCGCTGGAGTTCGGAAGGCCCACCGAAACGCCGCCCATGCCCAGCGACCTTGTGTTGATGGCCAGCACCTCTGATCCCACTCCACCGGGAGGTGGAAGGTAATCAACGGAATAGATTCCTGACAGCGAGATGAGGATAAATGAAAGAATGGTCATATGCTCCCCCGTTTTGAGTTCATTTTACTATGCTGTCTGAATGTAGCTCGGGCAGCGGTCCCTTGTTCCAGCGATGCTACAGCTCAAAGGAATCGCCTCTTGCGGGTATCGTGGGGATTATGCCGGTCCTTTCCGTGATTCTGGCCGAGAGTATGTCGCACTGGTCAGGCTCCCCGTGGACAAGGAAGATCTTTTCCGCATCTCCGCCCGTCCTGATGGCGTAATCCAGAAGAGCGTCGGAATCGGCGTGGGCCGAGAAACCGTTGATCACTTCCACGGAGGCCTTGACCTGGTACTCCTCCCCGAATATCCTCACCAGCTTCTCACCGTCCACCAGTCGCCTTCCCAGAGTGTGCTCCGCCATGAAACCCACGGCAAGTACCGTGTTCCTCTCGTCCTCTATGTTGTTCTTCAGGTGATGGAGTATCCTTCCGTTCTCGCACATTCCAGATGCCGAGATGATGATCATCGGGCTCTGATCGTAATTGAGGGCCTTGGACTCCTCCACTCCCTGGGTGAAGTGAAGACCCTCGAACTGGAAGGGGCTCATGTTGCTGTAGAGGTAGTCCCGCATACCGGCGTCGAAGCACTCCTGGTGGATCTTGTACACCTCGGTTGCATCGAAGGAGAGTGGAGAGTCGACATATACCTTCATGGGAGGCATCTCGCCCCTGGCCACAAGTTCATGGATGTAATAGAGGACCTCCTGTGTCCGGCCCACGCTGAAGGAGGGAATTATCAGCTTGCCCCCCTGGTCGAATGTCTTTCTGATGATCCCTCCGAACCTCTGCAGCGCCTCCTCCTGCTCCTCGTGGTTCCTCCCACCGTATGTGCTCTCCATAATGAGGATATCGGCCCTGGCGCTCATGTCGGGGTCCTTCAGGATAGGTCTTCCCGGTCGGCCCAGATCACCTGAGAAGAGGACCACCCTGCTCTTACCCTTCTCCCTAACCGTGAGTTCAACCTGTGCGGAGCCCAGTATGTGACCCGCCTCAAGGAACCGCAGTGAGATATCCGGGAAAAGGGGAAAGGACCTGTTGTACGGTATGGACATGAAGTGCTTCAGTGTCTCCGTCACATCCTCCGCGTCGTAAAGCGGCTGGAGCGGTTGCAGACCCTTCTTCTCCCTCTTCCTGTTGAGGTACTCGATGTCGTACTGCTGTATGTGTGCGCTGTCAGGCAGCATTATGGCCGCCAGGTCGCGGGTTGCGAAGGTGCATGTTATCATGCCCGTGTAACCGTTCTTCACGACTCCCGGCAGATTGCCTGAATGATCGATGTGTGCATGGGAGAGTACAATGGCGTCAAGTGATCCCGGGTCGAAGGGCATCTCCCGGTTGAGTCTCTCGCTCTCTTCCCTGTGCCCCTGATGAAGACCGCAGTCAAGGAGTATCCTCCTGCCGCCCGTCTCCAGGAGATGCTTCGATCCTGTCACAGCCTGAGCTGCTCCATAGAATGTTATCTTCACCGCATCACCTCCAAACCCCGACTATGTTCACTCAGGTCCGTTCGGGCAACCTTCGCGAAGGTGTCCCGGGAACCGGCCGGTGTGTATGGACGTTACTCTCTTCAGAAAGTATCTTTGCAGGACGAAATGCAGTATTTTCCCCTGCAGGCTTTGCGGTTGATACCCGCAGGTTGTTGCTGGACTTTAAATAACAAGTATGAATAATCATAGATCCCGGGTACTCACCCGGTCATAATCAAGAAGGGATGGATCAATGAAAAGTTCTCTGACTTTGCTCGGTTCTCTTCTGCTGGTTCTCTCCGGCATAGCCATGGGAGACACTCCGATGGAGAGAATACTCTCCTCGCTGGAAGCGGGAGAGATCAGCGAAATGGAAGCCGCCGAGCTTCTTGTACAGAGCGTGACGGACTATGACAACCTCCCGTCGCTTTACACAGACGGTACGGACGCCGCCCCGTGCGGCACACCGGCTCTCCTCGAGGCGATGCGCCTGGGCGGCGGAACCGACCTTGCCAACAGACCAGTGCTCACCGGTCCTGAATACATCATAGACACTCCCTCCGGCCACTTCAAGATCCACTGGACCGACTCCGGCGCAGATGCCACCAACTCCTCCTATGCGAACACCGTCGCCCTGGCGGCAGACTCGGCATGGGCCGTCGAGTGCGACAATATGGGCTTCATCCACCCGCCTCCGGACATGAACGTCGGCGGTGACAACAAGTACGACATGTACCTCTGCTACCTAGGCGGCGGGGTACTTGGATACACCACCTGTGCGGGTGAGTACCATCCCCCCGACTCCACTCACAGCTGCTCCGCCAGCCACATCGTGATAGGCAGCAATATAGCCGCCTCCGGAACCAGGGTCTGCACCGTGGCCCATGAGTTCCAGCACGCGATCCAGATGTCCTACGACTACAACGAACCCACATGGTTCATGGAGAACTGCGCGGTCTGGATGGAGGAGATGGTCTATCCCACCGTCAACGATTACATCATGTACATCAGCTACGGCGAAAACCCCATCCGCTACCCCTGGATGGATATACGCTCAGGCTCCATGTACTGGTACGGTGCCTTCACATGGCCCTGGATGATGTGGGACAGATGGGGTTACGAGTCCGTCCGGACTATCTGGGAGTACTGCGCCGAGACGTACGGCAACACGATGCTCTCAGCACATGACGACATGTTCGCGGACCACGGCATGACCTTCGAGGAGTTCTTCATGGACTACGGCGTCTGGAGATGGTTTACCGCCAGCAACTGGTACTCCGGCTGCGGCATGTACAATCCCGAGGCCGCCCTCTGGAATCCCGGACCCAGGGTACTGCCCTACCACGAGGCTTCCAGCCTTCCGTTCACCGGCGACCAGACAGCCAACTACGAGCCCGATACCTGGGGCATCCACTGGATCCGCGTCAATCTTACCAATTACCAGAACGACTGGATTGAGATGTCCTTCGACGGCCGGGACGGCTTCGAGTGGAACTTGGGCGTCATAATGCAGGACCTCTCCGGCAGGCATTACTTCGAATGGTACGACTGCGACGCTTCTACGGGGAACCTCGACGTCACAGTGGGAGCCGAAGGATGGGACTACGCCATCTTCTTCCCGGCACTCATCAGCACCTCCCCGCTGGACCATCTCTACGAATTTACCATATCCTCCCTGGGAACCGGTCTCGAGGGATCGCCCGACGTAACCGACCAGCTGAACCTGAGCGTGTCCTCCAACCCCATGAACGCCGGAGGCTCGGTGACCTTCAACATGCCCGAAGCAGGCAACGCCCAGCTTCAGGTCTACGACATGAGCGGAAGGGTGGCCGCCACTCTCCTGGACGACAACATCCTGGCGGGTTCGCACACCGTCCAGTTCCAGGGGACGGACCTTTCCAACGGGACATACTTCATCATGCTCTTCGCAGATGACCGCATGTCGAGTCAGAAGGTCGTTCTCGCAAGGTAACGGAACCGGATTCCGTACAGAACAGGGGCCCTTCCGGGCCCCTGTTCGTATATATGAGGTCAAAGTATGACGGGACCCTCTCCGCCCCGCGGACGGCATTGGTTATATTGCCGCCTGGACCGTGCAATCGAACTCACTCTCCGGAGGGATCCATGACCAGAGCCGCACTCTTGTGCATTTCACTCATTGCAGGATGTGGAAGCAGCATAGGTCCCCGCAATCCATCGTCCTTCGAGTACAGTCCCTTCATTATCATCGCCTTCAGGGGAATGGAGACGACTGCTGAGATCCCGTGGGACATCGCCGGGGGCCGGGGAAGGATATCCGCCGCCGCACTCATCCGTGGGGAGGTGGAACCCGGGGGTTACGAACCGCTGCTCGAGGAGGCCATGGACAGGGGAATGCTGGTGGCGCTGGTCAGCGACACCATCCCTGGCCTGTCTCTCGGCGGTGATGACATGCGGATCTGGACCGATTCTTCAGGCGGTCTGCACTCGTCGCCTGAGGAACTGCTTTCCCAGACCCCGGAGTCGATGGTGCTGGACAGTGTCAAGTACCATCAGCTCCTCCTGAACCTGTGGGACGTATACAAACCGGACCTTGTGATGATGGACATGGGCACGCATTATCCATCCGAAGTGATGGAGCTGGCGGGTTTCTGGACTTCCCCGGATGTCCTTTCCAGATACCGGGTTGCAGTATACTCGCTCTCCGACGAGCCTCCGGGTCGGGGATGGTGCATTCTGGCGGGCAGCGGCATTAACGGTACTACTCCGTACGGGGTGACCGAGTCCGGCTTCTTCACCACCGTAAGGCTGCTGATAGGCCTTGACTGGCAGTCGGATCTCCCTCGGAGCGTACCCGTCCTTTCCATCCTCGAGGATCCCGGTGAGATCTGGACGGACCGATGATGAGGGTCATGATGCTGAATGCCATTGAAAGGCTTGCATCCATCAGGGCCACCAATGCACAGCTTGCAGGTCTCTTCATGGCAACGGTCCTCCTCAGGAACCTCCTGGAGTCTGTTTCCGCCGGCATGCTCTTCCCCGTCCCTGCTTTCGTGTTCCACTTCCCCATTGCCTACGTGTTCCCGATGCTGGGTCTGACCGCTTTTATGCATATGCTTTCAGGCTATCCCCTTCGGAGACTTCTCAAGCTGATGGTCTTCGCCTGGACCCTGACACTCCTCCCTCCTCTGCTTGACTACGCCCTTGGAACATCTTCGGCAATTGGCTATTTCCCCCTGGACAGAAGCAACGCCGGCTTCTTCCTCCTGAATTTCTTCAATCCTCTGGTGGAGCTTCCCGGGACAACGGCAGGCATAAGGATAGAGGCTGCCATAGGCTGCCTGCTGGCAGGTATGTTCACATGGGCGGTGGCGAAGGACAGACGAGTCGTCAGAGGCATCGGGACCACGGTCCTCTTCGCCCCGGTATTCCTCGTGTTCTTCACATGGCCCAGCCTGGTATACATACTGACGGTGGACCTTTTCCCATACGCAGAGACCCTGCAGGAATATTTCCAGTGGCATGCTGCCACGTCCCCTCACCTGACCGGCTCTCTGCATTATACGGTGTTCCTTGTCGACATAATCCCTGTAACCCTGATCCTGGCGTGGTTCTACAGGAAGCTGGACGGGGAGGGATCCAGGGAACTCGCCGCATCCCTTCGGACAAGAGTCCTTTCAGCGGCGGCCCCTCTTGCCGGTACCGTCTACCTTATTACGGCTGCCGGGGGAAGAATGACCTTCGCCGACGCTGCATCGGCTGCAGGAGCATTCCTGGCGGCACTTCTCCTGGTCATGTCCCGATTCGGAAGGACGGCCGCCAGATGGACCCTGTACACCATTGCCCTGGCTACCGCCATGGCGGTGGGCTGGCCCACGGCGGCCCTGGTCCTTCTGGGCGTATCCTTTGCAATGCTGCCGGGCCCGGCCTGGCTTGCCGGCGGTCTCACCGCTGCCACAGCGTTCCTTGCGGCATCCAGCCCCGCAGGTCTCTCCTGTGGTCCGGCGATCGTAGTCGCCTGCGCGCTCTGCACCCTGACCATCTCCCGCCGACGGTGGCTGGCCGCGGCAGCCGGAGGCGCGGTTATTGCCGCGGTAATGGCGACCGGTCCCGGTCACACGACATCATATACCCAGCATTACGCCTGGCTGATGGATGCGATAAGCAGGAACGGAAGGCTGGACCTCTCCCTTCCTGTTGCCAGGGAGATGGCAGCCTCGGGGGGCGACATTCTCAACCTGGCAAAGGCCGAGCTGGAAGCCGGGAACCTTGCCAGGTCCAGATGGTGCTATGAGACTGCTGTAAGCCATGGCAGCGACAGCCCGGACACTTACCGGCTGGGGCTGAACCTGGCCCTTTCCCAGGGAATGCAGGATCAGTTCGATGCGCTCCTTCAGATAGTGGTGGATGACAGTGGAATGCTGGATGAGATAGACCTTGGCGGAATAATGGTATCAAGGGCGATCAGGGAGACCGACACTCTGTTCATTCTGCGTGCCCTGGAGCTAGAGGGTCCTTCGCCCCAGCTGTACAATGCGTTCTCGGCAGCCTGTGCCGGTTCGGGTGACCTGGACAGGGCAGCACTGTACGCCAGGGCCGCTGTATCCCATCCGAATGCCAGGGCAGGCCAGTACGCCTGGGCGATACATATAACGGCCATGACCGGAGGGGATTTCGATTCCCTCTACAGGATGGGGATGGATGCTTTCCCGGGTTCCTTGGAGATCATGGAAGCCAGGCTGATGGCACCCCTCAACAGCGGCGGTGTTCCCGACAGGGAGGACCTGCTTCGAAGATGCCTTGCCCTTTCACCTTCCTCCACCGGAGTGCTGAGGACCGCGGCTCTCTGGTACCTGAGCGCCGGCTGTCCGGATTCAGCCCTGAAATACTCCGAAAGGGCCATCGCATCCATGGAGGAGCCTGATCCGGCCACCATAATGATAGCGTGCACTGCTTCTGCTGCCCTGTATGACACATGCGGCATGATCACACACGCAACCTATGGCCTGGAATTGTACCCAGACAACTTCGAGTTCATGGAGTTCCTTCCAGGCCTGAACGCTCCCCACGGTCCATCTGAGAGGTAGAGTGCAGCGAAGGCACTTCTTCTATCCCGTACTGCTCGCTTCCGCCGTTGTAGCAGGCCTGGCATGGTTCTCAGGTTCGATTTCCTTTGATTTCATGGACGGGACGGAATTCGTGATCTGCGGAAGGAGCCTCCAGCTCCCGCATCCTCCCGGCTACCCCCTCTACATTTTCTTCCTGAGGCTCTTCTCACTGCTGGCGCCATGCGCCAGGCTTGATTACACCTGTTTCAGGTTCTTCTCTTCGATCGTTGCCGGAGGAACCGTGGCCGCCGCCTACGGTGCTGCGAGGAGATTTCGCTGCAGCAGGACCGGATCCCTTGCCGGGGCGGTCATGCTCATCAGTTCCGGCCCGGTGCTTGCCCAGCTCAATGTGGTGGAGGTCCACGGTTTCGCCATCCTGCTGGTACTGCTGGCCATCTCTCTTGGCAGGTCTCCCTCAGGTCCCTATTTCTTTTCCCTTTCCCTCTTTGCCGGTCATCCCACATCCATTTTCCTGCTCCCGTCAGCACTTTCCGGCAGGTTCAGGGAGAGATGGCTGCTGCTGGCTGCGCTGCCGGTCTCGCTATGGCTATTCATTCCGCTGCGATCGACTTTCGGGGGTCTCTGCCATTATTCCAGTCCGGCTGACGCAGACGCCCTGTGGCGCTATCTGACGCTCTACGGCTCCAGGCTCGCTCTTCCTTCATTGAACGGTCTGGTAGAACTGGTGAGAACTACCGGCATCACGACCCTGGCTGCCCTGACCGGGCTGGCGGCGTTTTCCGGAAGATGGTCCTGGAAGCTCTTCCTGAGCTTCCTGGGAGGGATCCTGTTCGTTTCATCCTATACGATCCCGGACACATCCAGCATACTGTGGATAGCCGTGGTGCCCCTGGGGCTCTGGGCATCGATGGGTCTTTCCAGGATGTTCGGCGGCGGCAGGTTCCTGAAAGCGGCAGCAGTGGCCCTGGTACTCCTCTCGGTCCTTTCCGGCACATCAGTTGCGTGGCGCAGGAACGACACGGTGACGGATGTGATCGCCGGTGATTATATGAGGGGTGCGGGACCGGGAGCGATTCTCGTCACTGCGGGAATGAGCACCTTCCACTCTGCATACCTGCTGGAAGTGGCTGACAGGAGGCCTGACATTATCCCGATGGACACACACCGCTGCTTCTTCAGGATAGCACCGCCGGAGGAACTGCCGGAAGTCATAGGTGGAAGGGTGGTATATGCGCTCAGGGGCTGGGAGGATGAACATCTGCACCTGAACGGACTTCTTTTCACATCTGAGCCCCGGCCGGTGGACTGGTCCATTTACGATATCTTCAGTTACTCCGGAGGAGTGCATGACATGTTCGCAGGGGACGAAGTGGCTGAGATATGGGCCCGAAGGGGAGTACAGACGCTGGATGACGTTGAGCGGAAACGATGCATGGAAACGGCTCTGCAGTGGGCCCGGGGCCCTCTTGCCGTGGAGAGGATAAGGACGCTGTTTGAAAGATACTGAACACACCCGGGGCATGGGACCGTCCGCCTGGATCATGCTTGCTGCATTCCTGGCCGTATGCGCCCTGTACTGCCTGACCCCGATCCACAACGGAAACTTCTTCTGGCACCTGCGAAACGGGGAGGACATACTCGATACAGGATCCATAAGGACCCAGGACCCCTTCACCTGGACATTCTGCGGAGAGACGTGGCTTCAGCAGGAGTGGGTCTCGGAGGTCCTCTTCGCGATCTCCTGGAGGACCCTGGACGAGGCAGGACCGGTAATATTCAAAACGCTGCTCATCATGGTCGCCGTCCTGCTTCTGGCCATGGCCGCCATAAGAAGGGGAGCGGGAATACCTGCCGTTGTGGTGTCCGGACTGCTGTGGTTCGCCCTGAGCCATGGAAGGTGGATAGTGAGGCCCCACATCGTATCGATACTGATGTTCAGTCTGTATCTCTACCTTCTGGCAAGGGGCACGGGTGGCGTCCTTGCATCCCTTGCCGTCTTCATTCCCCTGCAGGTGATATGGACCAATGCCCACGCAGGGTTCGTCATGGGATGGTTCCTTCTGGGTGTACCGGTGCTGGAAGGGATCGTCTGTGGAAACAGGAGAAAGGTCCTTGGAAGGTCCGCGGTGCTGGGCGGAGCCGTACTGTCGGCAGGGCTGCATCCAAACGGCTTCGGATCGGTCACCTACCTTACGGATTTCCTGTCCAGGCCCCTTTTCAGGGAGACGATAAGGGAATGGTGGAGTCCCTTCCATCCTCTGTACCAGCCCGGCCATCGCATTTCCACCACCGCTGTTCTGCTGGTTGCGCTTCTCGTGGTCACCTGGATAGTCGTGGCCAGAAGGAGGAAGAGCATCGGTACATCCAGGATACTGGCCCTTGGAGCCCTTTCAGCTGCATCCCTGCTCTCAAGCAGGAACATCGACTTCCTGGCCCTTGCAGCGGTGGCCTGGGTCTCCCCGCTCCTGGGAAGGGTCAGGCCGATTGTTCCGGTGATGATGCTTTCGGCGGCGGCGGCGTTGCCCTTCGTCATAGGAGTGCCCAGGGAGTTCGGTCCGCCGAGGGAACCGGGACTGGGAGTGGACTGGTCGATCTACCCCCGCGAACTTACATCGTTCCTGGAGGACAACCCGGAGCTGCTGAGCGCCAGAATATTCAACACCAATGAGATATCGGGATACCTGGAATACCGGTTCGGAGAACGACTTCCACTCTATATGGACGGCCGCTGTCACCTCTACACCGAAAGGTTCTACGCCGGTTACCTTCTCCTGGCGTACGCCAGACCGGAGGACGCTCCCACGGTAATGGGTATCCTTGACTCCGGGGGAATCGACCTTGCCCTCTTCAACTGGCCGGGGCCCGGTGAATCGTCCGCCTACATACTCTCCGCCAGTCCCGCCTGGCGTCCGGTCTACTGGGACAGCATAACCATAGTCTACGGAAGGGGAACCTTCCTGGACGAGGCTGGTCTCCAGAGCCACAGCTTCGAGGTGGTAGATCCCCTTGCGCCCCAGACCCTTCTTCAGGAACTGTATTACCAGATGCCCGACTCATGGAAGGACGAACTTATTCTGGCGGCCTCTCCGCCCATGAATTACCAGCCGGCAATGATCCCTGCGACGGCCCTTATGCAGTGTACGGATTCACTGCATGATTCACCGGGTTTCCTGTTCGACAGTGACGGCATGAGGACATCTCTGGACTCCGTACTCTCGGGCCGCGACCCGGGCATTGAAGACCCCAGGCTGAGGGTGCTGCAGGCCTGGGCCCTTGCCAGGGCTGGCCGATTTGATGATGCGATGCGGGCGGCCGTGCACTCAGGGGACCTGATGCTCCAGAGCAGCCTTGCGGTCCTGATGGGGAAAGGGATGCGGAGCCCCGCGCAGGGAACCTCCTACCCGCCGCTCCTTATGGTTCCGCCGGCTGCATGGACCGGATATATAGAAGGTGAAGCCTCCATGGGAGATTCAGCCGTCATCGGAGCAGCGGCGATGTTCGTATCGGGAATGAGGAACGGGTCGCTGGATTCCGTCAGGGCGATACTGGAAGCAGACATGGATATCTCCCCCTGGGGTTACTCGGTATCCGGAAGCATAGCGGTCCTGTGCGGTCTTGACTCCATGGCCGTCGCCCTGGGTGAGACCGCGGTGTTGATGAACAGGAATCCCTATACCCTCCTGATGCTTGGCAACATAGAGAGTATCAGAGGGAACGGGGACCGGGCCCTGGAACTCTTCTCCGAGAGCCTTCAGTTATCCGACGGGTTCCTGGAGGCAAGGCTCCAGCGGGCCGAGCAACTCTGGAGAGCAGGAGCCCTGGAGGAAGCCCTGGCGGACTACCGCTTACTGAAGGAACTGAATTATCTTACTCCTGCCGCTGAATTCCATCTGATGTGGGGCGAGCATTTCGCGGCTTCCCCGCCCGCGGCCAGAGAATAGACCGATACCGACAGGTTCCATACCTCTGAGGGGATACAGACAATGTCGATAATGAAATCCGTAAACGATTTTCTCGTCCTTCTGGCCAATAAGCTCAAGGGGGGCGGGGAGAAAGCCATAGAGAAACAGAAGGAGAAGGGCAAGCACACCGCCAGGGAAAGAGTGGAGGATCTCCTGCTGGACAAAGGATCCTTCCTGGAGATCGACCTCTTCGTAGAGCATTCGGTGAAGGACTTCGGAATGGACAGGAAGGAACTCGCCGGTGACGGGGTCATCACAGGTTTCGGCAAAGTCGATGACAGACCCGTGGCGGTATTCGCGCAGGACTTCACCG
>CAZXEF010000007.1:0-19411 GCA_964639605.1 uncultured bacterium | reverse complement strand
GGGCAGGGCGCATTCAAAGAAGATAGTCAAGGTGATGGACGGCTCGGCAGAGGCTGGGATCCCGCTGATCGGGATAAATGACTCCGGGGGCGCAAGGATCCAGGAGGGTGTGGAGTCCCTCTGCGGATACGGCGAGATATTCTTCCGCAATACCAGGCTCAGCGGCGTGGTCCCGCAGATATCAGTGATCCTGGGGCCCTGCGCCGGGGGGGCTGTTTATTCTCCCGCCCTGACGGATTTCGTCTTCGTGGTCGACAGGATATCACATATGTTCATCACCGGGCCCCAGGTGATCAAGACCGTCCTGGGGGAAGAAGTCTCGCAGGAGGAACTCGGCGGAGCCATGACCCATGCCGCAATTACAGGGAACGCGCACTTCTTCGCACAGAGTGAGCCCGAGGCGTTCGAAACCCTGAAGAAGCTCCTCTCGTTCCTGCCGTCCAATTCCAGCCAGAATCCTCCGGTCTGGAAGCCCATACCCCCGGACAAGCCCCTGGGCGATGATGTGATACCGGACAACCGCAGGCGCGCCTACTGCGTCAAGGAGATAATAAGGGGCATCGTCGACGGGTCCGACTTCCTTGAGGTCCACGAGCACTACGCAAGGAACATAGTGGTCGGCTTCGCCAGGCTGTCTGGAAGATCCATCGGCATAGTGGCCAACCAGCCCAGGGTCCTTGCAGGGGTCCTGGACGTGAACGCATCGGACAAGGCTTCCCGTTTCATCAGGTTCTGCGACTCGTTCAACATCCCCCTGCTCACCATGGTGGATACCCCGGGATACCTTCCGGGTGTCGACCAGGAGCACGCGGGAGTGATCAGGCACGGAGCAAAGGTCCTGTACGCGTACAGCGAAGCAACCGTACCGAAGCTGACACTGATAATGAGGAAGGCTTACGGGGGTGCTTATATCGCGATGTGCAGCAGGCATCTCGGGGCTGATTTCGTAGCCTCCTGGCCATGCGGCGAGATCGCCGTGATGGGACCCGAGGGAGCCGCCAACATCATCTTCAGGAAGGAGATCGAGGCAGCCGAGGATCCCGAGGCCTGCAGGCAGGAGAAGGTCAGGGAGTACGAGGAGAAATTCGCTAATCCCTACGTGGCTGCAAAGAAAGGCTACATTGATACCATCATCAGGTCCAGCGAGACCAGGGACACCCTTATTAAAGCCCTGTCGGCGGTCAAGCAGTCCAGGACCGGCAGGTCCCACGGGAACATGCCGTTGTAGGGAGAATGACAATGGGCGGGGAATTCGAGAAACTGAACATCGATGATACGGAGTACGTTACCGAGGTACCCGAGAAAAGTGTGAACACCTACCGGGGACTTCCCGACCAGTCTGAGGTCAGGGCCTTCATCCCCGGAACCATAGTGGAAGTGCGCGTAACGGCCGGGGACATGGTCCAGCCCGGCGATGTCCTCCTCCTCCTCGATGCCATGAAGATGTACAACGAGATATGCTCCACTATAACGGGCCGTGTCAGGGAGGTCTGCGTATCTGCCGGGGATACCGTTCAGAAGAACCAGCTGATGGTGAGTCTGAGGCGGGGCTGACCCCAGGGTAAACCATCTCAGTTAGAAGAAGGGGGAAGGTCCGCCTTCCCCCTTTCTTCTGATCCGGGACAGAGCCCGATTACTCGGAAGGGTCCAGCTCTTCCGCTCTCTCCAGGGCTTCGATGGCGTCGTTACGCCTTCCCAGCCTGCTGTAGGTGCTGGCCAGATATCGCCAGTAGTTGGCGTTGTCCGGCTGGAACTGAAGGGCGGTCTCAAGAGCCTCTGCAGCTTCCCCGTCCCTCTCCAGCCTGTTGTAGCTGGCGTAGATCATGTAGTAGGTGTTGGCCAGCTCATCCGGACCCAGTCCGTCTATCATGAGAACCGACTCAAGATCGGACAGGGATTCGTCGTAGCGTTCCATTACGAAGTTGGCGTGGGCAAGAGAGGACAGGATGATGTAATCGTCCCCTACCAGGATTCTCGCATCGCCCAGCGCGGCAATGGCTTCATCGTACTGCTCCATCTCGATCAGGGCGTATCCCTTGGAGACCAGGATATTGGCCTTGAGGGCGTCAGCCTCGTCAGGATCGAGCCATCCTTCGGTAACTCCCAGCTCAATGTTAGTGACAGCCTGGGCGAATATCTCCAGGGCCGACTGGTAATCCTCCTCGATGAGGTAGGCTCCGGCAAGGGCATCCAGCATGTCAACGTTCGTGGGGTCGACCTCGAGGGCTCTGAGGTAGGCTTCCCGCGCCAGCTGAACGTACCCCCCCATACTCTCATCACCGGAGTCCATGGCCATCATGGTAAGAACACTGCCGGTATTGTAGAGTGATTGCATCAGAAGGGTCTTTGCATGCTCAAGGCTCTGGGAGTAGAAATCAAGCTCGTAAGGATCCTGGGTTTCTTCGATGACCTGCTGGATCTCCCCGATCAGCGCCTCTGACTTGTCGGCTGCGATCTGGAAATCGTCCAGGGCGGCCTGAAGGTCATCGTTCACGTTCAGTTCGATGTCTCCAAGCATCATCTGGAAATCCGGCCTCCCGGGGGCCACGATCATGCCCTTCTCCAGTACATCCACCGCTGCTCCTATATCACCCTCATTCAGAACATTCGCGGCACTGTTGAAGAATGTGAACCAGTACTCTTCAATACCCAGCACCCCTGAGCCTTCAAGCCGGTGGGCCTTCCAGAAAGACTCAGCCGCATCAGACCACTGGCTCAGCTCGGTGAAGGCCTTGCCTCTCCAGAACCATACCTCTGCGTCCAGCGAATCGCCCATGGCTATGACACTGTCGGCCAGATGGATTACGTCACTGTACTCCTGGTTCTGCATATGAACCTTCATGCCGGTGACAACGGGGGTACTGCAGGCTCCCAGCAGCACTGCCGAAAAGACCGCCAGCAGCATGAGTTTTCTCTTCAGATCGAAATCAGGCAAAGCTATCCTCCGTTCATGATATAAAATAAACTGAAAAAAACAGCAGTTATGAAATCTGACCCTTTCCAGCTCTCACGTCAATGTTCATCGGTGACCGATGCAGGCAAAATCTTGACAATCCGGTTCCGGGGGCACAGAATACACTGCATTGGAGGTCAGACACTTGGTAAGCATAGCCGAACTGTTCCGAATGTTCCTGGGAGTACTTGCCGTCTCAATGAGCGCGTCACTGGCCCCGTGCGATGACGACGGCCAGGCTACCACAAGGGAAGCCATCGTCCTGATCGACCGCCAGACCATAATCTTCCTGGAGGACGGCAGGGAAGCCAATCTGGCGCTGGTGTCCACAGGCAGGGCAGGCTACGACACGCCTATCGGGGAATTCAGTGTCCTGTACAGGAGAAGGGCACCTGTCTCGAGTTCATACAACGTAAGGATGCCGTACTGGCTTTGCATTCATCCTTCCGGCCAGATAGGCCTTCATCAGACCTTCCTGTCAGGCACCAACATGCTTGGGACCCGGCGTTCCCATGGATGCATAAGGATGGGCGAGAACACTGCGCGATGGAGCTACGACTGGCTCAGGGTAGGCTCCAGCGTATCCGTAAGGCCCGAAAGCCCGGGAAGCCTCAGTTCTCTCCCTTAGCATCTCTGCATCGGCTGCAGAGATGGTTCTCCATCTCATCCTCTGAAAGCTCCGAGAAGTAGGTATCCAGGACCCGGTCGTACTCGTCACCGGTTCTGTGTTCCCCGCATCGGGGACAAACGGGAAGAAGCCCCGCAGTCCTGATCATCTTCTTTCGAAGACCCTCGATCTCACGCTCCAGCTCCCTGATCCTGAGCATATCCCCGAACCTGCCTATGGCGACCTCGATGGCCCCGGACAGCTCCTCAGGCTGTGGAGGTTTTACGACATACGCTCCCACACCTGCCTGGATAGCATCCCTTACCAGTTCTTCCGTCTCGTATGCGCTGAGTATCACCACCGGTGTGGGAAAGTGTTTCTGGATGAGTAATGCGGCCTGTATTCCGGACATCCTGGGCATCTTTATATCCATCAGGACTACGTCCGGCCTGAGCTCCCTGACCTTGTCCAGCGCGTCATGACCGTCCTCGGCCTCGCCGGCCACAGTGTAGCCCAGTTCCGACAGCATGCCCCTGACCATCTCGGATACCAGGTGATCGTCTTCGACGACCAGCACGGACCTTGTCTCACTCTTCTTCATTTGCCTCCTCCCCAGGCGGTTCCAGGCTGAAGCTTATCCTCGCCGCCGCCCCCCCGTCGTTGAGCAGGATGAGATCCCCCTGCAGGTTCTTTATTATAAGATTCTGTATCAGGTCAAGGCCCAGATTTTTTCGCTCCAGGTTGATCACATCCTCCGGGTAGCCGGGACCGTCATCACAGTATGTCAGGTTCACCCTTCCGGACCTTTCCTTTCGCATCCTCACCTTAATCCTCAGTGATTCGCGGTCGGTCAGGGCATGCTTGATGGAATTCCTGACCAGTTCGTTCAGGATCAGGGCCAGGGCATGGGCCTGGTTCGCGTTGACCGTTATTGAGCTGCTGGAAACCGATGATGTCAGTTTCTTCCTTTCATGCGCACCGGTGATGGCGCTCTCCACGATCCCCCTGGCCAGTCCGGTCAGCTCCAGGGGTTTCCAGCCGGACCTGGAAAGCAGGTCATGTACTGTGGCAAGACCCCGAATCCTTCCCGTGAGGTTGTGGATGAACTCGTTGTAATCACCTGTGGTGAACCTCTTCTGGGCGTAAAGCAGTCCGATTATCTCCGACAGGTTGTTCTTGACCCGGTGATTGACCTCACGCAGCAGAACGTCGTTGACCTGGGCTTCCTTCTCAGCCTTTCGGTACATGCGCATCATCGCCTTTTCCATCCTGTTGCGCTCCAGTGCATTTCCTATGGCATCGCCGACTATCCGCAGGAGGTCGACGATATCCTCGGTCCAGCGCCTGTCCTGGCTCACGCTGTCGAACCCGAGAAAGCCGATTAGAGTGTTTCCGTGCACTATGGGGACGACAAGTATCGACTGCACGTCCTTCTCCTCCATGAGTTCCCGTTCAGCCTCGGCCCACTCGGGCAGGTCCGAGATCCTCTGCACGTGAATGGTCTCATGCATGTTAAGCCTGTTCATCCACCACGGATAATCGGACGCCCGCAATCCCTGCAGCCTGTCGATCTGCGGCTGGATATTGGAAGCGCACCATTCATGGGTATTGCTCATCGTCCCCTGGTCCTCGCTGAACTGGAACAGGTAGGCTCTGTCCACTTCTACGGCTACACCAATACTGAGAAGGGCATCGTGAATTCCCAGGTTCAGGGCGGTACCCTGCATCTCTATGAAATCCGTGGCGATGCTAACAAGAAGGCCTTCGAACTTCTCCCTGAAGTTCAATTTCCTCCTTGTGATTTCTTCCTCCGTGACGTCACGCATGATGACCAGGGGACCCTCCGGAGCTGGGTGCATCGTGACGCTGAAGATCCTGTCCGCGTACTCGCAGACCAGGCTCGAGGACTCCCCGGAATCGATCACCTCCCTGAGGCCCGTCTCCACCAGTCCGAAGAACTCCTTCCCCGACGCTTCCCTGAAGGTGATGGGGCTCCCGTCCTGCTCTTCCAGCCTGGTCAGTTGCCTGAATGCCCGGTTGCAGAAGATGAGATCGAGTTCGGAGTCAAGTGCGGCGACAGGGTCCATTATCCTGTCAAGGAGTACTGTTCTGCTGTTCAGGGACCTTTGAAATGAATCGGTAGCTCTGATCCGCCTCAGATTGGCCCAGGCCGACCATGCAAGCCACTGCAGCTGTTCATGTGACTCTTCCGTGGAAATCTTCGGATCATGGGACGCAGTGAACATCAGCATTCCTATGCTGTCGTCGGTATGCAGTGGGAATACACCGGTGGGATATACATGCGGGTCTCCCTTCTGGTCGAATTCCAGATCCGGTAGAAACGATGCGGGAACCCTGCCGAAGGAGGAGACGAACCAGTCCGGCAATCCCTTGATTACCTCCAGGGTGAACTCTCCCGAAGCGGATTCCGGCAGGTAGACGCCGGCGAAGTCCACATTTTCCATTTCACAGACCGTGTTTACAAGGGTCTCCAGAACTGCGGTCTCCCTGTTCATGGAATCCATTCCACCGCAGGTGTTCCTGATCAGTTCCAGAGGTTCCATTCCGGCCCTTCCCCCCTCAGATGTTCAACAGCTGAGGCTCAAGTGGAATATAAGTGATACGGGTTAGCAGGCGGGAAGTCATATGAAAGAGGGCCGCGGGATTTCCCGCGGCCCTGCTGCAATGATAGGCGTGACAGGCTAGAAGCTTGTCTTGATACCGCCCCAGGTGGACTGCTCAAGTGCCCCGCCGACTCCGACGTAATCAAGGATGAGGTCGGTTATGGCTTCCACTTCACCGGAAGCGCAGGCCTCGAACTCGAACGTGGAGAAAATGCACTTGCTGGCGTCGTTGTTTGCGGAGAAGAAGTAGGTGCCGTCTGTGATTATGCCGTTGGTGCTGAGGTCGTCTGCGTAGAAGCCGTTGGCGTCGGAGAAGTTGAGCTGGTCGGCGGTGCCGGACCATCCATCAAGGAATGTGCCGGTCACACCGTTGGCGCCCAGAGTGGCATCGCCGGCTATGACATCGTCGGTTATGGTGCCGCATGCGAAGTAGTCGTCAAGCCAGGTGGGCGAAAGTCCTCCGTAGTGGGCGTCCTGCCCTACGAAGACCACTTTGCCGCCGGCGTCCATGTAGTCAGAGAAGATGTCGACGGAGCCGTCGCTGAGACCGCTGTTCCACCAGTTGTCGAAGGTGAAGATGAATACAACCTGGTATTCCTGGAGGGTAGTGACGTTGGGCATTGTCTGCATCGCGTCCTCGTTGTCCCAGGTAGGGTACCATTCCCATGTTACGCCAAGGTTGTCCAGGGCGGTACCCACGCCACCGTTCCAGTGGTACGGGATTCCCGAAGGCATGGCGGTGGAGGGATTCACGGCATCGTACGTGAAAGTGGAAGGGAACTGTTCATCGTCAGGATTCCAGTAGTAGCTTCCCCATGCGATCCCGCTGGCGTTGGAGAATGCGGGGAAGACTATGAGAACGTCTGCGCCCCTTCCGGGCACTGGCGTTGCGGGAAGGCTGTAGACATTGCTGACCTCGCCTTCCACCCATGTATCTCTTGTCTGTCCTGGTACGAGACCCGCGAATGCCACGGATACCAGCGCAAGGACAACTATAATTCTGTACATTCCGTCTCCTTTCTGTTTCTCTCTGCATCGATTCCTGGATGCTACTAATAGACAATATGAACTGATTTGTCAATTCTAAAGAGCTGTACCTGAATCGGTTCACGCTGCCGGGAAGACCTCCTGGTCACACAAGTTCAGGATACCTATCCTCCAAATCAGCAACCACTTCCTTGAGTCTCTGTGAGTACTCGTCACTCATTACAAGGGTCACTCCGTCCGTCTCCACCACCGATATGCCGCTGACGCCCAGAAGGACGGTAAGCTTCCCCCCGTTCCATACGGTGGTACTCTCACTGTTGAAGGAGAGTACGTCTCCCCTGCCCACGCCGCACCTCCTGGCTGAAGGCCAGTCACCGATGTCGTTCCAGCCGAAGAGGGCCGGAACCGCCACTACATCGCCGGCCTTTTCCATCACTCCGAAATCTATGGATACGGATTCAAGGGAGCCGAAGGCTCCGGTATCGGGACGTGTACCGGGTTCAATGAATGAAAGCCCCCGGGCCAGTTCCGGGAGATGCACGCTTATCTGCTCCATTATCACGTCCGCCCTCCAGATGAACATGCCGGCGTTCCAAAGATACTCGCGGCTCTCCAGATAACGCATCGCAGTCTCAAGGTCGGGTTTCTCCCTGAAGGCCCGAACATTGCAGACCACGCCAGGACTGCAGTCTCCGGTATGAAGGTAGCCGTAACCTGTGGCGGGACTGTCAGGCGTAATGCCTATGGTGACCAGCTTGCCCTCCATCGCGGGTACGGAAGCTATCCTGACAGTCTCTCTGAAACCTGCCGGATCGTCTATGACGTGATCCGAGGGGACCACGGCCATCAGCGAGGAACCCTTCCCTCTTTCCATGAGAGTCCTTGCCGCCCAGCCGATGCAGGGGGCCGTGTTCCTTCCCACCGGTTCCAGAAGCAGGTTTTCCCCTTGGATCCAGGGAAGCTGTTCCATCACAGTGCCTGCATGGTCCGCCCCGGTCACCACCATGATGTGTTCCCTGCCGCAAAGTCCCTGGAATCTGCCGGCCGTTTCCTGGAGCATGGTGCCGTCTCCTGCCAGCTTGAGGAACTGCTTCGGCATCCGGCGGGTGGAGAGGGGCCAGAACCTGGTTCCCCTGCCTCCCGCCAGTATCACTGCGTACAATTCGTATTCCATCAACCGTCCCTTCCGGGTTCTATGACGTAACCCCGGCCCCTGAGATCGAACTCTCCCCCATCGCTGTCAGCCAGCAGGCAGGCCGGGGCTTCTACGTCACCTTCAACGGAGGCTTCGCCGGAGGAGAGGAAGAAGACCGATCCCCCCGGCAGGGCAAGGGGTCTGTCACCTTGGACCTGGAGGATGGAATAGGAAGCCGCAAGCTGCCGGAAGTCCTCTTCGGAACACAGAGGTATGGGACCCGCCGGGCTGCTCCAGTCCACAGCATCCGTGCCCTCTTCGATGTGAAGCTCTCTGGATGCACCTGTGTTGTCCAGCCTGCCCCAGTCGTAAAGCCTGTAGGTAACGTTGCAGTTGCTCTGGACTTCAAGGACCGTCAGGCCGGGACCAAGTGCATGGACCGTCCCCGGGGGAATGTGGTAGGCTTCACCGGTCCAGAGCGGGATCTTCATCAAAAGGTCACCTGCAGTGCCGTCGTCCACGGCCCTTACAAAGGACTCCCTGTCGGAGGCGATGAGCCCGCCCATCATCCATGCCCCATCTTCCGCATCCAGTACTATCCAGGTTTCCTCCTTGAAGAGAGGACCGCCGAATGCGCCGGGATGGACCTGGACCGAGAGCCTGTCCGCAGTATGAAGGGTCTTGAGCAGGACAGGATAGCGCGTGTCACCGGGAAGGCGGCCGCGGGAGACAAGATCCGCCACGGTGGAGCAGCGGCCGTCGGGTCCCTTCAGGGAAGTGGAGCCGCTGTCATCCTGGTAGACCCACCATATCTCCCCCACCGGCAAGGTTCCTTCACCCGATGGGAGGGAGCCCCATATCCTGTTCTCGTACCTCGGTCTGGCCAGGTAGAGCACCTCAGATCCTGTCCTCTATCAGGTCCACCATCCTCCGCAGCAGTACCGGACCCGTGAAATCCCTCTCCGGGTGCCACTGGACCGCTATAACCCTGCCGTCTTCCGATTCTACGGCTTCGATTATGCCGTCAGGCGAACGGGCGGCAAGTCGGAATCCGGCTGGTACCTCCCTCAGGGCCTGGTGATGGAAACTCGACACCTCGATGTCTTCACCGAAGGTATCATGGAGGAGTGTCCCTTCGACAAGCTCGACCGGATGCCTGGAAGGCCTGTCAGGCTTTCCGTGATGTTCACATGGGTCGTCCACCTCTGTGGGTATGTCCTGGATCAGCTGTACACCTTCCGCCATACCTATAAGCTGAAGACCGAGGCAGATTCCCATGACCGGCAGCTCCATGTTCCGCGCGGTCCTGTAGAGACCCATCTCCCACAGCGGTCTCTCCCTGGAGCAGTTGACCGAACCGTTCTCGGTCTGGCCGTACAGTTCGGGGTCCGGGTCGCCGCCCCCTGTGAGGACCACCATATCCACGACCTGGAGAATGCTCCTGAAATCCTCTGAGACCGGCAGTAAGCCCATGGGCATCACATCCGCCTTGCCAAGGAGTTCCGCATAGCTCTGGTTTAGGCCGAAGAGCCATCTGCCGTAGGAGGGCACCTTCCCGTCTTCGTTCCGGTACCAGTTCAGGGTCACTCCCACCACAGGTTTCTTCAACCGGAGACCTCCGTCATCCTTGCCACGGACTCGTACGCTCTTCGGCGCACTTCAGGATCCATCTCAACCCTGGGCTCCAGGGTCTCCAGTGAGCTCAGGACCTTCTGCAGCGTGATCTTCTTCATGTTCTCGCAGTAGATCAGGCCCGCAGCCAGGAATTCCCTGTCGGGGAAGAGGGTCCTGAGCCTGTAGACCATGCCCTCCTCGGTGCCTATGAGGAATCTCCTTCCTGATGAGGAGGCTACATGCCTGATCATGCCTCCGGTGCCAAGCACTTCATCCGCCAGGTCCCATGCCTCTGGAGGCGTTTCCGGGTGCACAAGCAGCTCGGCGTCCGGCCACTCCTCCATCCTGGCGCGCATCTCCCTGAGATCGGCCGTGGCATGGCTCCTGCAGGCGCCGTTCCAGATATGCACCCGCTTTCCGGTATACCTGCTCACGAAGGTGCCAAGGTTCCTGTCAGGCGCAAAAATGACCTCCTGCGAGGGAACCGATTCCACCACCTGCAGGGCGTTGGCCGAGGTGCAGCAGGCGTAGCTCTCGGCTTTCACCGACGCGGGAGAGTTCACGTAAAGGACGGTCAGAGCTTCGGGATACATCTCCTGCATGGTCCTCAGGGCGGGGACCTCGATGCTGTCTGCTAGAGGACATCCGGCGTCCGGTTCGGGTAGTATCACGGTCTTTCCCGGGGACAGGATGTGAGCGGTCTCGGCCATGAACTTCACACCGCAGAAGATTATCACCGAAGCGTCTGTGGTAGCCGCTTTCCTGCTGAGTTCGAGGGAGTCACCCACATGGTCGGCTATGTCCTGGATCTCCGGTGGCTGATAGCTGTGGGCCAGTATCACGGCATCGCGATCTCTCCGGAGTCTTTCCACAGCGGCCGTCGTTCCGTTCCTCATGTGATATCCTGTCAATGTCTCCGGGTGGAGGCCACCATGCCTCCCCCCATCAGCGAAGACCCCTGATATACAGCACAGACCTGCCCCGGCGCAACCGCCTCCTCGGCCCCGAGAAAATCAATATGCAGGCAGCCGTCCGATTCATCAAGAACCGCCGGGACCGGTCTCCGCCTGTACCTTGTCTGGACAAGGGCACGGAAGGGATATCCCGCAGGAGTCGCGAGCCAGTTCATTTCCTCCACCGTGCAGCCAGTGGTCAGCAGTTCCGACCTGTCTCCTATCGTGACGGTTCCCTCGAGCGGGTCGAGGGATACAACGTACATTCGCTTTCCGTAAGCCCCAAGGCCCTTCCTCTGTCCGATGGTGAACATCTCCGTCCCCCGGTGCTCACCCAGGTGGTTCCCATGGACATCCTTCACCGCCCCCGGTCTTCCCCCGGACAAGGTCTCGAAGCAGAGGTCCATACTCTCCATGTGTCTGAAGGGCAGGCCAAGCACCTCCGCCTTCTCCCTGACCTCCGACTTCAGCATTCCACCCAGCGGGAAGACGCATCTTCCGAGGACCTCGATTCCCACCATGGAGAGGAAATAGCTCTGGTCCTTCGAAGGGTCCCGGCCCCTTCTCAGCACTCCATCCTCCATCCTTGCGTAGTGGCCGGTGATGATGTCTTCGGAATCCCGCAGCAGCCTGTGAAGGGAAAGAAGCTTCACCCTGGCGTTGCATCTGGCACAGGGATTCGGGGTCCGGCCCAGGGAGAGAACGTGCCGGGACCACTGGACGACGTCCGTTCTGAAATCCTTCTCGGCATCCACCACTTCAAGGGGAACGTCGAGATAAGCGGCTACTTTCCCGGCTTCATCGGGAGCACCTGCACCCCTTGTGTCCACCCAGGCCGCCCTCACATCATCGTACATGTCTGTGGCCAGTGACAGGGCCAGGGATGAATCCACCCCTCCGGAAAGGGCCACCAGTGCGGAACGGCTCATATCATGCGCCGAATTTTGACAGCTTTCCCCCGGCAGCCATCATAAGGGGCATCAGATCGGTGGAATGGAAGGTCCCGAGCGAGCCGGACAGTGCCTGCTTCTCGGAGAAACAGGTATTGTACCCCGTCCTCTGAGGGCCACCGTGGAGCAGGACAGGGACAGGATGCCAGCTGTGGAGCTTCATCGGGCATGGGGTGCTGTGATCACCGGTCACGGCCACAACATCAGGCTCTAGATCGAGAAAACGGGGCAGGACCCTGTCGAAATCCTCGATGGCTGATACCTTGGCCACGGGGTTGCCGTCCTCTCCGGAGCTGTCAGCAGGCTTGTGATGGAGGAAAACCAGGTCATGTCCCTGCTGAAGTGCCTGCCCGACAGCGTGAACCTGGCCTTCAAGGGTCTCGGGTTCGCATGCCATCACTTCCATTCCCACCAGTCTGGCAACTCCCCTGTACATTGGGTAGAGGGCCACAGCAGCCGCGCTGAGCCTGAAGCGCTCTTCCATCGTCGGGAACTCCATGTGAAGGGCGAAACCTCTCATCAGGAGGAAATTGGCCGGGTGGTGTCCGGCCAGGATCCCGGCGGCCCTGTCCTGGAACTCCCTTACGATCTCGTGCGAGCGGCCGGAACCCTTCACAGGCACCGGTCTTTCCCCCACCAGCCCCGGGTCCGTATCGTTGATATCATCACCGAGGTCGCCGTTCCTGAACACGACGCAAGCTCTGTGCTCCTTTACCGGCATGACATGCATCTCCACGCCCTGGATGCTGATGTCACCAAGCAGGGAAACAAGTTCCCGGCACTTCTCCGTCGAGATCCTTCCGGCCCTTCTGTCGGTCACCACTCCGGTACCGTCCACGGTGCAGAAGTTTATCCTGGCGGCAAGGTCACCGTGCCGGAGCGGAAACCCGATCCCGAGGGCGGAGAGGACCCCCCTCCCCACCTCGTACTCCACGGGGTCGTAGCCGAACAGCCCGAGATGGGCGGGACCGCTGCCCGGTGTCACACCTCTTGCGATGGGAACGTGCATTCCCAGAGCACCGCCGGCGGCAAGCCTGTCCAGGTTCGGTGTGGACGCCGCTTCCAGGGGGGTCCTGCCGCCCAGTTCCCCTATCGGTATGTCGCCCAGCCCGTCAAGCACTGCGAGGAGTATCCGCGATCCGTTCTTCTGAGCAAGTCTCTCTATGAGTCCCTTGTACATATGCTACCTCTGCATGATCAATCAGGTCCGTCCGTGAATCGGACACCATAGCCCGAAATCACCATGCCGGCGCGGAATGGCTTCTCCCCGCCGGATGCCAGCAGACGGCTCAAGTTCTCTGAATTACCGCTGTCTACGACGATGAGCATGCCTGCGCCCATGTTGAAGGCCTTCCTCATCTCATCCCTGTCAACGTTCCCCAGCTCCTGTATCAGCCGGAATATGCCGGGCACTTCCCATCCGCAATCGATAAGGGCTCCGCAGCCTGAAGGGAGTATTCTCGAGAGGTTGCCGGGTATCCCTCCCCCGGTGATGTGCGCCAGCCCCTTGATAAGTCCTCCCTGAAGGAGAGGTTTCAAGGGGGCAAGATAGCTCCTGTGTATTCGGAGGAGCGCATCTCCCACCGTATCCCCTTCCAGCAGAGCATGTTCGTCATCTGGGCTCATGCCGGAGGTCTGAAAGAGCACGTTCCTGGCCAGTGAATAGCCGTTGGTGTGAAGGCCGCTGGAGGACAGCCCGATTATGGTGTCCCCGGGTACTATTGTTGAACCGTCGATCACTCTGCTTCGCTCCACCACTCCTACGATGGTCCCGGCCACATCGTAGTCCCCCGGCGAGTAGAAGCCGGGCATCTCGGCGGTCTCGCCTCCGAGAAGCGAACACCCGTTCTGTTCGCAGGCTTTGGCAAGCCCCGTTACGATCTCCGCCACAGTCAAGGCGGAGAGCTTTCCGCAGGCGATGTAATCCATGAAGAACAGGGGAACTGCCCCCTGCACGAGTATGTCGTTGACGCAGTGATTGACCAGGTCCTGCCCCACGGTACCGTACCGGCCTGTCATGGAAGCGACCTTCAGCTTCGTGCCAACGCCGTCGGTGCTGGCTGCCAGGACCGGCTCCTCCATGTCTGTGAACACGGCACTGAAAAGACCTCCGAACTGACCGAGGTCCGACAGAACCCTCGGGTTGAAGGTGCGCCTAACGGCGTCCTTCATCAGCTCAACCGCCCTCTCCCCCTCCCCTATGTCCACACCGCTTCCGCGGTAGTCCATTCCTCTCATATCCTGCATTCCTTGAGCTGGTTGGAGGAAAGGTAGTACTCCATCCGCTTGTCGATGTCCTCCCTGGTGACCTCCCTGAGCATATCCACTCCGAACCCGCTGCAGGCGAAACTGGCGTTCACAGCTCCGTAGGCAAGCCCCTTCTTGATGCTTTCGAAGTCCAGGTCACTGTCGCTGCCGGCAAGGTATCCGAGTAGACCCGAAGCGAAAGTGTCGCCTGCGCCGGTGGGATCCACCACCTTCTCCAGGGGGTAGGCAGGCAGTATGAAGGGCACTGTTCCTCCGAAGACCATGGCTCCCGCCGGGCCGAGTTTCACCACCGCGTATCGGGGACCGGTCTTGAGTATGAAGGAAGCAGCCTCGAAGAGGTTCGGCTTCCTTGATATCATCATGGCTTCCGAGCTGTTGACTATCACTATGTCGGCCTTCCCGAAGACCTCCAGGACCCTGTCCCTCTGCTGGTCTATCCAGAGCTTCATGGTGTCCACCGCCACCCATCTGGGATTCCTCACCTGCTGAAGGACCTCCAGCTGGAGTACGGGATCGATGTTGGCCAGAAAGATGCACGGCGTACTGACGTAGTCCTCCGGGAGACGCGGCCTGAAGCTGGCGAATACTCCCAGCTCCGTCCTCACTGTCCTGACATCTCCGAAATCGGGACCGTACACCCCTTCCCACCTGAATGTCGGACCCTGGCCGGTGGTTATCCCCCTGATGTCTATCCTTCTTTCGGCCAGGAACCTCTTCTCTGACACCGGGAAATCCGGGCCTACGACCCCCACGGTCTTGACGACATCGTAACAGCTCGCCCCGAGGGAGAAATAAATAGCCGAGCCTCCAAGGGTCTCCTCCACCTTCCCTGCAGGGGTGGTGATCGTGTCAAGCGCTACGGAACCTACAACCAGTAATGCCATATCCCTACCAATCCATCCGTTCGTTCATGGGTTCTACATCCGATCCGGTGTGCTGACACCCAGCACGCTGAGTACCCCTGCAATGCACTGCCTGCATGCCTGGCAGAGCATGAGCCTGGCGGAGGACCCTGAAGGGTCTTCGACGTCCACCACTCTGACGTGCTGGTAGAATCGGTGAAAACCGGTGGCCAGAACCGACAGCAGCTCGGTCAGCTTGTGGGGTTCCATGGACTCAGCACAGGAGGCGACTTCCACAGGCACGGACTCAAGGAGTCTCATCAGCTCCCTTTCATGTTCACCGCAGAGCAGTCCGGCCAGCCCTTCCGTGTACTCCCCGGGAAGCCCGATACCGGCCTCGCCTGCGGTGCGGAGTATTCCCGATATCCTGGCATGTGCGTACTGTACGTAATAAACCGGATTCTCGCCTGACTCCTTCCTTGCCAGGTCAAGGTCGAAATCCATATGGGCATCGGGTCGCCTTGTGAGGAAGAGGTACCTGGTCACATCGGCGGAGCCGGCTTCCTCCACCAGCTCGGCCAGGGTCACATATTCCCCTGACCTCGTGGACATCTTGATCCTCTCGCCTCCCCTGAGCAGTGTCACGAACTGGTGGATCACGACCCTCAGCCTCCGGGAGACCTCGCGATCTCCGATAAGCGCCTCGAGGGCTGCCACAACATCCCTGCTGGTGTCGAGATGGTCGGCGCCGAACACGTCCACGATCATGTCGTAACCCCTCCGGAACTTGTCCATATGGTAGGCAATGTCCGGCATCCTGTATGTGTAGCTGCCGTCCTCCCTTCGTATGACCCTGTCCTTCGGTCTTCCAAGGGCCGTGAAACGGAGCCAGAGCTTCACTGGAGAAGCGGGATCGGCATACACTAGTCTTCCGCCCTCGACCTCTACGGCGGAAAGCCTGTCAATGGCGGCTTCGACGCCAAGGGGTATCAGCTCGCTCTCGGAGAAGTACCTGTCGAACCCTATTCCGAGAAGGGCCAGGTCCCCTCGGATCATCTCCATGGCCTTCTCCTCCGCGAAGCCTATGAAAGAGTCCCTGTCACGACCCCAGTCCAGGCCGTCACCGATCTTCTCCCTGAGCTCGCCGGCCCATCGGGCCAGGTAGTCCCCGCGGTACCCTCCCTCAGGTATGTCCGATCCGTCCCCGCCGGCGTACCGGACGGAGAGGGATTCCCCGAGAAGGTTCATCTGGCGTCCGCCGTCATTGTAGTAGTATTCCCTGCTCACTTTCCAGCCCACAGCCTCCAGGAGGTTGGAGATAGCGTCGCCCAGCACAGCCTGTCTGCAGTGTCCAACGGTAAGCGGACCGGTGGGATTGGAACTGACGAACTCCACAAGGGCCCTCCTCCCCTGGCCCGCATCGGGAAGGTGGACCTTCAGCCCATGGACGGCCAGGCTTGCGCAGACTTCGGCAAGATGCCCCGGAGACAGCGTCATGTTGATGAAACCGGGACCGTCGACGGAGGCGGCGGATATCCCCGGGAGGTCTCCCCGGCAGTTATCCAGTATCCTATCCGCGATACGCCTTGGGTTCTCCCTGAGGATGCCCGCCAGTTTCATAGGTGTGTTGCAGGAGAGGTCCCCGAACTCAAGGTTGTCGGAGCGGGAAACCTCGGCATGGGTTCCATCAGGCAAAGAATCTCCCCAGATGTCCTTTATGGACCTGTCCAGGCGTCGGGCCAGCTCAGTCCGAAGCTGGACCGGGCTCTTCATCCCCGGGCTCCCAATCATCTTCGTACACTATGGACGGTACATCGCTCCACAGCATCTCCAGAGCGTAGTACTCCCTGGTCTCGGGCAGGAAGATGTGCACCACAAGGTCCAGCAGGTCAAGCAGTATCCAGCTCCCCTCTTCATATCCCTCGATATGGTGCTTGGCGAAGCCGTTCATCTTGGCGGTCTCCTCCACATGGTCGGCTATGGCCCTGGCCTGGATACGGTTCTCCGCGGTGGCGATCAGGAAAGCCTCCATGGTGAGGGGCACGCGGCTCATGTCCAGCGCCACCACCCTCGAACCGTGTCTCTGATGTATCGCTTCAGCAAGGATATCAAGAATATCTGTGGACAAAAAACACCTCCATGCAGTTCAGTCGGTTCTATTCGTTCTCAGGGAACTCTCCGCCGAGGTCCTGGCCCAGGCAGACCGTTACGTCGATTTCAACCGGCACGCCTGCGGGGGGCACCTCCCAGACGATGCAGTCCTCTTCCAAGCCCAGTATCGAGGCAACGGCCACAGCGGAGGAAAGGTCCTGAAGGTGGGAAATGACTATGGTCTCTTCGTACGGCTTCTCCGGAGCATCGGAGGGGTCGAAGGGGGCAAGGACAACTGTGGAATCGGAGGAGGACCTCAGAAGAAGCCTCTGGGTCCTTCCGGCAAGACCGTCGATGAAGGTTCCGTTCAGAACCAGCACCCTGACAGTGTCCGGTACCGTGAGCTCGGGCGCCTGGACATGAGTGGTCGTGTCGGTAGTGACGACCGGCGGTTCCGCTGTGCTCTCTTCTTCATCCGCGCCCGGCGGAGGCACCAGTATGGTGGTGGCCACAACGGCAATGGCAAGACATGCTATTACCCATCTCCATGGGAATCCCCTTCCGGTGGTCATCGTCCTCCTCCCCCCGCGTTGAAGAATGGGGACAACCTGCCGTAGCTGTCATCCAGCGAGGCGGACAGGACCCTGGTCCCACCCACCGTGGTAAGGAAGTTGGTGTCCCCTGACCACCGGGGGAGCATGTGGAGATGTATGTGCCCTTCTATGCCGGCGCCGGCGCAGCTTCCGAGGTTCCAGCCGCCGTTGATCCCCATGCAGTCCATTCCATGGACAAGGGCTTTCTCACATTTCACCAGGAGACGCGCCAGCGTGTTCAGCTCCTCATCCTCGAGGCCGGAGAGGTCCGGACAATGCCTCAGGGGCAAGATCATCAGGTGACCGTTGATATAGGGAAACCTGTTGAGCACCACCAGGAAGCCTTTCTCCCTGTGAAGAACGTAGTTCTGCCTGTCCTTCTCTGTGTCACCGCCGATACCGCAGAGGATACAACCCTCCCCTGAGGAGTTTCCAGTGACGTAGTCGCTCCTCCACGGGGCTTCCAGATGTTTCACGGAGATCCCTTCCATCCCATGACCGTGTAGGGTTCAAGTCTTGACCCGGCCGCTACCTTGATGTCAACCAGCACGCATCCGTCACCTATCTCGGAACCGTCGCCCACGGTGGTCCTTCCCGAGAGTCTCACGCATCTTCCCAGTGTGACTCCGGTACCTATCTCAACCGATTCCTCGATCCAGACAGTCCCGGGATCAGGGATCCCTACCCCATCCGGAAGATGACCCTCCACCACGGTGCTCCTTAAGTACTCGGTCGCACCGGCCAGCTGGACCCTGTCGTTCACTCCTGACACCTCCCTGTGGTCCGCCGCCGTGACCGCCACGCAGGCAAGACCCCTGCCAGTCGCGATCGAAACAGCGTCCGTTAGATAGTACTCACCCTGGTCGTTGTCGGTGTCAATGGCTTCAAGGAGTACGGGGAGCAGACTGCCGTCGAAGGACATCAGTCCCGTGTTTATCTCGCCGATCTCAAGCTGCAGGGGAGAGCAGTCCCTGTCCTCCACAATAGCTCTCAGCATCCGCCCCTCCCTCACTATCCTGCCGTAGCCGGAAGGGTCCGGCGGGTAAGTGGTGAGCACAGCCATGGCGGCTCCGGCCTCCCTCCTGTTCTTCTCCAGCGCTGCGATGGTCTCGCTCCTGAGGAGGGGGACGTCGCCAAGCAGGACGATCACGCTATCCGCATCGATCCCCTGAAAGCCGCATTTAACTGCATGGGCGGTCCCCAGCTGCCTGTCCTGGACCGCCCAGGGGACACCCTCCGCTTCCAGCAGAGGTATGACTTCATCCCTGCCGTAACCCACCACGACGATCGGCATGTCAAGCCCGGCCTTTCTCGCCTGTCTGACCACCCGCAGGACCATAGGCACTCCCAGTACCGGGTGGACGACCTTGGGAAGGGTGGACTTCATCCGTTTCCCCTGACCCGCGGCCAGGATTATGCAAGCTGTCATGTAATAAGCAGTCTGGGGTTGAGATTATCGTCGTCAGCCACCACCACCCTGGGTTCCGGCGGCACTTCGTCGCTGCCCACCCATACGAACTGAAGAATGATCGCTCTGTCGCCAGGGCGAACCAGCCTGGCCGCCGCTCCGTTTATGCAGATGGTCCCGCTGCCCCTTTCACCGGAAAGGACGTATGTCTCGAACCTGCGGCCGCTCTCGAGGTCGGCTACCAGGACCTTCTCTCCGGGAAGGATGCCGGAAATGTCAAGCAGGTCGGAATCGATCGTGATGGAACCCACGTAGTCCAGGTCGGCTTCGGTTATCACCATTCTGTGAAGTTTCGCTCCAAGAAAGCACCTGTGCAAGATATCTCC
>CAZXEF010000006.1:30126-34549 GCA_964639605.1 uncultured bacterium | reverse complement strand
ACTGGAGAAAAGGATCAGCTTTGTCTCCACTGGAGGCGGAGCCTCCCTGAAACTCCTTCAGGGTGAGGAACTCCCCGCACTGGCGGCCCTTAAGGGAGCCAGGACGTGAAATCCATAATCGGGGCCAACTGGAAGATGTACGGAACCGCCCTGAAGGCCACCGGCTTCCTGGAGGAATTGCTTGCACTGGGTTCACCATCGGCGCGTTCCGATCTGGTCCTCTTCGCTCCATTCACCCTTCTTCCCCTGATCGGAGAGACTGCCGCAGCCGCCGGTATAGAACTGGGGGGGCAGGACCTTTTCTGGGAGGATGAGGGAGCCTTCACAGGGGAAGTGAGTCCCGGAATGCTGAGGGAGGCCGGGGCCACCTGGTTCCTGGCCGGCCACAGCGAACGGAGACATGTAATAGGCGAGTCGGATGGGACAGTAAGGAAGAAGCTTGCAAAAGGTCTTCAGAGAGGTCTCAAGGGAATACTCTGCGTGGGAGAACTGCTTGAGGAAAGGGAGGACGGCCGGACTGAGGAAGTGGTGCGGGGTCAGATCAGATACGCCCTGGAAGACCTCGATACCGCATCCGCTGAGAACCTGGTAATAGCCTACGAACCCGTCTGGGCCATCGGGACGGGGCTCACGGCAACCCCTGAGGAAGCCCAGAGGATGCACTCACTTATTAGGGAATGGGTGGAGGGGATCAGGGGAGCCACGTTCGCTTCCGATCTAAGGATCCAGTACGGCGGGAGCGTCAAGCCCGATAACGCCGGGGACATCCTGTCCAGACCATCGGTGAACGGTGCCCTGGTCGGGGGCGCAAGCCTCAGGTCGGAAAGCTTCTGGGCCATCGTTCGCAGCGTGCCTGATGGGGAGTGACCCGCAGGGAACGGAAAATGCGGATCGGCTTCGACGCTACTAACATCCTTGGACACGGGGGAATCAAGACCTATGCCAGGGAGCTGGTAAGGGGACTGGCCCTGGAGTTCCCCGACGATTCCTTCCTGCTTCTCACAACGTTCAGCGCTTCCAAGAAAGAAAGCCTTCGAGCAGTATTCCACGGGATAAAGAACGTTGAAGTGTCCGGGGCCATGCCCCATATCCGGATGTTCGGCCGGCGACTCTATCCCGTTGCACGGCTTCTGGGGGCTGTCATGTGGCGCAGGGCCTTCCGGATACTGGACCTTGTCCATCTCACGGATCCCTACGGGACCGCGGCACTTCCCGGCAGGTTCGTCTCCACCGTTCACGATCTCTTCCCTCTGACCAGGGAGGAGTACGCCGGAAGCCTGCTGGCGGAGGACTACCGCCGCAGGACCCCCGTGATCATGAGGAGGTCGCTGGCCGTGATCACTCCTTCCTCGTACATCAGGGGGCAGATCCTGGATATGTATCCGGGTTCAGGATCTCCTGTGGTGGCTGTACCTGAAGCGGCCTCGGACCTGTTCAGCCCGTGTCCGCCTGATCCGGTCCTGCTCCGGCGGTACCGGCTGGAAGCCGAAGGTTACTTCCTGCATGTCGGCAGGTTCGACGCAAGGAAGAACATACCACGGCTGATAGCTGCGTACAGGGAGCTCCCAGTGGGAGTGAGGACCAGCCGGAGGCTCGTCCTCGTGATCTCCGGAAGGCCGTCGGACCTGGACGCACTCACCCTCATGCACAGGGACATGATCGTCAGCGGAGAGCTTGTCCTGCTCAGGGACATTCCTCTCCTTGGTCTGCGAATGCTCTACGCCTGTGCAACCGCTTTCGTCTTCCCGTCTCTGGACGAGGGGTTCGGCCTGCCCCTGCTGGAGGCCATGAAAACCGGCTGTCCCGTCATAACTTCTAACCTGTCCTGCCTTCCGGAGACAGCGGGGGACGCGGCGATGCTCGTGGACCCCGAAAGTGTGCGCGATATCACTGACGCGATGGAGATCATGGCCCGACAGCCGGACCGGAGGCGGTACTATTCCTCCAGGGGTCTTTCGAGGTCCGGTGAGTTCTCCTGGGAGAGGACGGCGGGCGAGACCATGGACGTATACAGGTTGAGGTGCATCCTTGAGTTCAGATCGGACAGGGGTGGAAGACCTCTGACCAGGATACTCATCGCTCTGGCCGGCTTCCTTGTCTGGGTGGTTTCACAGGGATTCCTTGTGGACCTGCTGGGGGCCATCAACGATCTCATACCCAGGTACGCCGTTGCAGGTGCGGGGGCGCTGGTTCCGCTGGTATTCCTGTGGCAGCTGGTCCCTGGGACCTCGGGCATACTCGGAAGCAGGGACGGCAGGGCAGCAGCAGTGTCGTCAATGGCCCTGTTCATACCATTCATCGTCATTGCGCTGAGATCCGGCATGGATTACGGGGGCGTTTCGGTCCAGTGGGCGGTGTACGCCGTTGCCCTCCTGCTGCTGGCAGCCTCGGAGGAGGTGGTGTGCAGGGGTTTCCTCATGGACTCCCTCAGCTTCGGGAACAGCAGGCTCACGGGCCTCATTCTGTCATCCTCCGTGTTCGCCATCCTTCATCTGGGGAACGACAACGCATCCACGGCGGGTATCGCCAATATTTTCCTTGCGGGAGCCCTTTTCGGGTTCGTGAGGATAGTGACGGACGGGCTCTGGTATCCCGTTGCCATCCACTGGCTCTGGAACCTGATGACCGGAATGGTGTTCGGCTGGAGCGTCAGCGGTCACTCCCTCATGCCCACCATCTTCAGCCCGGTCTCCCATCCCCCCTGGGGCTGCTTCGGCCCCGAGGAATCGGTCCTGATGACCGTGGGGACAGTGGGTGCGATACTCATCCTGCTGAAGAGGATCTACTTACCTGATGATCAGGCATTTGCCGGTATCGAACCGGTTCCCGGAGGCAAGACGGATGAAGTAGATCCCTGAGGAAAGACCCTCGGTCTCCAGCATAGCCGTATGCTCTCCCGTCTGCATCTCGCCTCCTGCGAGCCTCCTGACCAGCCTTCCGTCCATTCCGTACAGCAGCAGCTCCGCCGGTCCCGCTGCGCATAGAGAGAACCTGATACCGACATTCGAGGTGACAGGATTGGGATAACCTTTTGAGAGTCCGAAGACAGGACCTGTTCCACCCGCCTGGGTACCCGTGACGGTCCAGTCGATGGTCGTGGTGGCGGCGGAGGATACACCGAACTCCTCGCCGATCGTCACTACTTCTATGGTAGTGCTTGTCTCGGGGGCTTCCCTGGTCACCTCCGGGACGAAGCATGCGTCACCGGGAGTGGACCACAGCCAGGTCCTGGTCTCATCGGCATTCACCCTGTACACATTGTACATGTAAGCAGGATCCGTGGAGTGGTCCCATCTGAGTCTCACCGTTCCGTGGTCATCGTCCATCTGGCTGAATTCCTCAACGTACAGGTCCGTTGGAGGTGAGGGTGTGTCCCGGGTACCGCTTACGATGCCCAGCTGGCCTATCCTGATCTGATAGTCGGGCACCGCCGTCGAACCATCGAATCGGAGGGCGATCACCGAAAGGGGTCTGCCGGAGTACGCGGACAGGTCTTCCGAAACCTCGTTCCATCCCTCGGTTGAGCTGGTGCCCATGTCGAAGAACTGGAAGGTTTCCGGATCCTCGAAGGCCAGACCTGCCTGCAGGTTCGACGGGGTCCCGGAGCTTCCGGTGGAGTAGGCCAGGACAAGATTGTCACCCGGGGATATGGTCATGTCGGTCTTGTACAGGTACAGGATCGTGGGAGTGCCCGGGTAGAGGTCTCCCGATACCTTCAGGCAGGTGCCTCCCCAGTAGGCGTCGTCCCAATCCAGCTCGGGATAGAGGGGTTCTCCATCGCAGTCAGCGATCCATCGCCAGGTGGGAAGGACATCCTGCAGGCTCCTGTTGTTCCAGTCGAAGTCTCCCATCCGCTGGCCGTTCACCGAGAAGATATGGCCCTGACCCGTATTGAAGCTGGTGACGAAGGGCACCGAGGTAATCGGTGTGGTGGCCGGCACATAGTGGGCCATGCCCTTCCAGGGGTGTGATGTCTCGGTGTTGGACGGGTCGCGGTTGGCCCCGACCCAGAACCTGTTCGCTCTCTCGTAGTAATCCTGGTGGCCCGTGGAGCTGGAGTAGCACCAGTTGGGGCAGTAGAACCCGAGAGAGGTCACGTGGGGATCGCCTTCGGGGAAGACGCCTTCCCAGTTGACGCCGGTATTGTACCCGTTGGCCTGGACATCCACTCCTGCATACAGCTCGTATGGGCTCCTGTCGAGTCCTGCGGCATATGATGCGGAGGATGCCAGACCAGCGGCGGACCACCAGAAGTTCAGGAACATCTCGTCGGAGATGACCCCTCCGTCATCGAAGAACATGTCATTGCTGGAATTGAGGGCGTTCTGCCACGAGATAGCCCCGCTCTCCACCATGGCATCGTACCACATGATCCTCACGTCCGAGTGCGTCTGCACGTACTCCATCAGGTCCCGCATGTCCA
>CAZXEF010000006.1:22388-30116 GCA_964639605.1 uncultured bacterium | reverse complement strand
GTTGCCCCCGGCTGTCTCCTGGTTGATGAACCAGCCGTCGAAACCGTAATGATCGGCAACCTCGATGAGCTTGTCCGCCACAGGGAATACTCCCCCGCTGTTCTGTACGAAATCCTCGACCCACTGAATCTGTCCCCCGTAGGCCACCGGGGGGAAGAATACCGTACCGTAGACCGGAACACCGTTCCGGTGCCCGGCATCTATCACGTCCGGGCTGGGTGAGAGGATGAGGCCCTCCCCGGCGGAGCCCCCCCACATCACCAGCATGTCCGTATACTGCCAGTAGTTGAAGGCGTAGACATCCATTACCCTGGCTCCCTGTGACGGGTTGCCGCTTGTGGAGGGATACATGATCGAAAGGGCTGCTATCCCGGCCTCTCCGGGTCTCGCGTGTACGTTGGCCCGGGTATCTCCAAGTGTCCTGTCCGACAGTTCCACGGAACCGCGGTTGTAGGGCGAGTCGGGGTCGCCTTCGGGTGTCCAGGCCAGAAGCTCGTCGGGGAACCAGTAAGAGGAGCAGGGCTGGCCGGGGAGCTGGGCCGACGCAGCGCCGGCCAGCGACAGGAGCAGCAGGGCCTTCGACAGTGTTCTCATGAGCATCACTTCACTTCCCGAATACGGCTACCTCGCCAGCCCTTACCCAGGGCAGTATGGAGTCACCGAAGTTCACACTCTCCCTGGACACGCCACGGATGTTCATCAGGAGGCTCCTGATGTTGCCCGATATCATTATCTCCTTCACGGGGTACATTATGCGCCCGTCCTCTATGTAGTAACTGTTCTTGGCCACACCGGAGAAATCCCCGCCCTCGCTTGGCATGCCCCCTGAAAATCGGCAGAGCATGACTCCCTTCTCCACTGATGAGACGATGTCTTCGAGGCACTGCTCTCCCGGTTCCACGACGAAAGCCCCGCCGCTGTTGAGAGCCCTGGCCTTCCCGGTCTTGTTCGAACCGTAAAGGCTCAGGAGAAAGCTCTTCAGAACCCCGTTCTCTATTATTGTGCTGTTCTCCGCTGCGAAGCCGTCGTCGGTCATGAAGTAGGTGGAGGCCATCTCCTCCGAGAGGGGCATGCACCGGATGGTCAGACCCGGGTCCGCTATCCTGGAACCCAGCGAGTCCCTGAAGATGGAGGTACCCTTGATCATGGGGTAATCGCTCAGATACATGCAGATGAGCTGGATGAAATCGTCGAGGCAGTCAGGTGTTATGATGATGTCCCCCGTGAACTTGCCGCTGAACTCCCTGGACCTGACCTGCTCCGTGGACTGACTCATCAGGGTATCTATTGTGCCGTACCTCTGGAGATCTTCTGCCAGGTCGGACATTGAGACACCGGCGTAGTTGAAGGATGACGTCTCCCGTCCTTCCTTGGATGTGAACATGGGGTTGAACGAGTACCATCCGCGCTTTGAGCGCAGATCCACACCATTGGAGTTCATGTAGTACTTGCTTACACTGGTGAAGTCCAGGATGACCTGTTCCAGTATAAGGCTGGGGTAATTCTCGCGGGTGTACTCCAGAAAACCCCTCATCCTCTCGTACATCAGGTCCAGGTCCGGCTTGTCGGGACCCTTCTCGAACTCCTTGGCGGGTTGAAATGGAGAAATGTCGTTGGCCTCGTCGGGCTCCGATGAGACGGCCATGTCCAGGGTCCTGGCCGCCGCTTCGCTGACGGACTGGCTGTCGGTCTTGTTGATCGATATGGAGCCATCACTGTCGTTCACTATTCCGGTCATCGTCAGCGAGACATCGTCCGTGGTCCTGAGCAGGCTGATCTCTCCGCTGTCCAGGTTCAGCTCGTCCCTCCTTGCGTACCTGAGGGTGCACTCGGATTTCTCCAGCCCGGCCTCTCTGAGGGCCTCGAGGCTGAAAGCCGCCACATCCGCTCCGTCCTTCATCACTTACCCCCAATGTTCATCATGCACTTCACCGCAGGGCCGCCCATGCCCACGGGGATAGCCTGTTTCTTTCCGCACATGCCGCTGCACGACCACTTCATGTCGTCCGAAACAGCTGTCACGGTCTTCAGCATGTCGAAGGCGACTCCGGAGATGGTCGTGTCCCGGATGGCCCTGCCAAGGCGTCCCTTCTTTATTTCGTATCCCTGGATCACGCCGAACATGAACTCGCTTGTGGAATCCGCCTGGCCGTTGCTGGGCTTCATGAGGTAGTAGCCATCGTCAACCGAACCGATCATGTCCTGCAGCTTGCTCTTTCCCGGGAGTATTGCCGTGTTCCTCATCCTGATTATAGGCTCGTCGCTGAACTTGTACGCCCTGGCGTTGCCCGTGGGCCTTGCCTGGAAGAACGCTGCGGACTCCTTGTTATGCATGAACCGTCTGAGTATGCCGTCTTCGATTATGACCGCGTCCTCCGCCACAGTTCCCTCGTCGTCTATGTACACCGGCACCGGACAGATCTCGCCCAGGGCTTCGCTGGCGAAATCCACCAGTGTGACCAGGGGACTCGCCACCTGCATGTCCATGTTGTCCCCCGCCACTGAGCCGCCGCGGACGATGTCGGCTTCCGTGGTATGACCGATAGCCTCGTGGGATAGTATTCCGGCAAGGTCTGCGTCAAGGATGCACTCCTTTATCCCGGTCTCCGGATGCACGCCTTCGGCTTTTCTCATCAGATGTCCGTAGAGCTCCTCCAGCTTACTCCCTATCTCCTCACTGCCGGAGAAGACATCCTCGAACTGCCCCCTTCCGCCGTGGACATCCATGAGCTGCACAGGTTCACCGTCCCGCTCAGTGCTCATTGCTATGTAGAGGATGGACCTGGGGATCATGGTGTAGCCGGAAGAACCGTCCGATGTGACCAGGGACTTCTCCATGTCGAGGAGCTGCAGTGACAGGGTCCTGGAGGCTACCCTCTCGAACCTGTCACCTATCATGGCGTCTATGTCCTTCATGAAACGGATGATCTCCTTCTGGGAGAGCCTGGGCTTCCTGGTGGAAAAATCGATCGAACAGCTACCGGGCTTGGACGGAAGAGTGCTGCCATCCCTTTTTTCCCTGGAGGACAGGAACCTGGAATTCCTGGTCGATGCCGCGATCACTCCCCTGATGCTCTCATCATCTATCAGGGGGGAGGAAGCGAACCCCCAGAGGCCGCTGCTGAAGGTCCTGGCGGACACTCCGCTGACAGTGGACACGCTGTTGGACATCACATCGCCGTTCACGATGCTTACGTTGAGGCTCCTGTTCTCCTGAACACGTAGCTCCGTGTACTCGGAGAAGGACCCTGTGTATTCAGCAAGATCTACTGGTATCATAGCAATCCTTCCGAAGAATGGACCGGGAATCCTGTTCCTCAGGGTGTTCCCGGCCCTGGGACAGGCGAATTCAGGAATATTATACTACTCATCAGCGAATTGCGGAAAAACTGGTTCGATCATCCCCATCTGACTATTATCTGTGATAAGTGACAGCACCGGCAGGAAACCTTTCGACATACTGGATGTCTGACGGGAGAGACCTTGGGGGAGTATACTCCGACATGATGAGAATCCTGGACCACTGGGCCGTAATACTGCTCTCCGCCATGACCATCCTCCTGGTGGCCCTGATATGCGAGACCTCGTGGCCCATTGCCTACGTATACCTCTTCTCCTCCCCAGGCGGCGCCACTGTTTTCGACGGTGAGGGTTTCTGCTGGACAACCCCTGTGTGGATCCCGGTCTCCAACCATGGACTGGAGGTCACGGTCTCCCATCCCGGGAGGGTATCAGTGGATACGGTCCTGACCCCTTCCATGTCAGATGCCCCCGTACTCCTGACGCTTCCTTACGTATTTTCACTGTTCGTGTCCAGCGACCCTCCCGGAGCATCCATCCTCCTGGACGGCTCCCTGGCAGGTCAGACTCCGGACCTGCTCTTCGTGAATGAGCCCGGCACTCACCTTCTTCAGCTTTCCATGGGTGACCGTATAACCGTGACCGACAGCATTTCCCTGCTGGGCAATTCCCCGGATACGCTTCACTACCTGCTTCCACGCGACCGCGGAGAGAGAATGGTGCTGATACCGGCCGGAGAGGGGTGTCTATCCGGTCTGGACTATTCTTTCCTCATCTCCAGGTTCGAGGTCACGAACAATGAGTTCTGCGATTACCTGCGCTGGCTCGAACCCACGCCCGTTGTCGACAGTACGATCAGATGGGGACGGACGGAGATGATGGAGTCTATGTTCCCCGGAGATTATCCGCTTCCCTTCCAGATTGACGCCCGGGGGCAGTGGGCCATACTGGAAGGCATGGGCGACCACCCGGTGGCAGGGGTTACCTTCCGGGCCGCCATGGATTACTGCAGATGGTTCTCGATGAAGGATACATCGGACCTCGTTTTCAGGCTCCCCACACAGACGGAATGGACCGCTGCAGCTCTTGGCGGGTCAGGCGGTCCCTGGCCCTGGGGTCAGGGGCGACCCGACGGAAGGCTGCTGAACCTCTCTGACAGCAGCGAGGGCCTCCTCAGGAGGCATCCCTCACTGGACGACGGATACCCGCAGACGTCTCCCGTGGGAAATTACCCGTGCAACGGTTGGGGTCTGCATGACATGGCGGGTAACGTCTGGGAGTACTGCCTTCCTGCAGACAGCGGGGAGGCTCCCCCGGCCATGGGAGGGAGCTGGCTGTCCTGCATTGATGACTGCCGATGCGACGCGGTGATGTTCCCCGATACCGGACTGGGCTACCCGTACCTTGGATTCAGACTGGCCGCCACCCTTGGTCCCGGGGGGCCCTGAGGCCGAAACCGGCCCTTCCCGGGCTTTTCACGAGCCATTACCTGTGTTATTGATACTTTGAAGTAACGCATTTGATGATCACGGCTTTCAGTTAGGTAATGAAATGAAAACTGAGATATTCGGCGGAATACTGCATGACGATCCCGGCCTGAGGAGCATTCCCGAAGCCCTGATGGCAGTCGTGGAGAAGTATCCAGACATGGTGGCGTTCAGCGAGCCCGATCCCGGCGGTAATTACCATTCCATAACCTACAGGGAGCTGAGGCGGAAAGTGGACGCCATGGCAAGGGCCATGCTGGACAGGTTCGCCGAACCGGTGGTAGGTGTCACAGGCAGCAACAGCGTGGCCTGGGCCATCACCTATCTTGCCACTCTGAGGGCGGGTGGAACGGTGGTCCCAATCGACAGGGAGCTTCCCGTGCAGGAAATGCTCACAATCCTGCATTACTCAGGCGCCAACATGCTGTTCTTCGACGAACGGTACGCGGAGGATTTCCGTGGAAAGCTCTACGGCAGGGATATCAGGATGGTGGCGATGAACACGGCCCACTGCGAGGGCATACCCACCCACGACGACCTGATCAGGGACGGCTCGGGAAGCGCCGCGGTCCTGCCGGACAGATGGGACCTGGACAGGCCGGCGGCCATATGCTACACTTCCGGCACCACGGGTCAGGCAAAGGGTGTCATGCTTTCCCAGAACAACATCCTGGCGAACATAAAGCAGATAAGTCAGAGCGTGGAAATCAAGGATGATGACATGTTCCTTTCCATCCTCCCTGTCCACCATACCTTCGAATGCACCTGCGGATTCCTGTTCCCGGTAACCCATGGAGTGCCCATATACATCTGCAGGGGCATCCGTCAGGTGGCGGAGGACATAGTCAACTCCAGGGCCACCATCCTTCTTGCGGTACCCCTGCTCTGGGAGGCCATGTACAGGAAGATATACGGAGCCATCCAGTCCATGCCCGGAGGCTCCTTCAAGTATCGCCTGGGTCTCACCATCTCCAGCGTGGGCGAGCTGCTGGGAAGCAGGAAGATCAGGAAGAAGGTCTTCTCCAAGGTCCACGACAAGCTGGGGGGCAGGATGCGTCTGTGCATATCCGGCGGCGCGGGCATCTCTCCGGACGTGGTGGACGGCTTCCAGAAGCTGGGCTTCACGTTCCTGCAGGGCTACGGCCTTACCGAGACCGCTCCCCTCATCTCCGTGAACACCCTTTCCAGTAACAGGGTAGGATCGGTGGGCCCGGCTGTTCCCGGAGTGACAGTGAGGATAGACTCGCCTGACCTAGATGGGAACGGAGAGATACTTGCACAGGGCCCCAATATCATGAAGGGATACTACAACAACCCGAAAGCCACCGCGGAAGTGATCACGGAAGACGGCTGGTTCAGGACCGGGGACTACGGACATATAGACGATGACGGTTTCATCTTCATCACAGGACGCAAGAAGAATGTGATCGTGGCCAAGAACGGCAAGAACGTCTATCCGGAGGAGATCGAGCTGATCGTGGGCAAGGACGAGTACATACTGGAGTGCATGGTGGCCGGCAAGCAGACGGAGATGAAGGGTGAGGAGATCTGGATCATCCTGGTGCCAGACATGGAGAGATTCATCGCCGGCGCAGAAGAGAACGGTTTCAGCCTTACGACGGAATACCTTGCCGAATACATGAGGAAGGTAGTGAAGGAGTTCAATTCATCACAGCCCATCTACAAGCGGATATCCCGTTTCATGATCAGGGAGGACGAGTTCCCCAAGACCACCACAAGGAAGGTCCGCAGGAAGGAAGTCCTCAGGGAAGCCGGTCTGGAGGAGGATATCTCGTACCGCGTCTGATCCCGCAATGGCTTCTACGAATCAGGGACCGGACCGGGGAGTTCACATGGACCATGAACCATATCTTGTAGTCTATCAGAGAGTATGCCACACCATATAGCGGCTGGCACTTGATGTGCTCACTTCATATACTACATAGTGTGTACGTTCTTGAATGACAACATAACATATGGTATAAAATGACTGAAAAAGCTGCTGCCGGATCGCATGTCTACGACGAAAGCAAGGTCAAGACCCTTTCCTCCATAGAGCATATCAGGCTGCGGACGGGGATGTACATCGGCCGTCTGGGAACCGGTTCACACCCTGATGACGGGATCTATGTGCTGTTCAAGGAAGTCATGGACAACTCGGTCGATGAGTTCATAATGGGTCACGGCAGGAGAATCAAGGTCACGTGCGACGGCAGATCCATGACCGTCAGGGATTACGGCAGGGGCATACCGCTGGGTAAGCTGGTCGAGTGCGTGTCGAAGATAAACACCGGCGCCAAATACAATACAGATGTCTTCATGTTCAGCGTGGGTCTCAACGGGATCGGGACCAAGGCAGTGAATGCCCTTTCCGAGGTCTTCAGGGTGGTCACCTACCGCGACGGGCAGTACAGGCAGGTGACCTACAGCAGGGGAGAGCTTCAGGAGGAAACCGGAGGCGATACCTCCAAGAAGAACGGGACCATGGTGGAGTTCACTCCTGACCGCGAGATATTCGGCGACTTCACCTTCAGGGAGGAGTTTCTTCAGGACAGGTGCCAGCATTACGCACACCTCAACGCCGGGCTGAAGATCCTGTTCAACGGTGAGACTTTCGTTTCCGACGACGGTCTGATGGACCTTCTGCAGGACGAGGCGGGCGATTCGGCCATGTACCCCATCATATTCTTCAGGGAGAAGACCCTGGAGTTCGCGATCACACATACCTGTGATTACGGGGAGAGGTACCTTTCCTTCGCCAACGGACAGTACACATCCAGCGGCGGGACGCACCTCTCGGCCTTCAAGGAGGGCATAACCAAGGGCATCAACTCATTCACCGGCGAGTCATATTCCGGACAGGATGTGAGGGAGGGCATAATCGCCGCCGTCTCGGTGAGGCTGAAGGAACCTATATTCGAATCCCAGACCAAGACCAGGC
>CAZXEF010000006.1:19041-22378 GCA_964639605.1 uncultured bacterium | reverse complement strand
TGAAGATGGAACTGGAGCAGCTCCTCCACAAGAATCCGGAGGTGGCGGCTGTCCTCGTGGACAAGGTCAAGACCAATCAGAGGATAAGGACCGAACTCAGCACCGTGAGGAAGCAGGCCAAGCAGAGGGCAAAGCAGGTCGCCCTCCGAATACCCAGCCTCAGGGACTGCAAGGTCCATTACGGTGACGATCATCCAAGGTCCGAGGAGACCACCATCTTCCTCACCGAGGGAGCAAGTGCCGCCGGAAGCATCATCGCCAGCAGAGATGTACAGACACAGGCGGTATTCGCGCTTCGGGGGAAACCCCTCAACTGCTACGGCAAGAAGCAGGACACAGTATACAAGAACGAGGAGATCTACAACATGATGAGGGCTCTGAATATCGAGAACGATATTGAGAGTTTGAGGTACGGCAGGATCGTGCTTGCCACCGATGCCGATGTTGACGGGATGCACATCAGGAACCTCCTCCTGACTCTTTTCCTGCACTTCTTCGAGGGTCTTGTGCTGGACGAGCATCTCTTCATACTTGAGACGCCGATCTTCAGGGTCAGGAACAAGAAGGAGACCATCTACTGTTACAGCGACAAGGAACGCAGGGCAGCCCTTGTCAGGCTCGGCCCCAAGTCGGAGATAACCAGGTTCAAGGGTCTCGGAGAGATATCTCCGGGCGAGTTCGGTCAGTTCATAGGCAAAGGAATGAGGCTGGAGCCGGTCCGGATAACCAAGCTCAAGGATGTGCCTGACATGCTCGATTTCTATATGGGCAGGAACACGCCGGAACGCAGGGATTATATAATGGAGAACCTGGAATGAGCGAAACCAGCCTTCGAAGGCTGTACAGGCGCAATTTCCTTGAGTACGCTTCCTACGTCATCAAGGACAGGGCAATCCCTGACGTGGCCGACGGTCTCAAGCCTGTCCAGAGGAGGATACTCTGGTCCCTCTTCCAGATGGACGACGGCAGGTTCAACAAGGTGGCCAACGTGATAGGCCACTGCATGCAGTACCACCCCCATGGCGACAGGTCCATAGGCGATGCCCTGGTTTCACTGGCCAACAGGGGCTTCTTCATCGAGAGACAGGGGAACTTCGGCAACATCTTCACCGGTGACGAGGCCTCCGCCGCCAGGTACATAGAGTGCAGGCTGACGGACCTCGCCAGGGAGAACCTCTTCAACAGGCGGATAACGGATTTCGTCCCCAGCTACGACGGAAGGAACCAGGAGCCGGTGCTCCTGCCGGCAAAGCTCCCGGTGCTCCTTCTCCTGGGCGCGGAGGGAATAGCCGTGGGCATGTCCACAAAGATACTGACACACAATTTCCAGGAGGTCCTTCAGGCCCAGATCGCCTGCCTGAAAGGTCAGGACTTCCAGCTCTTCCCCGATTTTCCCCAGGGGGGAAGGATCGACGTCTCGGATTACGAGGACGGGCAGGGCAGGGTAAGGAACAGAGCCAGGATAGACGTTGACGGGAACAAGAACCTGGTCATCAAAGAGCTGCCCTGGGGAACCACGACTGAATCCGTCATCAACTCCATCGAGCTGGCCTCCAAGAAGGGCAAGGTGAAGATAGCGTCCATCGACGACTATACCACCGATTCGGTTGAGATAAACATCAGGCTTTCCAGGGGCGTCACTGCAGACGAGGGCATCAAGAGGCTTTATGCTCATACCGAATGCGAGACCACCCACTCTTTGAAGCTGGTGGTGATCCAGGACGGCAATCCTGTGGACACCACGATAACCGAGGTGCTGCACTACTGCACCGGCCGCCTCATCGAGATACTCAAGCTGGAATTGAAACTGGAGATATCCGACTGCGAAGAGAAGCTGCACTGGCTTACCCTCGAGCAGATCTTCATCGAGAGGAGGATCTACAAGCAGATAGAGGAGTGCGACTCTCTGGAGAAGGTGCGAAGCACCGTGAAAAAGGGGATGAAGCCCTTCCTGGAGGAGCAGGACATCCAGATGACCGACGAAGATGTCGAAAGGCTCCTGTCACTGAAGATACGCCGCATATCAAGGTTCGACATTGAAAGCCACCGCCGGGAGATGGGTGAAATCAGGGATTCCATGAAAGTGGCCTTGTCACACCTCAGGAACATAGTCCGGTACGCGGTGGACTACCTGGAGGTCCTTCTGGAGAAGTACGGCAAGGACTATCCCAGGCTTACCAGCATCGAGGATTTCAGCGACATAGACGTCAAGGAGGTGGCCATCAGGAACCTGAAGGCCGGCTTCAACACGGAGACGGGACTCCTCGGGACGTCCATCAAGGGCGACAGGACGTTCAGCGTATCGGAGTACGACAGGTTCGTCTTCTTCCTGGAAGACGGAACCTACAGGGTGATACCCGTGCAGGACAAGTACTTCATAGACGGAACGGTTCTCTACTGCGGCGTCCTTGACCGTGAGCGGGTATTCACCGTCGTCTACAGGCAGAAGAAGACAGAGATAGCATATGTAAAGAGATTCTGCGTCGACAGCTTCATCCTGGACAAGGAGTACAGCTTCGTGCCGGACGGTGGCAGCGTCATCTTCTTCTCGGCCGAGGAGGAACTGAAGCTGGACATCTGGCTCCAGAGGAAGAAACGGATGAGGAAACGCAAGGAAGAAGTCCTTCTGTCCGATTTCAAGGTTACCAGCGACTCAGCCAAGGGCGTCCAGCTCTGCGGGAAGAGGATAGTCTCCAGCATCAGGGGCATCCCCCTGGACGAGGAAGAAGAGGAGAACTGGAAACCCGAGAGTAGTGAGGATGCCGGTGAGAATGGGGAGGAGACCCCACTGATCGATCAGGGGGAAGAGACCGCAGAGTCAGAGAGTGAAGATGACGATGAAGATGAAGATGAAGGTGATAATGGCTGCGGTCCGGAGTCCGGACCCGTTTCGCCGGAGGACGTGATAAGGAAGGCGGAGGAACTCAGGGAGAGGTCCTCCGAGACACTCAGGAAGCTGAGGGAGCCGGCGAAAGAGGACGAGGATTGGACCGGCGACCTCTTCAGGGACTGACCGGGCACGATCCGTCAGGTATGGTCTCGGGCGCTAGAGTATCCCCGCCTGCCGAAGGTTCATTTTCAGCCTGTCCAGCGGGTCCATGTCCAGCACCGGTTCGAACTCCTTTCCCGTTATCATCTCATAGAGCCTGATGTACCTTGACGAAAGCTCCACTACCAGGTCGTCCGGCGCCCCGGGCAGTTCTTCGTCATTGTAGGGGTCGCAGTTGTCCCTGAACCAGAGCCTAAGGAACTCCTTGTCGATGTTCTCGGGTTCGACACCCTCCCGGAACCTCTCCTCGTAGCTTCCGGCCAGCCAGTATCTGGACGAGTCCGGAGT
>CAZXEF010000006.1:0-19017 GCA_964639605.1 uncultured bacterium | reverse complement strand
CGTCTATGAGCTTCATCTCCCCGTTCACATCCCGGCCCAGCTCGTACTTGGTGTCCACCAATATCAAACCGTTGGCAGCTGCCATATTCACGCCTCTCCGGAAGAGCGCCAGGACGGTGGAAGCTGCCTTCTCCCACTCAGCCGCCGTCATGAGGCCCGTCTCCACTATCTCCCCTGGAGTGATGGACTCATCGTGCTCATCGCTCTTGGTGGTGGGTGTGATTATGGGTGCCGGGAACTTCTGGTTCTTGACCATGCCGTCGGGGAGGACGTTACCGCAGATATTCCTGCTTCCGCCGCTGTACAGGGTCCAGGCGGAAGTGCTGGTGCTGCCTGTCAGGAAGCCCCTGACGATGAATTCCACCGGGTAGACACTGCATTTCTCCGCCAGGGTGGCGCAGGGGTCCGGCACGGACAGGACATGGTTCGGGATGATGTCCCCGGTGCTCTCGAACCAGAAGGCGCTGACCTGGTTCAGGACCTGACCCTTGAACGGTACCGAGGCCAGTACCCTGTCAAAGGCACTCTGACGGTCCGTTGTTATCAGCAGCATCCTGTCGCCCAGATCGTAGCTGTCCCTTACCTTGCCCCGTTTCCCCTCCGGGAGCCCGAGCCCCGATGTGTCTGTCAGGCATCGCGAAAGGCTGTCTCTGATCAGTTCCCTGCTGAGCATGGCATCTCCTCGGTAAAATCATGTTACTGGTTAGCGGATTTCTCCTTTAGAACTTATGATAGTAAATCTTTCCCGGTATTGAAACCATGCGACGATTGCGGAACAGGAGCACCATGAAGCAGGACAGAACTGCAGGCAGCAACCTTACCTGGCATCATCACGGCGTCGGAAGGACCGACAGGGAGGAACTCCTGGGCCACAGGGGCGCCACCGTGTGGCTCACCGGTCTGTCAGGCTCCGGGAAGTCAACGATCGCGGACATGCTCTCGGAAATGCTCCATGAGAGGGGCGTCCTGACGGCTATCCTTGATGGCGACAACATCAGGCACGGGCTCAACATGGACCTTGGTTTCTCCCCTGAGGACAGGAAGGAGAACATCAGGCGGATAGCCGAGGTGGCCAAGCTCTTCAGCTCCTTCGGAGTGCTGAACATACTGGCCTTCATCAGCCCCTACAGGGAGGACAGGGATTTCGCCAGGTCCATCCAGGGGGAGGAGGACTTCCTGGAAGTATATGTGGAGGTGCCCCTGGAAGTGGCGGAGGAGAGGGACCCGAAGGGTCTCTACAGGAAGGCCAGGAGAGGTGAGATACCCTCCTTCACCGGTATTTCCGCCCCATACGAGGAACCCCTTTCACCGGAGGTAATCCTCAGGACGGCGGAGTTCTCCCCCGAGGAGTGCGCCATTCAGATAATCGGCGCGCTGGAAGAAAAAGGGATAATCAAGAGAAGCTGAACATGCAGATCCTTCCGTGGAAGCCATTCCGGAGTCCTAACCGGACCAGAAGGTTCTTCAGACCCATAGCCGGGGACGAGGCCAGGTGCTTCAGAATGCACCTCCTGTCGGCTATCGCCGGTGGAATCTCCATGGGTGTGGTCATCAACCATGAATACATAGCCGTGAACGGACTGGGAGCCTCGCCGCTTCAGGTGACCGCTCTCACGATGATATGGCCCGTGAGCAACTTCATGTCGGTCTTCATCAACCACTGGCTGGACGGCAGGGGCCGCTACGACAGGGCCGTGCTCTTCTTCGGCGTCCTCACCAGACTTCCTGTGGCCCTGATGTTCTTCTCCGGGAGCGTCAACCTGATGCTGCTGCTGCTGATCTTCTTCTCCGCCTCCAACAGTGTCATCCTTCCCGCCCAGAACAGCATAATCAAGAATCGCTATTCGGATGACCACAGGTCCAGGCTGTACGGCTGGTGGATAAGCGTGTTTACCCTTTTCAGCCTTCCTGTGGCCATGCTGGCGGGAGTTCTTCTGGACATGGACTTCCAGTACTATCGCATTCTCTTCGTGGCCGAGGGAGTCTTCGGCGCCGGGCAGGCGGTATTCCTCTCAATGATGGCAAGGGGCATGAGCCCGGAGGTGCCGGCCAGGACCGCGGGCCGTGGCACGGTTCACTTCCTCAGGAGCCTCTGGGCTGTGTTCAGGGAGGACAGGGACTTCGCCTGGTTCGAGATGTACTTCTTCATCTATGGAATAGCCTTCCTCATGATACTTCCGGTGATACCCTTCTTCGCTACGGATAGGCTGATGCTCGACTACGGGCAGTACGCCATGGCCAAGGGTGTCATAGGACAGCTTGGTATCCTGTTCCTTTCGCCCATGCTGGGAGTCAGGCTTGAGAGGCTTCATCCCTTCAGGTTCACGGGGATCGTATGCCTGATCCTGGCGTTCTATCCGCTTTCCATGGCGCTTGGCAGCTGGCTGCCTGCAGCCGGCACAGCCCTCTTCTACCTTGCCTTCTCCATATACGCCCTGGGAATGGCCGGCATCAAGATCTCGTGGGACATCTCCAGTCTGCAGTTCGCCCCTCCCGGACAGGAGGCCACGTACCAGGGCCTTCATGTGACCTTGACGGCCATCAGGGCCAGCTTCGCCCCGATCCTCGGAAGCCTGCTCCTGTATTTCGGAGGGTACGCCCAGGCCTTTCTTGTATCATCAGGTCTCTTCACAGTGGCCGGTGTGCTGTTCCTCAGGAGGTATTTCAGGAGAAGGGCCCAGGGAGCCATAGAATAGGCAAGGGCACGGCCACCGGCCGTGCCCCATGCTCTGCGATATGCTCTGTGTTCTAGAAGTAAGTCCCCACGGTGAGGGAGAACCAGGCCTTGTCCGTGTCGAAGTCTACCAGGTGGTACTTGATGCTTCCCTCAAGGTCCATGGTTCCCAGAGGGAATATCATGCCCACGTTGCCGTATGCCCCGAAGTCCTCGTCGCTGCTGTCAACGTCGCCGTAGACCGGGTCTGAATAGCTCACAGAACCTATGTACAGCCCCGCCCCCCCGCCGTAGAAGATGGGACCCGAATAGGTCCTGATACCGGCCAGTATCGGAATGAGGCTGGCGGAGAAATCGTTGATGTCCTCCTTTGCCTGCAGGATCCCGTAGCCTATGCTGCCCTCCACGGCGAACATTGGAGTGTGGGCCAGGATCTGGCCGCCTATGAGGAAGCTGGTCGAGTAGAAATCTCCTGCGTCACCGGACGGAAGCAGCAGACCGCCGTGCAGTCCGTACTCCACAATACCGGCGGTCAGCGAGGAAGTACCGACGACAAGTAGCATACAAATGAGTTTCTTCATGTTCACCCTTTCTGTTGATGCGTTCCGCTTCAATATAAACAAGACTGCCGGAATGTCTAACCGCCGCACCGGAGGAACCCGGCAAGATCCACGGTCCTCCTCAGTTCCAGGACCCTGGGGCCGGGAGCGGAGAAATCGCCCCGGGGCTGTACGAACACGAAGTCCACCCCGGCGGCATTGGCACCGCCCATGTCGCTGCCGGCGCTGTCACCGACGAACAGCGTGCTGAAGGTCTCGGACCCGGCAAGCTTCATGGCGATCCTGATTATCTCCGGGTCAGGTTTCGCGTGCTCCACCTCGCAGCTTACCACCAGGAGATCGAGGAATTCCATCAGGCCCGCAAGCTGGAGCCTCTTTCTCTGAACCCTACCGGGCCCGTTCGTAACGATTCCCACTGTGAAGTCGTTCCTGAGGTTCCTGAGGAGTCCGGTCACCCCCGGCAGCGGACGGCCGTGCTCCTCGAGACCCTCGAAGTAGACCTGGATGAACTCCATGGGGTCCACCGAGAAGCCGGCCCTCTGAAAGGCCTGTCTCATTTCGCTGGATCCCGGCTCGATAGCCGAGGACTTGCAGGCTTCAAGGTCCTGTATGACCTTGCCCTTCAGGAATTCCAGGACCTTCGTCATGGCAGCGGCGGAGTCCTCCATCTCGAGGATGGAGATTATCCTTCTTGCCGCATGTTCCTGTGCCGCCGCGTAATCAATAAGGGTTCCGTCCAGATCGAAAAGGATGGCCCTGTACTTTTTTAGGTCCACTGTCTCAACCTCCCTGGCAATAGTAATTATTACCATGGTCAGGAAATATCAAAGCGGCAATACCTTGATACTCCACCGGACCGGGAACGATAATGGCGCCATGGTCTTATATCGAGACCATCCCGGCATGCACCATCTGCCTGTTGCGGTTATATTATCATGTATTTTGGAAATCCAGAGGAATAGCATCGGAAAGGTCAATCACGTGAGCGATAACACGAGCGATCAGAAACCGCAGCCCTACAGACTGGAGAAGTCCCCTGCCCGTAACAGCATCCTGGTCCTGTCCGGAAAGGGAGGAGTGGGCAAGAGCACCGTGGCCGCCAACCTGGCCATCTCCCTCTCCCTCCAGGGATATTCCACCGGGCTCCTGGACACTGACTTTCACGGTCCGAGCATCCCCAAACTCCTGGGCATGGAGGGTATACGGCTTGTCTCGAATGACGGCAGAACACTGGAACCGGCGGAACTCGGGGGATTGAAGGTCATCTCGGTTGATTTCCTCCTCGGCAACAGGACGGATCCCGTTATCTGGCGCGGACCCATGAAGATGAACGTCATCAAGCAACTCTTTGAGGACGTGAACTGGGGTGAGCTGGACTTCATGGTGGTGGATTGCCCCCCCGGGACAGGTGACGAGCCGCTGTCCGTAGTACAGCTCATACCCGAACCCACCGGTGCCGTGATCGTTACCACTCCTCAGGAGCTGTCATTGTCAGATGTGAGGAGGTCCATCCAGTTCTGCCATGCTCTGAAGCTCCCGGTGCTTGGAGTGATAGAGAACATGTCCGGTTTCATGTGCCCCCACTGCGGCGGGAGTACGGAACTCTTCGGATCGGGAGGAGGCGAGGAGATGGCCAGACAGATGGATGTTCCTTTCCTCGGCAGGATACCCATAGAGCCTGACATCGTTACATCGGGGGACAGCGGCAAGCCCTTCGTCTACCATTACGGCAAGACTTCGTTCGCGAAGATCTTCGAGGGAATAGTGACCGACCTGCTGGACTCCCTCCCGGGAGAAGCAGAGTGAAGGCATGAGCCGTCTTCCCGAAAACGAAGAAAGATGGATCGATTCCGTTGTCAGGGAGGAAGAGGTAGACCGCTACCTGAAGAACGGCAGAGATTTCGTCGACGAGGAACTGATCTGGAAAGAGCTGGAAGCGAACCGCAAGCCCTCCGATTCAAGGCTCAGGGAGATCATAGCCAAGTCGCTTGAGCTATCCAGGCTGGAGCCTACTGAGACCGCGGCCCTGCTGAACTGCCGCAGCGAGGAGATCTGGCAGGAGATTTTCACCGCCGGCCTTCAGATCAAGCAGAAGGTTTACGGGAGGCGCATCGTCTTCTTCGCGCCGCTGTACATTTCCAACTACTGCGTCAACAACTGCGCCTACTGCGGCTTCCGCAGCGAGAACACCGCGGTCACCCGAAAGAAGCTCTCCGACGAGGAGATCAGGGCCGAGGTCAGGGCCCTGACCGCCCGTGGTCACAAACGCCTTATCATGGTCTACGGCGAGCATCCTTCGAGCGGTGCGGATTTCATCGCCCATACTCTCAAGGTGGTGTACGGTACGAAGCATGGCGGTGATGAGATAAGAAGAGCCAACATCAATGCCGCTCCCCTTTGCACCGACGACCTCAGGAAACTCTCCGAGGTGGGAATAGGGACATTCCAGGTCTTCCAGGAGACCTACCATCCCAAGACCTACAGAAGGGTGCATCCTGCAGGCACATTGAAGGCCAACATGCGTTGGAGGCTCTACGCCCTTCACAGGGCGATGGATGCAGGTGTTGACGATGTGGGCATAGGAGCTCTCTTCGGCCTCTTCGACCACCGTTTCGAGGTGATGTCCCTGCTCCTGCACACCATCGATCTCGAGGAGAGGTTCGGAGGTGTCGGTCCCCACACGATCAGCTTCCCCAGGCTGGAGCCCGCCGTCAACACCCCCTTCGTGGAGAATCCGGACCACCTGGTCAGCGACAGGGACTTCAAGAAGCTGGTGGCCGTCATCAGGCTGTCGGTGCCGTACACGGGTCTGATACTCACCGCAAGGGAGCCCGAGAGGGTCAGGAGGGATGTCATACCGGTTGGTATTACCCAGCTGGACGCCGGTTCCAACATCGGTGTAGGATGTTACGCCACCGGGGAGAAGAAGGGGGAGAAGGAGCAGTTCCAGCTGTCGGACAACCGGTCACTCGAGGATGTCATAAGCTACCTTGTGGACCAGGGGATGATAACCAGCTTCTGTACGGCCGGTTACAGGTGCGGAAGGACCGGCCACTATTTCATGGATGTGGCCAAGAGCGGCAAGGTCCACACTCTCTGCATGCCCAACGCAATACTCACCTTCGCCGAGTACCTTGACGACTACGCCTCGGAGGGCACCAGGCACAGGGGCTGGAAGCTGATCGAGGAAGAACTGTCCATGCTTCCAGGGGAGGAACTGAGGAACAGGGTAACGGAACTCCTTGACAGGGTCAGGAATGGTGAAAGGGACCTGTACCTCTAGCGGCAAAGGCCCCCTTCAGAGCTTCCTGTCCGGGGAAGTCACATGTTCATGCCGAATTCGGTGACCTTCCACTGACCGTCCTCTTTGACGACGTCGATGGTATGCGTCTCGGACTCTCCCATCACCGTGGTGGTGACCTCCACCAGCGCCGCATTGTCGTTTATTGTCACTTCGCCGATGCTTACTTCCGCCGTTGACATCACGGACGTCATCATCGGAGAGGAGATCATGGCCACGGCGAAGTCCCTGGCGGTCATGCCGGGAATATCCTCGGCGTCTATCTCGATCCCGATCAGTGCCAGCTGCTGCGCGGAAGCCTCAGGGTTCGCCTTCAGCATCTCCAGCTGCATGTCCATTTCTTCAAGGGCGCTGGCCGACATGTATGAGACCGCCTTCTCACCGTCACCGGCCTTCAACGCGTCGAACATTCCGGTGACAGCGTCTCCCGGAGTCCCGCCCCCGCCTCCTCCGCATGCCGCTATCAGAGCGAACAGCCCTACCACTGCGATCAGTTTCCTCATACTTTCCTCCCGAGTCTGCTGGTGAATAGAAATAATGTATATTTTCCCACTTAGTACGATGTCAACGCCTTTAGTCTTCCGGGGAGCGGATATTGGATCACCTCAGCAGGGAACAGACGGACAGGCTGGAAAGAGAACTCCGCTCCCTCGCATCGGAATTCCCCGGACTCACCTTCCGTTTCTGCCGTGTGATGGGCAGGAGGGTTTCCCATATCACCGGGAACGATGAAGGTCCCAGCTTCGATGTGCTCAGACTTCCCGTCGGCCGCCAGCTGCTGGTGCTCGTAGGCGGTCCATGGAGAGGACATGAGACCGAATTGAGGGAATACTCGGAGGAACTTGCCCGCCGGATCGGGGAAACGGGCTAGATCCTCCAGGTCATCCCCACCGAGTAGTAGGTCCCCGCGTCGTCGATGTTGTCTATGTATGGCTCGGGGAACTGGAACCCCGCCCTGCTCCTGCTCATCCAGGATATCCCCAGGTCAAGGTCCACGTCGCCCAGCAGTATCCTGGCCCCTGTTCCCAGGGCAAGAGCCGTATGGTGATGGTCCGCCGCCCTGTTGAAACCCAGGCTGTAGGTGGAGCGGACCCGGGGTATCATCTCTGTGAAATGGGCGAAGAACCTGCCCGCCCAGGAAGGTCTGTCCTCTATATCCTGGGCGTCGAACTCCAGCCCCAGGGTACTGCCGCTGAGAACATCAAAATCCTTCTGGAACCCCATGGCGACCCTGGAGAGATACCTGTCGGAGCTGTTGGTTCCCGAGACTGCGAAGGTGCCGAACTCGAACGGGAGGAGAAGACCTCCGTGGAAGGCGAAGTCCGATGCGTCCCATTCCACTTCCGCAGTATCTCCAGGGACCTGCGGGTCCGCATAGGTGTTCCTGTACAGGTACGAGCCGCTGCCGAACCTGAGACCCCCCGATACTCCAGCCGCGATCCAGTCCGCCAGTTCGAGGGAGAGGCCGGCGTTGGCCTCCCAGAGTGACCCCTGGGCATCAAGGAACTGTATGGAGTACACATCGTACAGCCCAGGACTGACCTCCTCCATAACCATGCTGACCCCGTTGAACCCGAAATCCGAGACCCTTGATATCCCCGCTCCGAAAGCCATCGTCTCCGAGAACGGCGCTCCGAAGGCCAGCGTCCCTGCCCCGCCGGTGCCGGTGTCAAGAATGTTGAAGTAGTTCTCGCCCTCCACGGATGCTCTCCATTCGATGATGGCTGCGGACGCCGTGAGGCCAGGTCCTGTCTGCATCGACAACTCCGCCGGGTTGAGGAACACGGAGGCGGGTCCGCTGGAGGGCAGCGCCCATACACCACCCATGGCGCTCTGCCTGGGTGTCACGCAGAGAACGGGTGAGCCGTCTCCCATCGAGTCGTGGAAACCCCATGCGGAAGCAAGCGAAGGGAGCATCATTACGGTTATCATCAGAGCAGTTCTCATCTGGTTCCCCTATTCCGGTTCCTTGTTCCTTGATCCGTCCAGGAACCCCGTATCAGCTGAAACACATGTCTATCAGTTCATCGTCGGCTGTCTCGGGCATGGTTATCCTCATGGCGGGCTGGTCCTCCATGGCTTTCCCTGCCGCATAGATGGCCCCCGGGTTCCTGGCCCAGGACCTTCGGGCCAGCCCGTTGGAGACGTCCCAGTCCAGCATGGCGGCAGCCCTGGTCCCGGCTTCTTTCGAACCGTCGAGGAGAAGGCCGAATCCCCCGTTTATCACTTCGCCCCAGCCGACACCGCCGCCGTTGTGAAGAGAGACCCAGGTTGCGCCCCTGAAGGAATCGCCTATCACGTTCTGGACCGCCATGTCCGCAGTGAACATGCTGCCGTCATTGATGTTGGCCGTTTCTCTGTAGGGGGAATCAGTTCCTGACACATCGTGGTGGTCCCTTCCAAGGACAATGGGAGCGCTGATATCGCCGCCGGCAACTGCCCTGTTGAAAGCCTCGGCGATCATCATCCTTCCCCTGCGGTCAGCGTAGAGTATCCTCGCCTGGGACCCCACCACCAGCCTGTTCTCCTCGGCCTGTCTGATCCATCGCACATTGTCCAGCATCTGCTGCCTGATCTCGGGGTCCGCAGTCTTCGCCATGTCCTCAAGTACGGCTCCCGCTATCCGATCTGTGGTCCGCAGATCCTCAGGGTCCCCGGAAGTGCAGACCCACCTGAAGGGTCCGAATCCGTAATCGAAACACAGCGGTCCCATGATGTCCTCGACGTAGGACGGGTAAGAGAAGGAGCCGTCCTGTTTCAGGATGTCCTGGGCGCCGGCCCTGGAGGCTTCCAGAAGGAAAGCGTTCCCGTAATCCCAGAATGACATACCCATTCCGCTGAGAGTGTTTATTGCCTTCACCTGTCTCCTGAGGGATTCCCGGACGTTCTCCCTGAACCCCTCCGGGTCATCCACCATCATGCGGTTGGACCCCTCCAGTGACAGTCCCGCAGGATAATAGCCGCCTGAGTAAGGGTTATGCAGAGATGTCTGGTCGCTTCCCAGGTCCACCTGCACCCCTTCGGCGGCAAGCCTCTCCCACAGGTCGACCACATTGCCCGTGTATCCGAGAGACAGCGGCTCCCCGGCCTTCATGGCCTTCTCCGCACGGAGAAGGAGCCTGTCAAGGTCGTCCTCCGCTTCCATGAGCCAGCCCTGCTCATGCCTTGTCCTGACCGCCTTGGGGTTGATCTCGGCGATCACTCCCACCGCCCCTGCTATCACCGAAGCCTTGGCCTGGGCCCCGCTCATGCCTCCAAGGCCCGATGTGACGAAAAGCCTTCCAGCCAGGTCCTGATCAGGGGAGAGGCCCAGGTACTTCCTGCCTGCGTTCAGCAAGGTGATGGTGGTGCCGTGAACTATGCCCTGGGGGCCTATGTACATGAAACTACCCGCGGTCATCTGACCGTAGGAGGTGACGCCCAGGGCCGCCATCCTGTCGTAGTCCTTCCTGGAGCTGTAGTTGGGAACTACCATGCCATTCGTAACAACCACCCGCGGGGCGTCGGTGTGGGAGGGGAACAGCCCAAGAGGGTGACCGGAATAGAGTACGAGGGTCTGTTCCTCCGTCATTTCCGAGAGGTATTTCATGGTCAGGAGGTACTGGGCCCAGTTCTGGAAGACCGTGCCGTTGCCGCCGTAGGTTATCAGCTCCTGGGGATGCTGGGCGACGGCCCTGTCCAGGTTGTTCTGTATCATCAGCATGATCGCCGCGGCCTGCGGTGTCCTGGCGGGATATTCGCCTATGGGTCTGGCCTTCATCTCGTAGACGGGCCTGAACCTGCGCATGTATATCCTGCCATCGGTCTCCAGCTCACGGGCGAACTCGGGTGCCAGCTCCGGGTGCAACTTCCTCGGGAAGTAACGCAGGGCGTTCCGCAGGGCCAGTCTCTTCTCGCCCGGTTTCAGAATATCCGGTCTCGATGGAGCTCGACTGACGCCTTCCAGGTCCGGAGGCATCGGAGGGATGGAATCCGGAATCCCCCTTCTGACCTGTTCCCTGAAACCCTCTGACATGGAAACCTCCCCTGCATATATTCATTATGTAATGATCGCGTATTGCGACTGGAATAATAATCAACATTCCTCAGCCGGAGAAGGTGACCATGAGAAAACTGCTAATTGTTCTTCTGGCGGCCGCATCAGTCCTTGCGGCAGAGAGGTACTCTCTGCTCAGCGTTACACCCTCCAATTATTCGGAAACGGACTGGATCGTGGCCGCGGGCTGCGACATCGTCCATGTCTACGATGACGGCTCCATCGACTGTGTGGTGGACGAGGATGCGTATAACGCCCTGATGGCGGCCGGTATCCCCTTCACCACCAGGATAGACGACATGGAGAGGTTCTATCAGAGACGGTGCGCAGGCAGGAGCATGGGGGGGTACATGACCTGGGACGAACTGTCCGCCTGGATGGACGACCTGCACGACACATACCCGTCCATCACCAGCGCGCCTACTTCCATAGGAAACACTTTCCAGGGCAGACCCCAGACAGTGGTCAAGATATCCTCGAACACGGACTTCTGGTACGATGATCCGGCCCTGCCCAACGTCTGGTACGACGGGCTGATACATGCAAGGGAACCGGCATCCATGAGGAATGTACGCTTCTTCATGTTATGGCTCTGCGAGAACTACGGCAGGAACGGATTCTGCGGCCTCCAGGCCACCTGGTTGCTGGACAACAGGGAGATATGGTGCCTTCCCTGCAACAACATCGACGGTTACGTGTACAACCAGCAGCAGTCCCCCGGAGGCGGAGGGATGCACAGGAAGAACATGAACTACACCCTCGGGGACGGTATAGACCTTAACCGGAACTGGTCGGTAGCCTGGGGAGGAGCGGGTTCCAGCGGCGATCCCAACAGCGAGACCTACAGGGGCACAGGTCCCCTCAGCGAACCGGAGACCTACAACGTGGACGCATTCTGGCAGGATCATATCCCGACCCAGATGCACTCAACCCACACCTACGGCAACATTCTCCTCTACCCCTGGGGTTACACCTCAGATCCGACGCCTCATGTGACCCAGTACGAGACCCAGGCTGAGATAATGGTCCAGTGGTGTACAGGTGAGGAGCATATGCGTGCATACTTCAATTACCCTTCCGCCGGCAACACCCGGGACCATGCCTACGGCCTCTACGGCACAATGAGCTGGAATCACGAGACAGGCGGCGATTTCGCCGGGTTCTGGCCATCGCTCGAGGAGACTATCAAGCTCACCAGGAGGAATCTGAGAAGCTACCTGGTGACTGCTTTCCTGGCCGGCTGTCCCTACGATCCCCACGTGCCCGGTACTCCCGATATGGACCCGATAGGCGCTGTCTCAACTCCCTTCGACATAACCTGGAGCAGCGTACCGGATGCCGATTCCTACGCCCTTCAGGAGCTCTCCGGGTACGAGGTGGTCCTGGACGACGACGGAGCAGGAGGACCCTTCAACTTCAGCAACTGGTCCACCACCACATCACATTACCATTCACCCTCAAGCGCATACCTCTCAGGGGGAACAGGAAACATGACCTGGACCGAGACGGTGGCCATCCCCGAGAACGGCGGGGGCAGGCTGAGCTTCTGGGCGTACTACAACATTCCCAGCGGTTCCTGCCAGGGAAGCGTGGAGGTGTCTACCGACGGCGGTGTGAACTGGTTCTACCTGCAGACCTTCACAAGGAACGATCCGGTCTGGAGGCTGAACATCCATGAGCTGGACGAGTGGCAGGGGGATACCCTCAGCTTCCGGTGGGCCACCAGAGGCAGCTCTTCGGACCTCTACATCGACGACATCAAGGTCGAGGTCTGGGAGGAGAACGACTTCCTCGACCTGGGCGTGCCCACGAACTCCTATACCGTCTCCACCCACGAGGGAGGAGATTTCTGGTTCAGGGCAGTGGCGATGGATCCCGACTTCGGTCCCGGATGGCCGTCCGAACCAGCGGCAGCCCAGATAACGAGTACCGGTATCCCTCATGGCGAGGGTTATACGGGAACAACGTACCTTGGACACTTCAGCCCCAACCCGGCTTCGGTTCATGCGGTGATACCGGTTACGGTATCCTCCGGTGCCCAGGGACTGACAAGCCTGGCCGTGTACGACCTCTCCGGCAGGAAGGTGGCCGATCTTTCGGAGCAGCTGGAGTCCACCGGAGCGCACACTGTACAGTGGGACTGCAGGGACGGCAACGGCTCGAGGGTACCCGGAGGCGTCTATTTTGCCGTTCTTGATGCCCCCGACCTGAGGCAGACGAGGGAACTGGTAATAATAGGCGGCAGTGAGTAGAGGATTCGCGAACAAATGATGGATGGTTTCCGGGATATCACCACCATCCTGGATGCGGTGTCCGATGCCGTTGTCCTGGTGGACCGTGATCTGAGGATCTCCTACATGAATCCCGAAGCTGAGCGTCTTACTGGCCGAAATGCAGGCAAAGCCCTTGGAATAGACCTGTGGGAAGTCTGCACCCTGGTGGAGAGGAATACACGCAGGCCGATGTCCGAAGGGATGGATGAAGCCCTCAGAAGGGACGGTTTCTTTCATTTCCCTGGAGCCACCGTCCTTGTTCCCTCCAGCGGACAGGATGTACTGGTGAGCGGAACAGTATTCCTGTCCAATGGCGGCGACAGGGACCCGGATCCCATTGACGGGGTCGTCTTCCGTGATGTCAGCGCCGGATGGCTGCTTGACCGTTCGCTTCGCAACTGCCAGAAGTCCGACTCCATGAAGGTCCTGGCTCGCGGGATCGCCGGGAACGTGAACGATCTCCTGACAGTCCTGCTGGCCAGGATGTCCGGCATCAGCAGGGAGCACGGGGACAGGGGCGCCGTCCTCCGTCATGTAAGGGAATCCAGGAAGCTCATTGGCAGGATAAGCGGCATGATAACGAGTCTGACCTCTGACCCCGGAAGTTCAGGGAAAGCCGACCTCTGCCGATCGGGCAAAGTGATCCAGTCCTGTGCCATGATGTTCGCATCCAGGTACCCGGATGTGGAACTTGAGCTGGCTTACCCGGATCGGACCGGTTTTGCGGGAATGTCCGGGGGACTGCTCGAGCAGGTTCTGATAAACCTGCTCATGAACGCCGGACAGGCCGCGGGAGATGGCGGAAGGGTGACCCTGACCGCCTGCAGGGCGGTAATCACGGAGGATACACCCAAGGTCCCCGTAGGGGAGTACGTAATAATGACCGTATCGGACAACGGCACAGGCATCTCGGACGATGACATGACCAGGATATTCAATCCCTTCTTCTCCACCGGCAGGAACAGGTACGGCCTCGGACTGTCCGCCGTGTATTCCATCGTCAACGGATGCGGGGGTTATGTGACGGTGGATTCGGAGCTTGGACGCGGTTCTGTATTCACCGTATACCTTCCGGCCGCAGCCGGGATAGAGAGCGAGACCGAGGAAGACGCGGTCCCCGCAGTAATGATAAGGGGCATGGAAGAGACCGGGAGGGATGAGGTCGCCGGTTTACTGCGCGCGATCGGATGTGAAGTGGACGAAGACCCGGTCCCGGGAGGAACCACCCTGCGGGACGCGGAGCCCGACTCCCCAGGCTGCCTGCTGGTCCTTACTGATTACGACCACTACATTTCCGAGGGGGATAGCTGGGAAAGCCCGGGATCTCAGGTGTACGGATCCATCGTTCTGGTCGATGAATCCCTCAGGTCCCCTTCTGATAAGGGACCCCGCGTGGTCTTTGTCGGACTTCCAGTACAACTTGACAGCATCGCCTCGGCCGTTGCCCGACTTGCCTGGAAAAGGAGCGTCTGCTATCCCGGGGGGGCTCCGGAATGAAGGTGAACTGCTCCCAGTGCGGCTCGGAACAGATGGTGATGGAAAGTGATCTCTTTCTCAGGTGCCCCTACTGCGATGCCAGGATAATGGTCTGCACTCCGGCAGGCACGCCGGCCATTGTCGGCACCGCCGTTTCTGAGGAGTACGTCCGAAGGCTTTTCCCGCCAGGGATGGTCATGTCAATGGAAAGGAAGTACTTTCCCTTCCTTGAAACCGGGGATTCCACCTCGAGGGAGCTTATCCCATGCTTCAGCCAGCCCTGGCAGGAGCTTGATTCCTACCGTCCTCCGGCAGGTGACAGGAAGGTCTTCGATGAGAGCATGGCCGAGCCTGGAGAGATAATTCCCATTGACAGGGAACTGGCTGACCGGGTAGGGGGCAGACTGGTCCTTCACCCCTTCTTCGTGGTAATGCTGAAACTGCAGGGCTACGGGGAGGGTGTGCTGGTCGACGGTGTATCAGGCAGGATGCTCACCGATCCTCCGATGGACAATATGAATTCCAAAGCCGGGGATGAACTTGGAAAACTGTTCCTCAAAACCCTGCTCACGGGCCTGGTTGTCTCTGTTCCTCTCTACCTGCTGAGCATAAGTCTCGATTTTTCCTGGGTATCCAGGATCTGGTCCTACGGCTCTGCGATCCTGGTGGTGGTTGCCTTCTACTACTTCAAGACACGGGGGAAGATCTGATGGGCAGGGTGACCGTAACCCTGAAATGCCCCTCCTGTGCAGGACCTCTTGCGATCAGGGAGGGTGACACCCATACCGTCTGTCCGAACTGCTCCTCGAGCCTGGTGCTCTCAAATGCAGTCAGGAAATACCTTCTTCCCGCTTCAGTATCCACTGTGGATGTGCTGAGGGCAGTCAGGAGGGAACTTGAAAGCAAGAATCCCCGGGGGGTCGAAAGGACAAGGGTCAGCAGGCCTACACTCTACTATGTACCATTCTGGCACTGCAGCGCCCAGGTCAACGGCTACGTCCTGGGAGTGGAACCGGTATACGAGGAGAAGGAGATTTCCGTCACAGACTGCGAGGGGCAGTCATCCGGGGGATATGCGGTGACGGTGATAAAAAGGATCAAGACCAGGACCGGCGGCGGGGCGGTGGAGAGGGAGATACAGCTGTCCGGCAGTGTGAACATAAGCGGAGCGGATCTGGAGCCACTTGGCATTCCCACCCTGTCAGCCGATTCCCAGATGTCGATCCAGGGACTGTCCATACAGAGGAATTCCCTTCCCGATGGTCTGGAGATACTGGAGGATGAGACGGACAGGGAAGGCACCTTCGTGGACCCTGTGGTGACCCTGGCGGAGGCTCGTGAGCATACGGCCAGGTATCTCAGGAGACTCGGGTCGGGGGTGGGGTTCGGCCTGGAGGAGAAATGGGAGTTCTCCGTGATATCAGGATACCGGGACGCACATGTGTACTACCCTCTGTGGCTGACCGACTTCAGGTGCGATGGAAGGTCCTACCAGGTTGTGGTGGACGGGCGGTCGGGCGACGTTCTCAGGGGCCGGTTCCCGGCCTCCGGCAGTGACCGGAGGATAATCACGGTTGCTGCGGCTCTTTTCTGGGCAGGCATTCTCCCTTTCTCCTTCGATGTCCTCATCGGCGGGAAACTCAACATCATCGGGTCTTCAGGATCCCGGTCAAGCTGTCTGCCCGTTTTTCTGCTCATGCTGAGCGCCCTTGCCTTCGGCACCTGGCGGCTCATCGGGATACTCAGGAGCATGGAAGGCAAGGGAGGCGACCATGTCGTATACTGATGATCCTGCCCTGATACCGCTCAGGTGCAGGAACTGCGGTGACGACCTGGCGGGTTTGTCCAGCGATGTGATATTCTACTGCGGCAACTGCGGAAGATGCTGGCTGTTCGGAGAGGGGTTCAGTCCGGTTCGGATCGAGTTCCTTCGACCTGGAGGACCGGGAACCCTGTTTCTGCCTTTCTGGAAGGTTGATGTCATCGTATCAATTTATCAGAGGGTTTCCCGCAGGGAATCCAGCTCCTCGATCGTGGAAGGCTTCAGGGAGTTCACGGGAAAGGAGAGGGGTCTTTCCGAGAATGATCCGGAGACCAGGAGGGACAGGTTGATCTTCCCTGCCTTTGCCACGAGCCTTGTTCTTTCGACAGGAGTAAGGATACACAGAGAGAACTTCCTTCCCGAGAAGATGGAGCATGGAACCCCTCTGAAGGTGATAGGGGGTTCTGTCGGACTTCCCGATGCAAAGGCCCTGGCCATGGGAGTGGCAGTGGGGGTGGAGGTGAACCGGAAAGATTTCCTCGCCTGCGTTGACCTGGACATCCAGGTGGTGTCTGCTGATGTCTACGCCATTGGCTGTACGCCGGAGGATCAGGTTCTCAGGATAAACGGGTCGGAAATCGGACTTCCGCTCTCGGCCGTGAGGGATTCCGATGGAATACTGCGCAGCTCGGGCCGCGCTGAGCCATCATCCGTCGACTGAAGCCGGCAAGCCCTCTTATCCCGGACTGGATCACAGAGGCATGTTCTTGACTGCAGAATGACCGATACTATTGTTCATGATTATGAGATACATCTTGAATTGGTTTCACTGAACAGGAGCTATGAATGTCAGGACATAACAAGTGGAGCAGCATCAAGCACAAGAAGCAGAAAGCAGATGCGGCCAGAGGAAAGGTATTCAGCAGGCTGGTGAAGGAGATCTCCGTTGCCGCCCGTGAAGGGGGAGGTGATCTGGAATCCAACTCCAGGCTTCGTGTCGCCGTGGAAACCGCTAAGTCCCAGAACATGCCCTCGGACAACATAGAGAGGGCTATCAAGCGGGGTACCGGGGAACTTGAGGGTATAAGCTACGAAGAGATAATCTACGAGGCCTACGGTCCCGGGGGAGTTGCCATCATCATCGAAGTGCTCACCGACAACAAGAACAGGACCGCGGCTGATGTCAGGCACCTGCTGTCGAAGCATGGAGGTCATCTTGGATCCAGGAACAGCGTGGCCTACATGTTCAACAGAGTGGGCAAGATAACCATCGACGGAACCAGGTACAGCGAGGAACAGGTCCTCGAGGCGGGTCTGGACGCCGGCCTGGAGGATGTCCAGAAGATGGACGACCTGATAGTGGCCTCTACCATGCCGTCGGACGTATTCGATGTGATGAACGCCCTTGTGGAGAACGGAGTGGTGCCCGACAGCGCCGAGGTGACCAAGGAACCTGAAAACTACATCACCCTGAACTCCAGGGAGGCGGAAAAGACCATTGAACTGCTCGAGGCGCTGGAGGATAGCGACGACGTCCAGGCCATCCATACGAATTTCGAGATGCAGGAAGAGTAATTGCCAGCGGTTCCAGAGTCCGTTTACCTGGGGATCGACCCCGGGCTGGGAACCACCGGTTACGGGGTGCTTTGTTTCCGACCTGGGACTATCGAGCTCCTTGATGCAGGAGTTATCCGGTCCTCAGCAGGCGATCCTCTTCCCGAGAGGCTCGATGAGCTGTTTCAGGGCATGGTCGAGATAATCGACAGGTACGTGCCGTGCGCCATGGGGATCGAGAAGCTTTACGCCCACTACGATCACCCGATGACGGCCATCAAGATGGCCCATGCCAGGGGAGTGCTCTGCCTTGCGGCGGTGCAGCGGAACGTGCGCCAGGTACCGCTTCCCTCAACCAGGATAAAGAAGCTGGTCACCGGGAACGGGAGAGCCAGCAAGGAACAGGTATCCGGCATGGTCAGGCACCTTCTTGGAATTACCGTCGAGATTAAGCCGGATGATGTGACAGATGCGCTGGCTATTGCGATAGCAGCGTACGAAAGCGACAGGAATGATAGAAAGTATAAGGGGCTCGGTAGAGAGAACGGCTGAATCGGCCATTATGATCAGGATGGGACCCGTGGTCATCAGCGTGCTGGCGCCGGGTTATTTTCTGAGGGGCGTGTCTCCGGGGATGCACCTGGAGATACCCGTCTACCTGCACCTCCAGATGGAAGGAAACAGGGTGGTTCCTCTGCTGGTGGGCTTTCCCGATGAAAGGGACAGGGAGTTCTTCGAAAAGTTCATCTCCGTTTCAGGGGTGGGGGTCCGGGCCGCTGTCAAGGCGCTGGAGCAGCCTCCGGACAGGATAGCCTCGGCCATTGCCTCGGAGGATTGTGATTATCTGACCACCCTTCCCGGCATAGGCAGCAAGAGGGCAAGGCAGATCGTTGCCGGCCTCCAGGAGCAGATGAGGAACATGTACGGTGAGGCAGGCACCGCAGGCACCGTTACCGGACCAAGGACCGAGGCCAGGGCGGTACTGCGGCAGCTCGGGGTGCCCCTGGGAGAGGCTGACCGTCTTATAGACCAGGCGTGCGGCCAGCTGGAGGAGAATGCCGGGACCGCAGAAGTCGTCAAGAGGGCCATGAGGATCAGGAGTGGGAATTGAGCAGGGAATCAGTGATCTCAGGGGGTGTGCTGGGACCGGAGGAGACTGCCGAGGAGAGTACGCTTGCTTCCCTGAGGCCCAGGCTGCTGTCGGAGTACGTGGGGCAGGAGACTGTTGTTCAGAAACTGGCCATTACGATAAAGGCAGCCCTTGGAAGGGGAGAGCCCCTGGACCATATCCTGTTCCATGGACCTCCAGGTCTTGGCAAGACCACACTTGCCCATATCGTCTCCAACGAGATGAACGCCGGTCTTGTCTGCTCGTCCGGCC
>CAZXEF010000005.1:28241-35350 GCA_964639605.1 uncultured bacterium | reverse complement strand
GCCCTGGGTGACGGCGGCATGGTGACCACCGACGACCCGGATACGGCGGCCAGGCTGATCAGTCTGAGGGAGCACGGAGGTGTGGGTTATATTCACGACGAGGTTGGCTTCAATTCCCGTCTCGACGCCCTGCAGGCTGGATTCCTCAGGGTCAAGCTCGCAAGGCTGGACGGCTGGCACGAGGGACGAAGAAGGAACGCGGCTTTCTACTGCAAGGCTTTCCGTGATCTGAAGGAAGTGACGACACCGGTGATCAAGAGGGGCGCCTGGTCGGTCTATAACCAGTACACAATAAGAGTGAAGGATCGTGACCGTCTGCTGGAGCACCTGCGGAACTGCGGGATCGGATGCGCCGTCTACTACCCGCTTTCCCTGCATCTTCAGCAGTGCTTCAAGTGCCTGGGATACGTTGAGGGTGATTTCCCCGTATCGGAAGCGGCATCGAAGGAGGTCATATCAATACCTGTTTTCGGTGAACTGACGGAAGGGGAACTCGCAGAAGTCGCGGGGGCCGTCAGGAGTTTCTACGAAGCGTAACCTGGTCAACCTGTTTTCTGAGAATTCGTTCCGGGAGGGAATATGATGTTCGATATCGAAAGCTACAACGCAGAATGGAACCGTCAGGCGGCGGATAGTTACAACCGGGCTGTTGAGCATATGGAGGAGGTCTCCCGCAGGTCCGAAAAGACCCCGGGTCCGGCTGGTTCGTTTTTCATGGACCTTTCCTCGAGGATGCTCTACATGATCCGGCTGGAGCAGGAGATCGGTCGAGGGGATCTGCAGCGGCTTGACCTGACCGGACTGAGGGAGATCAATTCCGGGCTGTTCGACTGGAGGACACCGGACATGTACGGAAGCAGCTGGGCAGATCCTGGCCGGGCGGTAGAAGCCTTCGGTGAAGACTCGGGAAGATCTCTGGCGCTCCTGTACTACCACATTGCCTCCGGAGTCGATGCCGCCTACACCCGCAGAAGGTTCCAGCTGGCCTCCATGTCTTCCTCGGTATTCAAGTGTTTCGACTGCGTCGGGGGGGACGGAAAAGTGGACGGTCAGAGGCTGCAGGGCGTACTTGCGGAGAGCATGCAGCGTTACTCCGATGTGATGGAGGAGCCGATTCTCAGGGCTTTACTGGATCCCGAATTCCGTTTCTACCGTGACATCATGGAGAATGCCGACCCCGATGACCCCCGCTGCCTTTACAGTTACGGCTGCCACATCGGAGAACATGAACTTAGGACAGCGGCCTTCTTCGCCGCTTACCCGGAGGCGGAACTGAAAAAGATGGCCGAGGTAATAGCGGACGCATTTCAGAGGGGATTCGTCTCCGAGGGTAAAGTGCTGGAAGCCGGCAGCTCCCTGATGATACGGGTCCCGGTGGGCTACGAAAGGCTTCTCGGGCATCTCGCCTCTCTTGTGGACGACCTCGGTCTCAACCCGGTGGTTCACCGTCCCTCTCCCAACATACTGAACAGGCAGGCGAACCTCGACCACAGGTTCGACGTAACACTCTGGCTGGATGATGGTTACATAGAGCGCCACATGGCGGAGAAGGACGTCATGATGCGGGAGCATTCCGAAATGGCTGAAAAGTGCCGTGGGGTCATGGTAGTTACCTTCTTCGGCGAGAAACCTTTCTCGCCTGTGGACAAGCCTCAGGCGGTGAGCCCCGGTAACGAGGAGATGGAGAAGTTCCGCAAGTACCAGAACGGGATCATGTCCATTCAGGAGAAGTACATGCCAAGGCGGCAGATGAGCTTTACCGTCATCTCCTTCCCTTCACCTGAAATAGGAGACCGCTTCGAGGAGATATTCGACGCCACGATGAAGATGAACTCGGTGGACAACGTAACTCATATGAAGCTTCAGCAGTCGCTCATAGGTATCCTGGACGGTGCTGAGAGCGTTCACGTCCTCGGGAGAGGGGCCAACAGGACCGACCTTACCGTGGCCCTGCAGCAGCCGGACGACCTCGGATCAAAGACCGCTTTCCGCAACTGCCTGGCAGACATAAACATCCCGGTGGGAGAAGTATTCACTTCCCCGAGGCTCAAAGGCACCAACGGGACCCTGCACGTCGAGCAGGTCATGTTGAATCGGATGGAGTTCAAGGACCTTGAGATCGGTTTCCGGGATGGAATGGCCAGGGAATACACCTGCAGCAATTTCGAGTCCAGGGAGGAGGGTGAAAAGTTCGTGAGGAAGCAGCTTTTCTTCCCTCATGAGGAACTGCCGGCCGGGGAATTCGCCATAGGCACCAATACGCTTGCCTATGAAATGGCCATGAAGTTCGGGATAATGGACCTTCTTCCTGTACTCATCATAGAGAGGATGGGACCCCATCTGGCCATCGGAGACACTTGCTACGCCCATGAAGAGGACCAGGCGGTGAGGAACCCCGACGGCAGGGAGGTGGTAGCCAGGGACAACGAGAAGACCCTGACCAGGAAGGAAGACCCGGAGGGGGCCTACACCCATACACACATCGATATCTCCATTCCCTTTCACATGATCGGGCATATAACCGTCATCTATCCCGACGGAAGCCGAAGGGACATCATCCGGGAGGGAAGGTTCGCCCCGGAGGAACTGGACGAACTGAACGGTCCGATTGACAGACTGGGCATATGAACGGACGCAGGACCCTGCCCTTTCTGACAGTTGCTGCAGTAGCACTAATGATATCCGGAAGCGTTCTTTCCGGTGACTTCCTCCCAAGTATGGGGGAGGATTTTCAGGAGATGTTCTCCCGGGAGCCGCTCCTGGTCATCGGCATAGGGATCCCCGCCACAGCAGCGGCCCTGATTCTCGAGGACCCTGCAGGAAATCCCGGTTTCATGGGTGAGGGGCTCCTTGACGACGCTTCCCTGCTGTGCCACCACTCCATGGGACTTCCCCTGCTGGGAGCCTCCGCGGCCCTGTGGGGCATAGGATCCCTCGATGGGTCCAGCGGAACGGAGGAGACAGGCCAGATGCTCACCGAGGGTCTTCTTCTTACGTACGGCGTGGCCGGTGTCCTCAAGCTGGGCACGGCGAGGGAAAGGCCGGACGGCAGCAGCAGAAGGAGCTTCCCTTCCGTCCACGCTGCCGGTACCGCCTGCGCAGCCGTTATCCTGTGGGACAGGTACGGCGCAGGTGCCGGCATTCCCGTCGCTGTTCTTTCCGTATTCACAGCCCTTTCCCGGGTGCACATGGGAAAGCACTACCCGTCCGATGTCCTGGCGGGGGCGGCCATAGGCGTTTCCGTTGGACTGGCGGTGACAGGGGCTCACGGTGACGAGGCCGGCTCGCCTCGGATACAACCTTCGCTCGGAGTGCGGTGGAGCAGTGACAGAGGATTTGGAGTATATTTCTGAGATGAAGAAGAGGTTCAGGAGTTTCAAGTACGCAATGAGGGGCATTTGGACCCTGCTGGCAACCCAGATCAACGCGCGGATACATCTGGCCGCCCTTGCCACCGTTGTGGCAGCTGGATTCATCATTGGCATCAGCCTTGGCGAATGGGCTCTGATAACGCTTTCGGTGGCCATGGTCTTTTCCGCGGAGGCGATGAACAGCGCCCTTGAGTTCCTGGCGGACCATACGGCACCGGAGTGGCACGATTTGGTGCAGAAGGCCAAGGACCTGGCTGCGGGGGCCGTCCTCCTTGCTGCGGTGGCAGCCCTTGTCGTCGGACTGCTGGTCTTCGTTCCTCATTTCTGATGCGAACATTTCATAGTGACGGGGAGAGTATCAATGCTTGACAGGGAAGCCGATTATGCTTGACAGGGACATTCTGAGAAACGATCCCGAAGGGGTCCGGACAGCTGCCGGGAACAAGGGCGAGCCCTGTCCCATCGACGAATGGCTGGAGCTTGACGAGAGAAGACGAAGCCTGCTGGCAGAGACAGAGGATCTCCGCCGAAGGAGGAACGATCTGTCCAGCCGGGTTTCCTCGCTGAAGAAGCAGGGGCTTGATACCGTCACTCTCATAAAGGAGAGCCGCGATGTGGGCCTGGAGATAGGCGCGCTGGAGAAGGAACTCTCAAGTGTGGATGCACGCATGGCGGAGGTCGAGCTACGTTTCCCCAACATCCCCGACCCTGACGTCCCGGTGGGCATTGACGAATCCTGCAACCGTATCGTGAGAACCTGGGGCGAGCCTGATACGGAGAGAGAGCTTCTGCCTCATTGGGATATCCTCGGCGGCAGCATGGACCAGGAAGCCTCCGGGGCCATAACCGGAGGGAACTTCATCCTTCTGCGGGGCTGGGCTGCATGGCTCCAGAGGATATTGATCAACTGGATGATGGAGCATAATTCCAGGACCGGGATGGAGGAGGTGTGGTTCCCCTTCATCGCCAACCGTGAGAGCATGACCGCCACCGGACAGATCCCTAAGCTGGAAGAGGACATGTACCATATCGAGAAGGACGACCTTTTCCTCGTTCCCACCGGCGAGGTCCCTCTGACAAACATCTACAGGAATTCCATCCTCCTTGAGAAAGACCTCCCCATAGCGCTGTGCGGCTATTCGCCCTGCTTCCGCAGGGAGGCCGGCAGTTACGGGAAGGACACAAGGGGCCTGAACAGGGTCCACCAGTTCGAGAAGGTGGAGATGGTCCGCATAGTGAGGCCGGAGGATTCCCCGGAAGTACATGAGGAAATGGTCTCACATGTTGAGCGGATGCTGGAGCTCCTGGAACTTCCCTACAGGGTATCGCTCCTCTCCACCGGCGATCTTGGGTTCGCCGCCGCAAAGTGCTACGACCTGGAGGTCTGGGCCCCGGGTCAGAAGAAGTGGCTTGAGGTCTCCTCTGTATCCAACTTCAGGGATTTCCAGGCGAGAAGGGGCATGATAAGGTACAGGCCCTCGGACGGAGGCAGGCCTCGCTTCGTGCACACTCTCAACGGCTCCGCCCTTGCCCTTCCCAGGGTTGTGGCCGCCCTGGTGGAGAACGGTCAGACCGAAGATGGCAGGGTCAGGCTCCCGGCGGTCCTGGCTGAGCTCACAGGAGTCGGCCAGCTGTGATGAGTATGATGCCGCGGAATATCCCGGGTGAAGGATTTCCTTGAAACCTCTCCTGAATATTGCCGGCAGGACTCCTTGAAGTCATCTCAGACCCGTGACGGCCTTATCCCCTCCCACCTGAAATGGATCATTACCGAGATGCTGTTCTCCGGGAGCGGCTGACGCCCCGGAATGCTGTACTTTTCGAGGGTGTGAGCCTTGGTTATCATCGGTACTTGGTGCCCAGGCCAACCACGGCAAAGGAGCGGAACACTGGCTGACAGAAACAGGATCTCTGTGGTCATCCCGGCTTACAACGCAGGTCTCACCCTGGAACGCTGCCTCGATTCCCTGGACGGACAGACGGTTCGCCCCTTCCAGGTGATACTTGTGGACGACTGCTCCTCCGACGGTACCCCCGTCATAGCCCGTGCCAGGGGAATAAAGGTGGTTTCCTTCTTTGAACGGATGGGGCCGGCCAGAGCCAGGAACGAGGGGGCCGGCCTGGCAGAGGGGGAGATCATCCTGTTCCTCGATTCCGATGTGGTTGTTCCTTCTGACCTGATCGAGAGGATATCGGCCCTTTTTGAAGCCGACCCTCTCACGGCGGCGGTCCAGACCCTCTACTCTCCCTACTGCCCCGCGGCAGATCCAGTATCCAGATACCAGAACTTCTACTATTTCTACGCCCTTGACCGGATCCGGGGGAATTGCACTGCAACCTTCGCCACATGGTGCGCGGCCATCAGGAAGGATATCTTTCTCCAGGCCGGCGGCTTCAACGCAAGCATCCCTGAGCCCACGGTCGAGGACGAAGAGCTTGGTTACGAGATCGCAGACCGGGGCGGCAGGATACTGCTGGCCAGGGACATCCAGGTCACACACCTCGCCTCCTACAATGTGGCTCAGTTCATGGCACGGAGGCTGAGAATGGCCCGAGCCCAGGCGAAGAGCGGCTGGCGGTCAGTAATTGACCGTCTACTCAGAAGGTACATCAACATAAGGGAGACCGGGACGCATCACAGCCGCTGGGTCGTGCTCAGTATCCTTCTAGTACTTGTTTCCGGAGCCTCTATCATTGCGTCGCTGGCGGGCTGGCTGCTGGGTCTTTCCCTGTGGCGCTGGCTGCTCCCCCTGGCGTCGGCTGGTCTGCTGCTCTCTCTGATGTGCCATCTGAACTTTTTCAGGAAGGCTGCGTGCTACTTCGACAGGGGAGTCCTTCCGGGGTTCGTCCTTCTGTGCATCCTGGACATGGCCGTCCTCGGATGGGGCGTGATCGTGGGCACTGCCCTGTTCATCATGGGAAAGCGGTACTGAGAAAGACCCGAGAGCCGTGACCCGGCTATATCCTTCCGAAAATATACCTTACTATCGTCCGCAGGACTGACAGGCCGTAAGGCACGGGTCTGAGGCTGGAGAAGCCCTGCCCGTGAATCGTGGGAATGGGCACTTCGTCTATTCGGAGCTTCGCGCGTATGGCGCCGACAAGCATCTCAGAATCAAAATTGAAGGTATCCGAATATCCGCTGTAGGGAATCTCCTTCAGGGCTTTTGCGCTGTAGGCTTTGTAACCGCTGTGGTAGCTGGTGAGTTTCTGCCTGAAAACGAAGTTCTCCAGGGCATTGAGCCATATCGTGCCGTAGAAACGGGTCTTGGACATACCGCCCTTTCTCATGTCTCCGAAAAGGACTCGGCTTCCCCCCACAACTTCGGCGCCGCTGCTGAAAGGTTCCAGCATGGGCATCAGGAATTCCGGCGGGTACTGACCGTCGGAATGGAGCATCACGGCTATGTCCCCTCCGTTCTTCAGAGTCCAGTCGAACGCGGTCTTCTGTGCGGCCCCGTATCCCCTGTTGCAGGGATGCCGAAGCAGGGCCACCTTGGGGAACTCCTCCCGGAGCTTCAAGGCAAGCTCGGCTGTCCCGTCGGATGAGCCGTCATCGATCACCAGGATCGTATCCAGGGCTTCCATGGTATCCGAAGGGATCCCTCTGATGACCTCTTCCATGAGATGCTCGGCGTTGTAGGCCGGCATGTAGCAGACCACTTCTTGCTTGTTCAGGTCAAAACCCTTCATAGATAGGTCCCGGTCGGATCAGGACGGTGTTATCATCAGGACGGT
>CAZXEF010000005.1:0-28141 GCA_964639605.1 uncultured bacterium | reverse complement strand
AACCCTTCATAGATAGGTCCCGGTCGGATCAGGACGGTGTTATCATCAGGACGGTTCTATCATCAGGACGGTGGTATCAGGCATGTGCAAATATGTTCGGTAATCCATGCTCCTGGTAGGCTCTATTTCATCCGATAGATCAGCGCTCCATTCCTCGACGTGGAACTCCCCGCCTGCGTACCAGTAGAGGTAGCTGTTCCTGCCGGGATATGCGGTCATGAATCCCAGGTCCTCCCCTGTGGTCTGGTGTGCACAGTAGATGACGGGGCCGTCGAGGAAGGGGGAGTCGAAGTTGAGACCGCTGCATATGTTGGGGTAACCCAGCTGTCCGGCCTGCATGAACACGATGGCCGGAGGTTCAACACGATCCCGGGACAGTTCCTCCGGCATCCTGTCGATGGTCAGCCACGGCCCGGCCCTCTGTGCTATCCCGTCAGGGATGATTATCACCAGGTCGATAACGAACAGGCAGATGACAGTTGCAGTGACGAAGTTCCCGCCCCATATGCCCTTCCATCTCTTGCCCATCCTGACCGCTTCCCCGAGGCCCAGGGCGGACAACAGGAGGATGACGGGCATGAACGTGAAGTAGTGCCTGGGACCGTAGTCCGTGGCGGGATAGTAGTGCAGCCACATCAGGACCATGATGAGGCCCAGCGGAATGAAGAGCCAGAGGACCCTCCTGTCCCTCCTGCCCCGCTTCAGGGCCAGGACAAGGGGTATCAGGGACAGGAAAGGCCATCCGAACAACATGGTGCTCCCGGAGCCTATCTGTCTGGTCAGGTTGATCAGCCCCCTCAGGGGGGTGTGGGCCAGATCACCATACACCGGGAACCATGCCTTGTCGGGTCCGAAACCGATCAGCTTCCCCCCGCGGACCATGTCGTAGCCTGCCATGAAGGGATTGCCGGTGTAAAAGGCGTTGGCCATCAGGAAAAGAGCGAAGGGAACCGCAGCCGCAGCGGCCGCCGGTGCCAGGACGGCCAGCCACCTCTTCCTGAAACAGATGATCACGGTCAGGGGAATGAACACAAGCCAGACAAGAACCGGATAGGGCTTGGTCATGAAAGCCAGGCCTGCAAGGAATCCCCCGGCAAGACTGAACGGGACTCCTGCCCCCTTCACCCTCCGTGACAGCAGGTATAGTGACCAGGTCACCAGCATGAGGTTGGTGTTGTGGGCCATGAAGGTGACGGTCATGAACAGGAAGAAGGGGGAGAGCAGCAGTAGCAGGACGCTGATCCTGGCCAGCGCTTCACCGGTCCAGAGCCTTACGAGCAGGTATATCCCCAGCAGTGAGAGCAGCCCTTCCATGGGTCCAAGCAGCGGCGCCGCTCCCGCTGCTGTGAACGGAGCCATGAGAGCCGAGTGGAAGGGTGTATAGACTATGAACCATTTCCCCTGGCTGAACACGAAGTGCCGTAACGGGAACTGGGCCATTGGATCTTCCACTCCGGGGACCGGAGCGGCCAGCCGGCCGGCGGCGTAGATCCTGGACTGGAAGTAGTAGGCCGACTCGTCGGACCCCTTCGGTATTCCCTGCAACGGTCCGTAGGCCATCCAGACGGAGAAGACCGCCAGTACCGCAAGGACCGATCCAAGGAAGAGCCGGACGGGGATCCCGGTCAGGAATCCGAGTATTTGCTCCGACAGGTCGCGCCTGGTCCTGCAGGCGGCCCAGGCGCCTAAACAGACGGCTGCCGGGACCAGTGTCACCAGCTGCAACAGACTTTCAGCATGTCCGGAATGAACGGTCCCGGACAACCTGAGGGCAGCGAAAGTCATCAGCAGGAGTATTCCCGAGACCAGGAAGATCCAGGACCTCAAATCAGTATTTCCTTCCCCTGATCCTCGAGATCAGGCCGGAAAGAGCCGCCGGAAGGACGAGGGCAAGATCGGGCAGGGTTATCCATATGGCCCTGAAACCCCTCCATCCTCCAGTTCTAATGGAGCTGAACCAGAAACCAGCCTGACCCGCGATCACCGTAACCGCTCCCGCCGCGGTCATCCATATCCCCCACCTGAGCCCTGCCGCCAAGACGGCCAGACCTGCCGCCGCGAGCCACATTCCGGCGGCTCCCGTCATGACCGGCAGCATCTCGGAGGGTCTTGCCATGGAGACCGAGGGTCTTCCGTGACCGGTATCCCTCCTCAGCAGATAGAGGACCTTGGATCTCATCATCTTCCACTCGTAGGACATCAGCTGGGAGATCGTGTAACATCGCAGGTGGAGAACCTCGATATCGGTCTTGAGAAGAATCTTCCCCCCGGCGCCCGTGAGCCGGGCAGCGAAATCGGCGTCTTCGACGGTGGCTCCCGGTATCCTGTCGTCGAAGCCGCCCAGTTCCCGGAACAGGTTCCTGTCCACAGCGAAGAAGAATGTTCCGCAACCGGTTATATGTCTGTCCCGTATCCTCCTGGTAAAAGTGTAGTAGTAATAGAAGTTCTTGTAGAAGGTTGCAGCGTCGCCCCCTACGGCCTGGGGCGAGTAGACGGCCTGAACCGCAGAAGGCCCCTGGTCGATGGCCGACTGGAGCATCCGTCTCCAGCCCTTCGGAGCCACCGCGTCGCTGTCGACGAACAGGACCCAGTCCCCCGAGGCCTCCCTGGCGCCCTCGTTCCTTGCACCGGCGGCTCCGGGTCTGCCGGAGTTGGGTATGACCCTGGCGCCGAGGGACCCGGCAAGTTCCTTCGATCCATCGGTCGATCCGTCATCTGCCACTATCAGCTCGTCGTGCCGGGTCAGCTCAGGAGAGATGGCTTCCAGCACCTGCTTCAGCGTGTGACTGCTGTTGCGTGCGGGAATGACTATCGAGAGGGATGTAAGGTTTTCTTCCACAGCGATGCCAGCTGTTCCCGGAACATCTGCAGCAGGCTCCCGGCCCCGTGGTAAACGGCTCTGAGCTGGAACGGGGAGGTGATATTCGTAAGTCTGTAGAGAATGAAGCGGGGCCTGAAAAAATATTTCAGGTAGGCCAGCCTCCTCAGCTCCATGATCTCGTCCGCGGTCATCGTGAAGGGTACGAAGCAGGGCCGGTCCAGGAGCATCCCCTGGTCTCCGAGATCGCTCGACATCGTACCGAAGAGGCCCCTGTGGACTCCCTTGTACAGGGGAGTGCCGGGGAAGGGAGTGATGGGGAAGAACTCAACGGTGAACGAATTCAGCTCCCTGGCGAACTCTATGGTCTTGAGGCCGTCTTCGAATGTCTCTCCCGGTATCCCGAAGATGTATGTGGTATGCGTCTTTATGCCAACACTGTGGGTAAGTCTCACGGCATCCCTTATCTGCTGAATGCTCTCGTGCTTCATCAGGGTGTCAAGGTGTTTCTGAAGCCCGCTCTCCACCCCGTAGTTTATGCACCAGCAGCCGGCCTTCTTCATGGCCTTGAGAAGCGGCCTGTCAACGGAATCGGCCCTGCAGGAAACCCACCACCTTATGTTCAGGTTCCTGGCCATGATCTCCCGGCATATGGCGTAGACATGATCATGGTCATGGGAGAAATGTTCGTCCCAGAACTTGATCTCCCTGGTGCCGTAGTTCCTGATGTAGTACTCGATCTCGTCGACAACCCGTACCGGATCACGAAGGCGTATCCTGCTGCCGTACATCTTGTAGCAGTAGAGGCAGCTCCCGGTGCAGCCTCTGCTGGCAAGCATCTGCATGGCAGGTACGGTCGAGACCTGCTCGAAGCTGGGATAGTAACGGTCCATCTCGCACAGGTCCACCGCGGGGAAGGGAAGCCGGTCCAGGTCATCGAGCATCTCCCTGGGAGGGGTTCTGAGCAGCCTGCCTCCATCCCTGATGAGCAGACCCCTGACCGTCTTGAGATCCTCTCCGTTCATCACCGCCCTGATGAGTTCCCTGGATGTGATCTCCCCCTCGCCTACCACAATGGCGTCCAGGGCAGGAGTGCCTTCCATGAGTGTCTCCGGCATGGCGGTGGCACCGTGCCCGCCTATGAAGGTGAACAGTCCGGGATCCCTTTCCCTGGCCTTCTCGATGAGGGGTTTCGCCTTGTCCCAGAGCAGGCTTATGACGTACACACCCAGTGCCTGTGCCCTGAATTCCCGGATCTTCTCCAGCATTTCCTCGTTGCTGTAGAAGAAGCCTTCCAGGAACATGATCTCGTGGCCGGCTTCACGAAGCACGGCCGCGATGTACTGAAGCCCCGGTGTGGGCCAGCAGCCCGATATTCCGCGGGTGTCCTTGGCTCTGATGTCATCGGGTCCCCAGGGAGGGACAACCAGGGCTATACGCACGGGTTTCCTTTCAATTGTGATTCATATCACGGGGTATGTACTATATGAAAGACGGACCGAAAGCGCACAGCAGCAGATGTTTGAGGATCTCCCGCGGGTAGTCACGGATTGTTCCACGGGAGGCCGGCTGGTATACTTCTGCTGTTCATCGGAGGATCACAGAGCCCGGATACTGAGTAGAACCAGGATTGGAAAGCCGCAGATGAGAGTATTGATTACAGGCGGAGCGGGTTTCATAGGGTCGCACCTTGCCGATCTCCTTCTGGAGAAGGGCTACCAGGTGCGTGCTCTTGACAACCTGGATCCCCAGGTGCATGGCGACAACCCTTCCAGGCCGGATTATCTCGATCCCTCGGTCCAGCTTATTGTGGGAGATGTGAGGAACCGGTCGGATGTGGCCGGAGCCCTTGATGGATGCGACCTGCTTGTCCATTTCGCGGCGGCGGTGGGAGTAGGGCAGTCCATGTACAGAATGGAGCATTACACATCGGTGAATGCGCTGGGAGCCTCCGTGGTCCTTGAGGAGGCCGTCAGGAGAAGGGACAGCATAAGGAAGATGCTGGTAGCCAGCTCCATGTCGATCTACGGTGAGGGTCTTTACCGCTGCTTCGAATGCGGTGATTTCGCCCCCCGCCTGCGCCCCTCCGAACAGCTGGAGAGGCATGAGTGGGAGGTGAGGTGCCCTGTCTGCGGGACTGCGTCGACGCCTCTTCCCGTGCCCGAGACCAAGCCCCTCTTCCCGGCCTCGATCTATGCCATTAACAAGAGAAGCCACGAGGAGATGTTCCTAGTCACCGGCCAGGCTTACGGAATACCGGCGGTGGCCATGAGATTCTTCAACGTGTACGGCACCAGGCAGGCTCTCTCCAATCCCTACACCGGAGTAGGCGCCATATTCGCCTCGAGGCTCCTGAACAATAACCCGCCTGTGATCTTCGAAGACGGCCTGCAGAGCCGCGACTTCGTTCATGTCCGCGATCTCTGCCGGGCATGCGCCATGGCGCTGGAGAGCCCGGCCGCGGACGGATGCGTGCTCAATGTCGGCACCGGCAGACCCACCAGCATCCTGGATATGGCAAAGGCCATAGCCCGCCACCTCGGCAGGCCCGATGACGATTTCATCATCAGGGACCAGTTCAGGGCCGGGGATATCAGGCATTGCTTCGCCGACTGCTCATCGATCTCGGAACTGCTCGGCTTCAGGCCGGAGATAGATTTCGACCGGGGGGTGAGTGACCTGTGCCGCTGGGTGGCCACTGCCACTGCCACCGACCGCGTCGATGCGGCGACGCGCGAGCTGGAGGAGCGCGGTCTAACCCGCTGAGGGCGGAGGCTATCCGATCAGAGGCAGCGGACTAGGTTCCCTCGTCCTGTAGATGAACGTCTTCTCGAAACCTTTCTCGAGAAGTATCCTCCTGCCTTCCGCCAGCCCGAAGAACACGTGGGGATCGCGGTGGGAATCGGATCCCAGCGTAATTCGCTCCCCGCCCATTCCCCTGTAGAGTTCCATGACCCGGGGAGTGGGATATGTGGTGTTCTCCTTCCTTCGCAGTCCGGAAGTATTCAGTTCAAGAGCCATGTCCCTCTCTATCAGCGCGGAGAGTATTCCTCTCAGCAGGTCCGGCCATAGACTGATTTCATCAAAGGCGTGATCAAGTCCGGCCATGGCCAGCCCCCTTCGGAACAGCCCCATATGGGCGAGTACGTCCATGTCAGCCGTCTCCACCATTTGAAGCATCTCGCGGTAGTACTCCTCTACTATGGGGAGGTGTTCGCCGTCCCTGAAGACCTCGTCCCCCAGGATCATTCCCGCTCCCTCGACGTGATGAAGGGCTCCTACTATGAAATCGTAGTCGGAGTAGTCCACAAGGTCCTTCGCCCTTGCCTGGAACCGGTGTGGCTCTCCTACCTCCAGTCCCTTCATGACCGTGATCCTGTTCTCCGATTCCCTTCTGGCACCCTCCACGGATTCCTCATAGCCGAAAGGATCGAAGGAGTCGTAGCAGCAATCCTCGGGATTCATGTCCAGGTGCGCCACGAACCCTATGGCGGAGAGACCCTCCTCCCTGCCTCTCCTGACGAGGATACGTGCCGGGATCTCGGCATCAGGGGAATCGCTTGTGTGCACGTGCATGTCTGACAGGGGCATCGCGTTTCTCCGCCTCTCTTCAGTTTTCCTAGTAGGTCACTCCCAGTCCGGCAAGTATCATGCTCCTGGATATGTCCAGGGGTATGGAGAACTGGAACAGGATTGATTCCGGAAGGTAGGTCCTGTCGGCGTTGGGGCTTCCAGGAGGCTTCAACTCGTACTCGCAGCCTATTCGCAGGCACGAGAAGAATGTGTTGTCAACGGAATCCCAGTCATGGGCGCCGTCGGTGGTCTCGGGAATGTTGGCCAGGTCGGGACCGTAGCCCAGATCGGCACCTGCGAAGATCTCCAGGTCCCGGTCGAACCTGTGGCCGGCACAGAGCGACAGTCTGGGCATCATCACCTGCATGGGTATCACGTAGTTCATGTTGAGCATGGCGGAAACGGCTGTGGGGTCCTGGGACGGCATGATGTTGTACTTGACCATGGGTCCGACACCGAAGCCGAAGGATGATACGCCCAGGTCGATGTTATCCGTGGCTCCGATGGCGAAATCAGCCGTGGGATAGGCCACGAGATAGTCCTCCCTGGTATCCTCCGCCTCCTGTTTCGACTGGGCGGAGAAGTAGGCCGGAAGGGTGGCTCCGCCGGTTATTGTGATATGGTTCTTTCCAAGAGTGTGGGCGCTCTGCATGGCTCCGTAGTAACAGGAAGTGACCGTCATGAATAAGATCGTCGCGGCAAAGAGTATCCTGCTCATATGGACTCCTTTTCAGTTGGGCAGAAGATACATCACACACTGAAAGGGGGCAAAGTCCCCGAATGCTGGACCCGCTTCGGCGGTTATAGTATCAGTTGTACTGAGGATTGCGAGCTACCCGAATGGAGGATGAATCATGGGCAGAAGAGTGGCGTTCGTTCTAAGCGGATGCGGGGTGAAGGACGGATCGGAGATACACGAGGCCGTTTCGGCCCTCATAGCACTGGACAGGGCGGGGTACGAAGTGATCTTTACTGCCCCTGACGTGCAGCAGGCGGCCACGGTGGACCATTCCACCGAAAAGCCCGAGTCCCGTCCCAGGAACGCGCTGAAGGAAGGGGCGAGGATAGCAAGGGGGAACATAAGGCCCCTTTCGAAGCTGCGCAGGGATGATTATGACGCCGTGATGTTCCCCGGCGGCTTCGGGGCTGCTCTCACGCTTTGCTCCTTCGCCGCTGACGGACCCGGATGCAGGGTCAACCCGGAAGTGGAGAAACTGATAGGTGATGCTCTTCGTGACGGCAAACCCATAGCCGCCATGTGCATAGCCCCGGTGATCATAGCGCGGACAGTGCCGGGAGCGCGGGTGACCATAGGAAGCGACCCGAAGACGGCCGGGGCCATAGAGGCCATGGGCGCCGTACATGTGGAATGCTCTGTGGATGATGCAGTGGTGGATCCTGAAAGGAAGATAGTGACCACTCCGGCCTACATGCTGGCCAGGGGCCCTGCGGAGGTCTACGCCGGGGCCGTGAGAATGGTCGAGGAGCTGGGCAGGCTGTTCTGAAGGAGAGCCGTTATAAAGAAGGGCGGGGAAGCAGACGCTTCCCCGCTATCGTCGATCATGATTGCGCAGCTAGAAAATGGTCTTGATGGACCCCCAGGTCGAACGCTGCATGGCGACATATCCTGGTACACGTATCTCTGCCGCGTTCGGTGCCGTCACAGAAAGATCATCGAAGTAGAGGAAAGTGCCGGGGTCACCGTAGAACCTGGCCTCGATCATAAGACCGGTATGTCCGGCGCTCACGGTCCAGGTGTACTCCAGCTGTTCCCAGCCTATCCCCGATGTGTAGGTGCTGTTGCCGCTGGCGCTTCCGCTGTATCCGTACGGGTCGAAAGGATCATCGTTCCAGTGCCCCCATATCCTGGATGAGGGATATCCTGCATCTGAAATGTCGTAGCACCAGTAGCTTGCGGTGACCTGGTCTCCGTCGGAAAGCCCCACTATCCATGCAACGTAGGCCTGAGCGGTTCCGTCCAGATTCTTCTCGAGTTCAAGCGACTGGTTCCCGGAGTACACCGGATCAGCAGGGGATGTCGCTATGTCGTCAATGAGGATGCTGTCGGGGTACATGCCGAAGAGGGTCGCAGTATCTTCCCAGCCGTAGTCCACCGTGTACTGGCCGAGGGCTATCGAGGAGAAAACCAGTACTGCAAGAGGTATAAAGAATCTTACCATTTCCTGTTCCTTTCCCTAAAGTTCAGAATGTCGCTTTAATGTCGCCCCAAGTGGTGTTCTCCAGGGAAAGGCCTCCCGGGAAGACGATGGTCGTGCCGGTGGGGGCGGTTATGGTCATGTCGTCCACCCATACTATATCCCCCGGGTTGGAGTAGACCCTGGCCTCTATCACGAGACCGGTATGGCCGTCGACTACCGTCCAGGTGTAGGATGCCTCGTCCCATCCGGTGCCGGGTCCGTATTCCGTGTTGCCGCTGGCGCTGCCGGCGTAACCGTTGACATCTCCCGGGTCGTCGTTCCAGTGGGCCCATATCCTGCAGGAAGGGGCTGCGGCAGGGGTAACGTCGTATCGCCAGAAGCTCGCCGTGACCTCGTCCCCGTCGTTGAGACCTATTATCCATGCAATGTAGGCCTGGGGCGTCCCATCGGAGAGACGCTCCAGCTGAAGTGATTGTGACCCGCCATGGACCGGGTCGCTCACCAGCGTGGCTTCAACGCAGCTGTCGGGGTACATGCTGAGCAGCGTTGCTGTGCCTTCCCAGCCGTAGTACTCCGTCTGCTGAGCAATGGCGATACTCGAAGCCGCCAGCACAATGGCAGCGAAAAAGACAGTTCTCATGTTGATCCTTCCCTTTTAAATCCTTGCAAAATCCTACAGATGATTCATAAGCCATCCGGGCGGGAACATCAAGACCGAAGGTTCCCGGACGGACCATAATGCACAACTGTCAAGAACGTGTTTGAAGGAATGGCGCACTTCTAATAGGACTCGGTCACTGCTTGAGATCGCGCTTGGCCTCCACCATCTCCTTGACCTTCATCAGACGGGTCAGGTTGCCCCGCTCCATCTCCTCCAGCTTGAGCCTGATGGCCCTTATGGCCACTTCAAGTTCGGGGATAAGCTTGTATTCCAGCGCGTTGACCCTTCTCCTGGTGGTGTCTATCTCCCTGGCCAGAAGGCTTATTGCCTTCTCCTGCTCAGCCAGCTTGATGATCTTCGGCAGCAGTTCCTTGTAGACCTTAAGCGCCTCGTCCAGTTCGGCGGGAGTGTCGAACATCCCGTAGTTCCTGACGTTCCCCTCGATGCTGACCTGGAATACGGGGAGGACCAGGTTCATTATCTTTCTGGTCGTTGTCTTCACCCTGGCTTCGGCGCCGGGATAGCGAAGGGCGTCCATGAGACCCGGCTCCGTCATGGCGGCCCTTGCGAAAAGGAATTCTCCGTAGGCCGTCTCCAGCTCCTTCTCGAGGTCCTGCCTGGCTCCCTCGTAGGCTGAGATGAGTATCTTGAACTGACGCATCAGCTCGTCCAGCTTGTCCTTCAGTAGTTTGTGCCCCCTCTGGGCCAGCTTCACCTTCTTGCGGAGGTGAAGGAGCTCCATCCGGGTTGCGCTGACGACGATGGACATCAGCCGTCCTCTTCCCCATTGTCACAAGTATCCTGCCCGTCGACAGGCCAATACTTGTCCAGCCTCCTGGGGTCGATCCTCTTCATCTCGCTCCTTGGAAGCAGCTTCAGCAGGTCCCAGCCCAGGTCGAGTGTCTCGAAAATGTCCCTGTTCTCATGCTCCCCCTGGCTTATGTAGCGCTTCTCGTACTCGTCGGCGAACTTCAGGTACTTCTGGTCAAGTTCGCTCAGTGCCGCCGCCCCGAGGATCACGGCCAGCTCCCTGGCGTCCTTTCCGGCCGAGTACGCTGCCATGAGCTGGTTGAAAAGGTCGGCGTGGTCCTCCCTGGTCTTTCCCTTCCCGATGCCCTTGTCCTTGAGCCTGGAAAGTGATTCCATCACGTCCATCGGAGGGTAGATGCCCTTCTTGTGGAGCTCCCTGTTGAGTATCAGCTGACCCTCGGTGATGTAGCCCGTTAGGTCCGGGATTGGATGGGTCTTGTCATCCTCGGGCATGGTCAGGATGGGTATCTGGGTTATGGACCCCTTCCTTCCTTTTATCCTCCCCGCCCTTTCGTAGATGGTGGAAAGGTCGGTGTACAGGTAGCCGGGGTAACCCCTTCTTCCCGGGACCTCCTTGCGGGCCGCCGAGATCTCTCTCAGGGCGTCGCAATAGTTGGTCATGTCCGTAAGTATCACTAGGATATGCATGTCCTTCTCGTAGGCAAGGTACTCGGCCGCTGTAAGGGCCATCCTGGGGGTCGAGATACGTTCGATCGCCGGATCGTCCGCCAGGTTCATGAACACGACCGCCCTGTCCATGGCGCCGGTCTTCCTGAAGTCCCTGATGAAGTAATCCGCCTCCTCGAAGGTGATGCCCATGGCGGCGAATACCACTGCAAAGTTCTCACCCTCTCCCAGCACCTTGGCCTGCCTGGCTATCTGTGCAGCCACAGCCGAGTGGGGAAGACCGTTGCCGCTGAAGACCGGCAGCTTCTGGCCCCTGACCAGTGTGTTGATGCCGTCGATGGAGCTGAAGCCGGTCTGGATGAACTCCGCGGGGTAATCCCTGGCATAGGGATTTATGGGTGCGCCGTTGATGTTCTCCATCTTCTCCGGCACCACCGGCGGGGCAGTATCGAAGGGCGCCCTCGGCCGTCCCTGGCCGTCGAAGACCCTGCCCAGCATCTCCTCCGAGACACCCAGTTCCACCTGCTTGCCAAGGAACCTCACCCTGCTGTTGGTGATGCCGGTGCCGCTGCTGCCCTCGAAAAGCTGTACCAGAGCCATTCTGCTGTCCACTTCCAGTACCTTCCCGTGGCGGATCTCTCCGCTGGGCAGCTCTATCTCCACCAGTTCCTCGTACGCCACTCCCTCGACTCTGTCAACCAGCATCAGGGGGCCGGAAATCTCAACCGTCGTTGTGTACTCTCTAATCATGTCCCCGCCTCCTAAGCGGTCTGTTCGCTCTCTATGAGTTCGTTAATCTGAGAGGTTACATCTTCCATGATAGCCTCTATCGAGGCGAGGTCGTTCTCCGGAATGTACCTCATCCTCGTGATCTCCTCCTTGAGCGGCAGGGCGAAGAGCTCCATTGGGGACACGCCGCCGCGGATTGCCTTCTTCATCTCCATGTGGGTGTGCATGATGACTTCCATCATGATCTTCTGCTTGATTATGGATGTGTAGGTGTCCACGTCGTGGAATGCGTTCTGATGCAGAAAATCCTCCCTGAGGGACCTGGCCGTGTAGAGGATCAGCTGGTCCTCGGGCGAGAGAGACTCGGCTCCCACCAGCCTTGCTATCTCCAGGAGGTTGGCCTCCAGCTGAAGAAGAGCTATAGCCTCCTTCATCATGACCACCCAGTTTTCCCCGAGGGTCTCATCGTAGTACTCCTTGAGGTTGTCGGTATACAGCGAGTAGCTGTCGAGCCATCCTATAGCGGGGAAATGCCTGGCGTAGGCCAGTCTGGCCTGAAGGCTCCAGAAGACCTTCACCACCCTTAGCGTGGCCTGTACGACCGGATCCGAGAGGTCGCCGCCCGCCGGGCTCACGGCTCCCACCACCGTAAGGGCGCCGCTGCGGTCACCACCCCTGCATATCACGTTGCCGGCCCTCTCGTAGAACTCCGCTATCCTAGTCCCGAGGTAGGCCGGGTAACCCTCTTCGCCGGGCATCTCCTCCAGCCTTCCGGACATCTCCCTCATGGCCTCGGCCCACCTGCTGGTGGAGTCGGCCATAAGGGCGACCGAATAGCCCATATCCCTGAAGTACTCACCTATGGTTATGCCGGTATAGACACTTGCCTCCCTTGCGGCCACAGGCATGTTGCTCGTGTTCGCCACCAGGACGGTTCGCAGTATCAGCGGCTCTCCGCTCTTCGGGTCCTCCAGCTCCGGGAACTCCTGCAGGACATCGGTCATCTCGTTCCCCCGCTCGCCGCACCCTACGTATACGACTATCTCCGCGTCCGCCCATTTCGCCAGCTGGTGCTGGATCACGGTCTTGCCGCTTCCAAAGGGTCCCGGCACGCATGCGGTGCCTCCTTTCCCCAGCGGGAAGAAGGCATCTATGACCCTCTGACCCGTGATCAGGGGCTCTTCCGGAGCCCTCTTCTCCGCAATGGGCCTCGGCTTCCTGACCGGCCAGTTATGGTACATCCGGAGTTCCACCGTTTCTCCGTCTTCGTTCCTGACCTTTGCCACTACAGTATCGATATTGTAGCTGCCGGCTCCGATGACCCATGTGATCTCGCCGGACACTTCCGGCGGTACCATTACCCTGTGCATTATGAGCTTGGTCTCCGGGACCTCGCCTAGGATCTCGCCACCCTCAACCTTCAGGCCCTTCCCGGCAACCGGGTTCCATTCCCATTGCTTCTCGTGGTCCAGCCCCCGGATGCTTATTCCCCTGGTTATCCAGTCGCCGGCTTCTTTCCGGATCTCGTCCAGCGGCCTCTGGATCCCGTCGTATATTGCACCTGCCAGACCGGGGCCCAGCTCCACCGAGAGGGGCTTTCCGGTGCCAGTCACCGGATCACCGGGCTTGAGCCCGCCGGTTTCTTCGTAGACCTGTATGGAGGCCTTGCTCCCTTTGAGCTCGATTATCTCGCCTATCAGCCCGTAATCGGAAACGTAAACCAGGTCGTACATCCTGGCTTCATCCATTCCGTCCGCGACTACCAGCGGACCTGCTATCTTGTCTATGGTTCCCTTTATCATCAGTCGCCTCCGGTGGTTTACGGGTCAAACCGGTGAAAATCCTATCTCTGCTCCTCCGACATGAGGTCAACGCCCACTGCCTTGATGATGAGTTCCCTGATGGTGTTCTCTCCCTTTCTCTGGGTGCCCTTGACGCCGGGAAGCACCACCACGGAAGGAACTGCCAGGTGTACGGTCTCGTCTATCTGGTCCTGAAGCTGGTCCATGAGGTCCTCGGTTATCATTATCACGGAGGTCTCCTCCTTGATCAGCCTCTCGAACTGCTCCCTGGCGTCATCACCGCTCACCGGAACCACCGTCTCGACTCCCAGGGCCCTGAACCCAAGGACCGAGTCCGCGTCACCGATGAATGCCACCTTGCCCTTTGCCATGGGTACTCCTATCCTCGCGGCAATCTGCTCTTCAGCCTGTCCTGACTTACTCCCGCAGACTTGGCAGCCAGCAGCAGCCTGAGATGGTTGATCTCCATCTCCCTTCTGATCACAAAAGCAGCCAGGGGCGACGGTCCGAATACCGGGAACGAACCCTTCTGGAGCAGCTCAAGGAGCCTGCGGTCGCATTCCCTCTCGAATCTGTTGAAAGAACCTGTCTCCATAGCCTCTCCCAGGGCTGATGCTATTTCATCGAATCCGGGGGTCTCGGCCATAAGGTCCTTCAGTGTACCCCGCTGGTACGCCGCTGCCATCTCATCGGGAGAATGGAACCCTCCGGGCAGCAGAAGTTCTCTCATCTCCTGTCTGGATACCTGGTCCGTGGAGCATCTTCCCGAGATGAGACCGTTCTTCTGCTCTATATATGTCATTACGAAGGTCCTGAATCCCTGGTTGATATCCGTAAGCTCTTCCAGCTCCACCTCGGCCGCAAGGCGGTCCATTCTCCTGTCGAACCCGGAGAGGTCGCCATCTTCCAATTCAAGAAGGTCTTCCATCGTTCGGGTGAAAATCTCGGGCAGCTCCTCCCTCGCCTCATCGGAGGCGACAGCCCGTTTCAGTGTCTCGGTATCGACAAGCCCGGGCCTCTCGATCTCAACCTCTCCAACGGCATCATCCCCGAAAAGGATGTTCTTCCAGATGTATCGGGCGTTCCTGACATCCCTTCTGTGGAGTATTCCTCTGACCAGCCTCTCATCCTCCGAGAGCTCCAGAAGCTCTTCCTCCGTAGCTTCCATCGCCCTTATGAAGCTCTCCTCCATGGAGCGGTACTGCATGAAGGTGCCGTACCAGGTATCTCCCAGGAGCCTCAGGACCTCTTCCTCGTCGCCTGCGGAAATGAGCATCTGCCACATCCGCTGGTCCAGCAGCGTGGTCTCCTCACCGCTTATCCTGCCGTTGGCGTAGATGAAACCATCTGCCATGGTTCTCAGACCTTCTCCAGCGGTACCAGTCCGGACAGCTCCATGACCAGCTCCTCGTGTGCCAGTTCGGCAATCAATGGGAATGTGCCGTTCTGACTGATGTCCCCTGACCTTAAGATCACGCCGCCCTTCTCACCGTGACGCTCGCGTGACAGAACGAACATCCTGTCCTTGCCGGAATGCTCCCCGAGGAACTCGGCGGTAATCCTGTGCTCATCAGCCGGAGAGATGATTACCTGCACCTCTCCCTTCAGGTCGCAGCCCCGGAGAAGTGCGGAAATGAGTTTAAGGTACTTTTCGTCCCCGTACGCGGAGATGTTGTCCACCGCCTGGTCCACGGCCCTGTCCATCATTGACCTTCTGGCGTTCATCAGCCTTCTGGCGGCTGCCCGGCGGACATGGAATCCCTTCTTCTTCAGGGATTCGTCCACTCTGGACCGAATCTTCTCCGCCTCCCGGCCGAATTCCTCCTCCAGCCTTGTCTCATGCTCCTCCAGCGCCTTCCTTCTTTCATTCTCCGCTTTCTCGAGAATGGCCCCGGCTCTTTGCTCCGCATCCTTCTCTATCTTTGAAAGGATCGCTTCGAGAGACATGTGCCGTTACCCGCCTATCCCCTGAAGCATCAGGAATGATACAAGGAACCCCAGGATGGCGTAGAACTCGACGAAGACAGCAAGTATCAGTGACTTGGCAGAGTCATTGGGCTGCTTGGCAGTCATCATGGCGCCACCGGCGCAGACCTTGCCCTGATGAATTCCCGAGAGCAGCCCTGCAAGGGCGATGGGAAGACCGGCCGTGAACACCTGCCAGGCTACGCCCATATCCATCCCGGGTGTGACCTTGCCCAGAAGAAGGAAGGCGATAACGAATCCGTAGATCCCCTGGGTTCCGGGGAGGGCGGAAAGCAGGAGGAGCTTTCCGAATTTGCCCGGGTCGACGCTCATCACCCCGGTACTTGCCTGAGCCGCGATCCCGACACCCACGGCGGACCCGATCCCCGCCAGTGCGCAGGCAAGGGCGATTCCCATGTATGCTACGAGCTGTTCCACTTAGTATCTCCCTTCACTCCATTACAGAGCCTGTTATTCTTCCCTTTCGATATGCACGTATTTCGGTTCGTACCTCAGCGGTCTGAACGGGACGCCGGTACCGTCGTAGAATTTCCCGAAGAACTCCACGAACTGGAGCCTGGCTGTGTGGATGAAACCGCTGAGAGCCGCCATGCCGATGTTGAAAGCATGACCGCCCACAACAACCATGATCGCCAGGATCAGGCCTAGAACCGGAATGCCCAGCTGATTCATGAGCATCCCTGCCATCTGGTTGATCACCTGGGCTATGATGGCACTTGAGAGGGCCAGGGCGAAGAGCCTCGAATATGAAAGCACGTCACCCAGCAGGTTGACGATCCCGTAGGTTGCGTACGCTCCCAGGCCCACTTTACCGAACCCCTTCGCTTCCCTTCCTCCCATGACGAATATCAGCACCGCCCCCAGGGCCAGCATGTACATGAAGATACTGTCCAGGGGGCCGTTCACGTCGTAAAGAGAACCGTTCAACAGGTAGTGGTTGAAAAGCCACGGGAATAGACCTGCGGTAGCCAGAAGCCAGCCGGACTGGTCCACCACGGCGGCCATTCTCTCACCAATCCGCCACCTCTTGACCAGGTTGACGACTATGCCTGCCGTGAGCTGCACGAGACCAAGGGCCAGGGTGAGATAGAGGAACTGCTTGGAGACGCCGAATCCTTCCTGGTCAGGCAGTCCGGGGTGGTATCCGGGCACAAGCGAATTAAGCAGGTCCGCCGGCGCCTGAAGAAAACCCGGAAGCCTGTGGAATGGTATCCCGAACCAGCCCCCGAGGAATATTCCCACAAGTATGCTCGCGATCCCGCCCTGGAACAGAAGCTTAAATAACCTTGGATTGCCGTGGCGCCGGTTTACCAAATACCAGCCCAGGGCCGAACCGAGCGCGAGGGCGATGCCATATCCCGCGTCACCGATGCAGATGCCGAAGAAGAGAGCATAGAACGGTGCTATGAGTGGAGTCGGGTCGGGATCCTTCCTTGTGGGCTGCCCGTACATGTCTGTGAGCAAACGATAGGGGGCGGCCACAGGTCTCTCCGTCAGAGGTGAGGGTGGCACTTCTCCCTCATCGGGTTCTATGACCTCGATGTCCACTTCCCCGAGTACCTCAAGCCTCTTCCTGAAACGCTCCAGATCGGAGGTCCGTATCCATGCCCTGAAGAGGTGGGTGTGTGTGGTACCCACTGATGAGTTCGATGCCATGATCCTCTCCCGGACCAGACATGCAGCGTCCAGAAGCTTCTGGAAACTACCTATTCTCACCGAGAGCTTCACCGCCCTCCTGTGAAGGGCATCCATCCTTGCGCGTATCATCTCGACTTCCCTGCGAACCTCTGCCAGACCCTGGCTGACAGTTCCATCTCGGGAGCCGAAATCCTGCTGTGTGAAGCCCATCTCTGAGAGGGACTGCATTACCGAATCAAAGGAATCCTCATGGACAGCGACAAGTATCCTTGCCGAATCCTTCAAGCGCTCAAGGACATCCATATGAAGAAGGGTATCTCCCGTCTCCTGTTCACGGACCGCGGTCATTGCTTCGGCGGGAAGCGTCCCTGCTGTCAGCCTGTAAACCCCTTTTCTGCGAAGTTCCTGGAACTGCACGGGAAGTTCCTCCCATGAAAGAAGGAACTCCTCCTCCTGGACCAGCTCCTTCTCGGCGCCTTCGAGCTTGGCTTTCTGGACCGCGACGAACCACGCCCTCCTTGCGTCTTCAAGGAGCTTCCTGTCATTGATGAGCTCCATAAGCTCATCCTCACTTACAACAGGCGGAGTGGAAGGAGCGGTAAGCTCGCCGGAGATCTCGCCCGAGACCTCGTCCCGCAGGAACTGAATGGCTTTCTCAAGGCTGGATATCTCCTCCGACTGCTCTTCCGTGCTCAGCCTTGTGGGGCTCAGGTAGTCGAAACGGTCCTTTTCCTCCCCTTCGGACAGGTCCACCAGGTGGACCCTGCCGAAGGACTCCACGGCAGCTATCAGCTGTTCGCGTTTCATTGAATGACAGATGATTTCTATCTTCGAGACTTCATCCAGGCTCATTGTTTTTCTTTTCCGCTCCTGAGTATGAACCCCTCCAGCAGCTTGGTGGCGACCTTCTCAAGCTCTTCCTTCCTGTAGGACAGCTCCCGGAGCTTATCCTCGGTCTCCCTTTCAAGCTTTTTCGCAAGGTCCGAGATCTTCCCGTCGACCTTCTGCCCCTCACTCCGTTCGATTTCGACCAGTCTGTCACGGCTCTCCCTGCTCTTCTCCTCCAGCAGATCGGTCAGGGACAACCTTATGCGCTGGGCTTCCTTCTCGGCCCTGTCTATCTCCAGCTGAGCCTTTTCCTCTGCTTCCCGGAGCTGTCCCAGCTTCGTCATTTGGTACCAGCCTTTCGAATTGTCCAAGGGAGCCGCACTGACTGAAAGACAGATGTAAATACCTGATTCAGGCTATGCCTCCATAAAAGACTCTGTTGTGGATATAACTTATGAAACTACTTTAAGTGATACTATATATTATTGCTTACAAATATTTTACGGAGTTATCCACAGTTTTCGGAAATTATCCACAATTTCCACATCATGATTCTGAATCGTTGCCACGACTCATCTTGCATGATCCCTCGAAGAAAACTCCGTCCTCTATGACCAGTGATCGGGTGAAGATATCCCCCTCTACTCTCGAGCCACTGTGCAGCTCCAGCTGCTGCTCGGCCCTGACGGTTCCCTGGATCCTTCCGCCCACCACCGCCTGGTTGACAGTGACGTCACCTGTGATGACCCCTTCACGTCCTACAGTGAGGGTACCGGAGACCACGACTTCTCCGTCAACGGTCCCGTCTATCCTGAGCCCGCCATCAACCTTGACTGAGCCCTTGCAGAAGCTTCCGGACCCGAGCATGGAGTCCATCTTCGCAGCAGATTCGTTCTTAGACATTTCAGGCTCCTTTTTATTGATCTTACTCACAGGGAATCTTCCGGAGCGGGGATGAGTCCGGCAATGTTCTCCAGCTTCTTCCTGTATCCTTCAAGGTACTGCAGTCTTGTCTCAATCACATCCAGCCTTGATTCCAGGGTCTGACGCTGGGCCAGGGAATCCTGAAGATGGGATATCTCCCCCCTGAGGCTCTCCGTTTCACCTGCGTTTATGAAACCGTAAGTAACAATGACGGCTGCCGCGGAAAGAAGCAGAACCACGATGGCAAGCAATACCCTTGCCATATACAGCTTCCAGCCGCTTATATCGTACTGGCGGAGTGTTTTCCCCGTATTTGATATAAATGTAGCGGTAAAACCTTTTTCAGGCATTCACACCAGCCCGTTCCTCAGCCGCTTGCGGTATACTAAACCCAAGCGTTCCGGCTTGTCAACAAAGTTTGCACTCACTAGAGCCTTTCCAGCATTGTACGAATATCGTTCCCCCGGAGGCCCATACCAAGTGCGGCCATCAGGAAAAGCCTGAGCTTGTGTCCCTGCATGTCACCGGCGAGTATGGCTCCCTTCCTTTCAATATCGGCTCCGCCTCCGGTATAGTTGTAGACCCCCAGCACCCTTCCCACGTAGCATCTGCTGGTGACACAGACCAGAACGCCCCTTTCCACTGCATGCTCTATGGCACCTGAGACCTCCGGTGGCACGTTGCCCCTTCCCAGGGCTTCCACTACCACAGCCCGGTCACCGCAGTCTACGGAATGCCTTATCTCCCTGGCACCAAGCCCCGCGGCGATCCTCACGAGACCCACACCTTTATGCATCGAGAGCTTCCCGGGGGGCAGCTGCACTCTCCATATCGGCTTTCTGTGGAGCAGGACCCTGTCCTGATCCACAAATCCAAGGGGGCCGTACCCGGGAGAGGCGAAACTGCTGACGTTGCTCGTGTAGGTTTTGGTCACCCTTCCGGCGGCATGAATTTCATCATTAAGAACTACAGTAACTCCTAAGTTATGAATTTCATAACTTGAGGCGGCGAGGATGGCGCCGCGCACGTTCCGGGGTCCGTCCACTCCGAGTTCTGTAGGGCTTCTCATGGCCGCTGTGAATACGACCGGGACTTCGGTCTTCAGATAGATGTCCGCAAGAAAGGCGCTTTCCTCCAGGGTATCCGTTCCATGTGTTACGACTATTCCCGCGAACCTGCCGCTCAGGGACAGTTCCTCCAATCTCAGACTGAGCTCTCCCATCAGCGTCGGGGTTATTGCGGGGCTTGGCAGGCTGCAGAACTTCACATGCTCGACGATGATCCCCGCCGGGACCACGCCCCCTTCCATGGGCAGGGGATTGTGCCCGTCGACGATATCCAGGCCACCCAGACCGGGAAGCATCTCTATAGTGCCTCCGGTTGATACTATTGCTATCCTTGCTGTGGTGGCCTCCCGGCCGTCAGACGTACTGAAGTCCGTCATTGCTGCCGAGACCTGATGCACCTATGAACCTCTCCAGGCTCTTTTTGAGCTTGTCCGGCCTGTCAGCCAGGGATCTTATGTAGAGTCTTGCTTTGCCGTTGCTCCACAGGGTATCAATCATCTGTATCAGCTCACTGTCCCTGCTGACAGCCTCCAGCAGGGGCTGATGAGCTTCCACCAGGGACAGAAGGTCCGACCTTGTACTGTCCTGGGTCCATTTGATGAGTATGGCAACGGTATTGGCGTTATCCCTGTACTTCCTGCGCATCCCGAGGCTGATGGCCCCTGCCTCTGTCGCGCTCACAGCTCCGGTCCTGGTGCTTATCTCAATGAAGAACTGCGTCACGGTCTCCACAGCATCCCTGGCGGTGTCCACTACGGAAGAGGGCCTCATTGCCTCCGGGTTAAATATCCAGATATGGTCAAGGGCGGATCGGGCGGACTTGATCTCCGTGGGTTTCCTTTTCATTATCTCGGACTCCAGAGCTGCGAATATCCTTCCGAAGTTCTTCATGAAGAGTATCTGCTCCTTTGCGGATTCCTCCCTTGATATCCTGTCGAAAAGCCTGATGGATATCTTCCGTCCGGGGATGTAGCCGGATACCGATTCGGCTGCCTTCCTGGTCGCCTTTCTCAGCCACATTAGCTTGTAGACGTTCTTGTCAAGGTTCTTCATGGCCATCTCCACCGTCATCGGACGACCTCCGTCGGACCTGGACAGGGATTTCTCCAGGGCTGTCAGCACTATCTCTGGCTTGAAATCAACGTCAGTGCCCAGGTAACCTATGATCTGGACGAACTCGTCTATTATCTGTTCTATCTGCTCAAGGCTTTTCTTGTCCGTACAGAGAAGGAGTATGTCGAGCAGTATGTTCTCAAAGGTGCTGAAGACCTTGTTGCGCCAGCAGCGGCAGACATTCTGGCCGGGCGGGCAGGGTTGACGGCCGAAGAAGCTGAGGATCTCTTCAGGAATCTCCTGGCGGGACTTCTCGTCACCGCCATCCTCCATGAGGCGGATCACCTCTATGGGATCGTGTCCTTCGGTAAGTCTCCTGAATTCCTCTATGTCTTCCTTCGAGCCACGTTCCGTCCCTCCGCTGGTCATGATGCTCCTGCACCCGTTCTCTATGAATCCCTCTATGAGCTTGCGCCCTTCTCTAAGAAGTATCTGCCTGAACAGGGGAGTCGTGGCCAGAAGCTGCAGAGAATCCATCATATCGTTCATTATGTCGGAAGATGCGTCCCTGATCTTCCTCCAGACGTCCATGAGCCGCACCGCGTTGAAATTCTCGTCGAACTTCCTGTAAGGGGACTCGTCGCCGAGCTTCCTTGCGAACTCGTCAAGGAGTTCGGACTCGAGACGGTGGGACATCCAGGAAAGGAATGGAGCCCCGGCAGGCTCTCCGTGCTTCGAGGTGACGGTGAGCTCGGACAGCTCTGAGAGGTAGCCTGTCAAGCTGTTGGGGTTGTCGACGTTGAGCTCGGTTGTGAGCGGTATTATCTTGCCGAAGAACATCGATGCCGTCTTGAGCTGCCACAGTGCCACATCACTGTCCTCCGTCTCCTTGGAGGGAATGATGGTATCCACGATGTTCCTCATGAAACCGCCCGTGATCCTCTCGGCTATGTCAGGGTACTCCACCAGCGTCTTCACGAAGGCCGTCAGCCCGAATGTGAGGAACTTGCTGAATATCCGGTGCCCTGTCTTCTCTATCCAGACCGCCTGCTGGGAAAGGGTCTCGCACAGTATCCTGGCAGCGTGAATAAGGTCGCTGGCGTTCCGTTCCTCGATCCCGGGTATTCTCAGGAGGTTCTCCATGGTCTTCTTGAGGGCCTTGCTCCTGTCCTCCGCCCTGAAGAGCTTGCCCAGAAGGGCGGTCTCCTCTTTTCTGAGCTGCTCGATGCTCATGTCGCGGTTGTATGTTGATACTCCGCTTGATATCAGTTCGGTGAACACAGGGTCATCCGTATCGGTCTCCTGAAGGAGTGGGGCCATGACCTTGTCCATGAATCTACCTCTCAAGTCCTCCTTGTTCAGCTTCTCCAGTGTGCTGAGAACGACCCGGGCGGATTCGATGGAATCCTCGGCAAGGGGAGTGAGCCATTCGGTCTGTTCGCCTTCCAGCAGCCTTCTCCTGTAATCGAATTCCAGCAGCTCGAGTATGCCGCCGAAAACTTCGCTCCTCTCGAGAATCTCCTGGAAGTTGATCCCCCGTGCTGATCTTATGAGGAGGATAAGTGACGTGAGGAGCTTGTCGCGGTCGGCCTCAACATCGGTAAGATAGCTCTTAAGGGTTGCGATAATGGCCTCGGGATCATCCTGGCTCAGGACCGAGTCCATCAGCCTGCCGATGGAGTTCACGACCCTTCGCATCTCGGCCATGCTCGTCTTGTCCTCGAGGAAGAGAAGGGCCACCGGAAGGAAGTCCATGAAGAATTCCGTCTTGCGGCTGCTGAGATACTGCACCCCGCTTCTCTCCAGGGCCAGCTTTGATATCAGTAGGACCTTCTGGTTGTCCTCCGTGTTCCTGAGTATGTCATATGCTTCCCTGAAACAGTTGTAGAAAGCCACGCCGGCCCCTGTGAACAGCATCATCTCGGCAATTGAGTGCCCGTATTCCAGGGGGGAGCCGCTATCCATTACGGGAAGGCTAATGATGTCCAGGCAGATGTTCCTTTCGGCCCGCCTTTTCAGGGCCTTCAGTGCCGGTTCGGAGAGTTTGCCCAGTACACTCTCCATCTCCTCCTGCGAGATGTTTCCCGAAATATCGGTGATCACAACCTTTACTGCGTCATCCAGAAGGTCCTGAAGCTTCTCCGCCTCTTCCATCTTCCCCAGGAATCCCGCCAGGGCCCTGATCGACTCCATGGGGATGGTGAACCCCCGCATCTTCCTGTAGAGTGACTCACCGCTCCGACCGATGGACCTCCAGACGGGCAGGTCATCCTTCGTCAAGAGGTACCACCCTGTCTCAAGGGAAAAGTCGATCAGCGCTTCATGAACTGCCGGTTCGGAGTACTTCATTATCTCGGTTGCCCTATCAAGAGCCCTTATCACATTCCCTCCGCCGATCCTGCCTCTCTCCAACATGAAACCGAAGCGATCGGGCCATCTTATCCCCTTCTGCACAAGGCTCTCCACCATATGGAGATCTCCCGGCGTCTCCACCAGCACCTGCAAGACCTTGTACAGAAGCGCAAGCAGATCATCGAATACCAGCCCTGTGCAGGGGCCTATCTGATTCCAGACCCAGCTGAGGTGGAAGAACTCCTGAACCGCCACCACCACTGCATCCGATGGCAGGTTGGTCAGGGAATCGAACCATTTGACCGCCGAGTCCTCCATGACCGGAGGCGGGGATATCATGTTGGAAATACCGTCAAGGAGCTTCTCGGCATCAATGTACTTTATTGATGAGAGCAACGAGGCAAGAGAGTCCCCTGCCTGTTTCCAGTCGCTGTAGAAAAGGGTTATGGACATGACTATCCCCCTTATCTCAGGGGAGACCTGTATGTCCTCCGCCTTCTTCGGAGGAAGGCTGAACCCCTTCCCCACTTCAGGGGGACGAACGGAGCGGGGCTGGTTTTCCCTGCTCCATGCCTCGATTTCCTGCAACACACGCTGAATATCTATGTCAGCTCTCCCTGTTCCCCTTCCAGCTCCGGCTCCGGCGCAGCATCAGTTGCCTCTTCCTCTCCCGGGCTGACTATTGCCGCATCCACTATCCTGTCTTCCGGCGGCAGGTTCATGAGCTTCACTCCCATTGTGCTGCGGCCCATCTCCCTTATCTGGGATACTGGAAGCCGTATTATCATTCCCAGAGCGGAAATAAGGATAAGCTCGTCCTCCTGGCTTACCTCCATTATGGAGATGACAGGACCGTTCCTGTCAATGTTCCGGATATTGATCACTCCACCGCTCCCGCGATGTGTCAGCCTGTACACCTCCGAGGAGGTTCGCTTGCCGAAGCCCCCCTCGGTCACTGTAAGCAGGCTCCCCGGCTCCTCCATGACAACCATGCCCACCAGCCTGTCGCCATCTTCGACCCTTATGCCCCTGACTCCCCTGGTATGCCTTCCCGTGGGGCGGACTTCCTCCTCGGTGAACCTGTTCGCCTTCCCGCTGGCCAGGGCCAGAAATACCTTACTGCTCCCGTTGGTGAGTTCGGCCGATATTAATTCGGCCTCCTGATCAAGTTTGATAGCCCATATGCCGTTCCTTCTGGGGTGACTGTAGCTGCACAGCGGGGTTTTCTTGACCAGACCGTTGCTGGTAGCCATCAGAATGAACCTGTCTTCGTCGAACTCCTTCACGCAGACACTCGCAACAGGTCTCTCCTCGGGAGCCAGTTCTATCAGGTTAACAATGGCCTTCCCCTTACTCGTTCTGCCCACTTCGGGTATCTGGTAGACCTTCAGCCAGTAGCACCGTCCCTGATTGGTGAAGAACAGGATGTAACTATGGTTGGAAGCCACGAACAGCTGATCAAGGGAATCCTCCTCCTTCGTAGTGGCTCCGGTAATCCCCTTTCCGCCCCTGTGCTGACTCTTGTAGGTGTCAGCCGACAGCCTCTTTATGTAACCCTCCCTGGAGACGGTTATGACCATGTCATCGTCAGGGATCAGATCCTCTATGTTGATCTCTCCCGGGGCATGGGATTCTATTCTAGTCCTTCTGTCGCAGCCGAACTGCCGGGAAACTTCCTTCAGTTCTTCGGAAACAACGTCCATTCTCCTTGATCTGCTCGAAGCCAGCTCCCTCAGATGTAAAAGCAGTTCCTGAAGCTCTTTGTACTCGTTCTCCAGCTCTTCCCTCTCGAGGCCCGTGAGCCTTCGAAGCCGCATGTCAAGGATAGCCTGAGCCTGGACATCGCTGAAACCGAACATCTCCATGAGCTGAGGTTTAGCCTCATCACTGCTGCTGGACGCCCTTATGACCTTGATGACTTCATCAATGGCATCCTGGGCTTTGAGAAGACCCTCCACTATGTGCGCCCTTGCTTCTGTCTTTTCCAGGTCGAAGGTCACGCGCCGCGCAATGACATCGTGCCTGTGCTCGAGGTAGTGGCTGATGAACTCCCGGAGGGCCAGTCTTCTGGGTGTGCCGTGGCAGAGCGCGAGGCAGTTCGCGCCGAAGGTCCGAGCAAGGGCCGTGTGCTTGTAAAGCTGGTTGAGGACCACCTCGGACATGACGTCCTTCTTCAGCTCCACGACGATCCTCATTCCCTCCCTGTCCGACTCGTCCCTGAGGTCCGCAATGGAGACGATCTTCTTCTTTTTAACGAGTTCGGCAATATTCTCTATGAACTTCGTCTTGTTCACCTGATAGGGAATCTCGGATATGATGATTGCTTCCCTGCCCTTTGGTGTATCCTCTATCTTCACCTTGCCAAGCACCCTTATGGAACCTCTTCCGGTCCGGAAATACTCTCTTATTCCCCTGATCCCGGTGATGATGCCGCCGGTTGGGAAGTCAGGGCCTTTTACGATGTCGAAGAGTTCCTTGTCGCTTATCTCAGGGTTCTCGATCATCATGCAGCAGGCTTCGATCACCTCGCGAAGGTTATGCGGCGGGATGTTCGTCGCCATGCCCACGGCTATTCCGGACGAACCGTTCACAAGGAGGTTGGGAAACCCTGCCGGGAGTATGGACGGCTCCTTGAGACGATCATCGAAGTTGGGGACCATTTCAACGGTCTCCCTGTCTATGTCCCTCAGCATCTCTTCGCCTATGGTCGACATCCGGGCCTCGGTATACCTGTAGGCTGCCGCAGGGTCACCGTCTATTGACCCGAAGTTTCCCTGGCCGTCGACAAGAGGGTGCAGCAGAGAGAAGTCCTGAGCCATCCTGACCATGGAGTCGTACACCGCCGAATCACCATGGGGATGGTACTTGCCCAGAACATCACCAACTACGGTGGCTGACTTCCTGTAGGGCCTTCGATGGGTGAGGTTCTGCTCGTACATCGAGTAGAGAATCCGCCTGTGGACAGGTTTCAGGCCGTCCCTTACATCGGGAAGGGCCCGCGAGACGATGACGCTCATTGAATAATCGAGATATGAACGTTTCATCTCCTCTTCAATGTCGATCATGTCCGATCTGCCCCTGCGGCCTTCTCCGTTAACGTCGTCTTCAAGCCTGTCGGTCATACTGAGCCCGTTCTACTTAGATTACTGTTCGTCATACATCAAGATTAATAACATCGGCCGCGTGCTGCTGGATGAACTCGCGTCGTGGTTCTACATCGTCTCCCATCAGCACCGAGAACACATGGCTGGCTTCCATTACGTTCTCCAGCCTCACCTTCAGGAGTACCCTGTTCTCAGGGTCCATCGTCGTAGCCCAGAGCTGCTCGGGATTCATCTCTCCAAGGCCCTTGTACCGCTGGACGGTTATTCCCGTACCGCCCAACTCATCCGAGATCACTTTCCTCTCCCTCTCGTTGTAGGCGTACTTCCTGGTGTTTCCCTTTCTCAGAAGGTAGAGCGGAGGCTGGGCGATATAGATGTATCCGCTCTCTATAAGCTCCGGCATGTGCCTGTAGAAGAAAGTCAGAAGGAGGGTCCTTATATGGGAACCGTCAACATCAGCATCGGTCATGATTATGATCTTGTGGTACCGGACCCCTTCTATGTCGAAATCTTCCTCGATCCCGGTTCCGGCGGCGGTGATTATTGTCCTTATCTCATTGTTCTTGAGTACCCTGCTCAGTTGAGCCTTCTCAACATTGATTATCTTTCCTCGAAGGGGCAGTACCGCCTGGAAGTGCCTGTTCCTTCCCTGTTTCGCCGAACCTCCCGCCGAGTTTCCCTCGACTATGAAAAGCTCTGCTTCCTTCGGATCGCTCACGGAGCAATCCGCAAGCTTTCCAGGAAGGGCCGCCGTCTCCAGGGCGGACTTCCTTCTTGTCAGCTCCCTGGCCTTTTTAGCAGCCTGTCGCGAGCTGTTGTTCAAAATGCATTTCTGGACGATCTTCCTTGCGATGGATGGATTCTCTTCGAGGAATGTGGCAAGCACCCGGCTGACATGAGAGAACACAGCCCCCTGAACATTCCTGTTCCCGAGCCTCGTTTTCGTCTGTCCCTCGAACTGAGGGTTCGCTATCTTTACACTGATGACCGCCACGAGACCTTCCCTCACATCGCTTCCGGAAAAGGAATCGTCCTTCTTGCTGAAGAGGTTGTTTGCCAGGGCGTACTCGTTCAGCGTCCTCGTCAGGGCGGACTTCATCCCGGAGAGGTGGGTTCCTCCGTCGATGGTGTTGATGTTGTTGACAAAGCTGAAGATATCCTCCTGGAAAGCCTTGTTGTACTGCAGTGCTGCGTCGATGATTATCACTCCATCATCATCCATTTCGAACTCACCGGAGATCCTCACCGGGTCGTGCAGCGTCGTATGCGCTTCGTTAATGTAAGAGACGAAAGAACTGAGACCGCCTTCGAAGCAATATTCCTCGGTCTTGTCCTCGTCTTTCTTCCTTCTGTCATGTATGATGAGTTTGAGTCCGTTGTTGAGGTATGCAAGCTCACGGAGCCGACCGTTGAGTGTCTCAAAATTGATGTTGGATTCCTCGAATATCTGCTCGTAGTCCGGTTTGAACCTTACCCTCGTACCTGTGAGTTCTGTACTGCCGATCACCTCCTGGTCCCGGGTGGGAACCCCTCTCTCGAACCTCTGCCAGTAAATATGTCCCTTCTTGTGCACCTCCACCTCAAGCCATTCGGACAGCGCGTTCACAACGCTGACCCCAACGCCGTGCAGTCCGCCGGATGTCTTGTAAGCCGTATTGTCGAACTTGCCGCCTGCATGGAGCGTTGTCATAACGACCTCGAGAGCCGATTTTCCGCTCTGATGCATCTCTACGGGTATGCCGCGGCCGTCGTCGGTAACAAGCACCGACCCGTCTTCATGAAGGGTTACTTCTATGGATGTACAGTAACCGGACTGGGCCTCATCGACGCTGTTGTCCACAACTTCCCATACAAGGTGATGAAGGCCTGTCTGAGAAGTGGAGCCTATATACATGCTGGGCCGCTTTCGAACAGCTGTTAGTCCCTCCAGTACCTGGATCTTCTCCGCGTTATAATCTTCGCTAGCCTTATTTGGCATGGAAACCACTATTCCAAAGTGAGAGAATGATT
>CAZXEF010000004.1:0-35590 GCA_964639605.1 uncultured bacterium | reverse complement strand
ACCTTCTCGTAAAGGGGAAGGAAGCTCCTGGTGTAGCCACGGAAGGGCCTGTAGATCTCGTTCTCCCCGGTGCCTTCGACTACGAGCCTGGCGGTGACGGAAGTGTTAAGTACCGTCTCGCCGGTCACGGGGTTGTACTGCACGGGCGAGAAGTACACCCACGCGACCCTGATGTCGCGGAGGATGCTTATCCTGTCGAGGACAACGGGCTGGGAGGGGTACAGCTCTGAAGCGGAGTAAACCTCGTCGTTGATCCTGTAGGGAAAAGTCTCCCCGTTCCTGGTGGGGTAGGGCTGGAAGGGAGGAATGTCGTAGATGCCCAGAGGGGTGGACTCGGACGAGACCACTTCGATGGAGACATCGCCGGTATTCGGAATGAGTACCATCCTGCGGATGACGGGAAGGTCGGGAACGCCCACGGGCATGCCCATCCCCTCCCCCGGTATCCTCATAATGGTGCCCTGGCCGAACTCGCCCACGACCTGGCTCTCTGCCGTAAGGGCCTGCAGGTCGAACTGGACCAGGATGCCTTCGGCGTCGGTGCCCAGATACTGCGCGGGAGCAACCTGCTCATCGGCTCGGTAAAGCACATCGGCGCCTGCCGCTGATATCAGCAGCATCGATAATAGAACGACTCTCAGCATTTCGACCTCCAGGGGCTCGAGTTACATGATCTTTGAAATCCTTACAGGAATCCAGGCCCGATTCCACAATAAGTAGTACTATGAATATTTGTAAATAGTCCCCCCGGTTTGCCAAGTCAAGTTGACAATCGGATTACCAGACTGGACTTGAAGATCTGTAAAGTCGGTCTGCAAAGTACTCAGGTAATCAGGAGGCCTTTTTCCAGCATCACCATGGGGTTGAAGGTGGCAAAATCAGCCTGGTGGACCAGTACGGTCTCCACCCTCTGGGGCCTTCCCTCACCCTCCTTGGCGTGGCATCCTATCATGTTGATGATGGCCAGTGGCATGTCGAACCTTGCCGCCAGTATGGCCCCGGATATGGGGTGCCTCGCGTGCATTCCATGCGAACTCTTCGAGTAGCCCTTCTCCGTTTTTTCGATTTCCAGGAGCTTGCCCACATCGTGCAGAAGGCCGCCGGACACAAGGATGTCATGGTCTATGGCAAAGGGCAGCTCCGAGTTTTCCTCCAATGCCTTCGCAAGGCCCAGGGCGCCCTCGGTGACCGCGATGGTGTGCTGTATCAGATTGATGCCGTGAGTCTCGGTGAGGAGCGTGAAAGGAATCTTCTCAAGATCATCAGGGTTCCAGCCACCCTCTGCCGCAGCGGTCACCCATACTTCCACAGTCCTGGTCCTGAGTCCCGGATCATCTATCTTCTTCAGTTGTTCCGCGAAAAGTTTCTCAATCCTGGCTTTCATCTCCGCCTTTCCCGCATTCGATCGACTCTAGAGTTCCGAACTGATAAGGTTCTCGGCCAGTTTCCAACCGTCGTTCTCCCTTATCATTTCTATCTCGAATCTCTCGGGGTAATCAAGGACCGTGAGGTATACCGTTCCTGTGTCACCGTCCACATCGCAGCCGGACACCTGGATATCCTCCCTTGCCGGCATTTCTTCCCTTATGCCGGGGGAGTTTATCAGGGCGTCGATGAACTCGATAGCGGTCCAGTTCATGAGCTCCTCGCCTGTGAGAGCAATCTGGAGTTCCTGGGAGATCTCGGCAGCGGCCTGGTCCGGCTGCATCTTGACCATGACCAGCATCATTTCAATCATCTGGAGAGCTTCTGCGGAGAGGTGCGCTTCCACAACAGAGGCGTCACCGGCGTAGAATGCGTCCATAAGGATCTCGAATGACTCATCGGGCGCATCTGCCGCCATCGTTCCGAAGAAACACAGGAGAGCAAGAGACAGGAGAGTTTTCAAGGGAATGTCCTTTCGTGTGGGTACATTGATCACTTCAGCCGCTATAGCATCGATGAAGCTGTATTGTTCCCTGAAGAGGACCCGCGTTCTGCGGGTCCTCCCCGTCAGGATATCTCAGTATCTAGTCCATCGCCCTGATTATGGCGTCGGTCATCTGCCTGGTGCTGGAAGCTCCATGCTGCAGGACCTCGGGAGATCCCTTGAGCTTGAGCATATCGTAGCAGCGAACCTTGCCCCCGGCTATGACGCGGGCAACGGCGTTCCTTATCCTGGCCGCCCTGTCCTTCTCGCCGAGATGATCGAGCATCATGCAGGAGGAGAGTATCATGGCGATGGGATTGACTATCGAGGTCTCGTACTCGGCGTACTTGGGCGCGGAGCCATGGGTGGGTTCGAAGACCGCCACTTCCTCTCCTATATTGGCGCTGCAGGCGAATCCCAGGCCGCCAACCAGACCTGCGAAGCCGTCTGACACTATGTCGCCGAACATGTTGCCCGAGACGAGCACACCGTAATCCTCGGGATTCTTGGTAAGCCACATCATCTGAGCATCGATGTTGGTCTCCCAGAGTTCGATGTCCGGAAAACTCCCGGATATCTTCCTGCCCTCTTCCCTCATCATGCCGCTGGTCTCACGGATGACGTTGGGCTTCTCGCAGATCGTCACGCTCCCGTAACCGAAGTTCTTCGCATGCTCGAAGGCGGCGGTGAGTATCCTCCTGCAGGCGTTCCTGGAGAATATCCTGGTGGAAACCGCAAGGTCCTGTCTGGGAACGGCGGCGAAGTTCTGCTTGAACTTCGGATGGCTCATGAGCGCTTCATAGACATTGTCAGGGGGATTGGTCCACTCGACGCCCCCGTAAAGACCCTCCGTGTTCTGCCTGAATATCACCACATCGACCAGGGGCTCCTCGATGGTGTCCCCGGGTCCTTTTCTGATGAAGTTGAGGGGATTGCCCTTGAAGGCCTTGCAGGGTCTTACGCATATGTCCAGGTCGAAGTGCTGCCTCATGGCCACGATCGGGCTGTAGTAGACCAGTCCCCGGTCCTTCAGGGAGGGGTCCAGCTCGGCAAGGGCCTTGTCCTTGGGCTTTGATGTGATCGCTCCGAAGAGGGCGATCTTATGCTTCTCCAGCAGCTCCAGCGTCCTGTCCGGAAGGGGGTTGCCCTCCTTCTTCCAGAACTCCCATCCAATGTCGGCGTGAACATAGTCAGCCTCGAAACCCGCGGCTTCGAGGACTCTGAGGGCCTCCTCAAGTACTGCGCCTCCAATGCCGTCTCCCGGCATTGTAACAACAGTCCTTCTCATCCATCGCTCCCTTCGATTGTGATTTATCACTGTCGGTCAGTCAGATCCGGGAAAGATACTTGTCAGGTTCCGATCGGAACACCCGCCGGTCATAGAAGGTCCCTGATGACCATGGCGGCCGCCTCGAGCTGCCTGTCTATCCCATGGGAAGCATCCGCCGGCAGCTCGGGTACGCGGATGTCAGGCTCCACGCCGTAGTTCTCCAGGTTCTCGCCGGTAAGGGTGAACCATCCGGTGGAAGGGACCCTGAACCCTGTGCCGTCCACCAGTTCCACGTCGGATGTGCCTATGACGGCCCCGAAGGTGGTCTCCCCAACGACGGGCCCAAGATCCAGCTGCTTCCATCCGGCGGGGAATATCTCGGCGTCTGAATAGCACCTCTCGTTGATTATGAGCACCATGGGCTTCTGCCATACTCCCAGGGGCTCGAAGGTTATGTTACCGTACCTGTCCGTTGAGAACAGATAGATCGGACGGGCCAGCTGGCGGATGATGTCGTCATGGGTGCTGCCGCCGCCGTTGCCCCTTATGTCTATTATCATCCCATCCCGGTCCATCCCTTCGGCGAAGAGATCCACCAGGAACTCATCCACGCTCCTGTTGCTCATCGACTCGATGTGAAGGTAGCCGACCCTGTCGTCGGTGAGTCTGGACACCATCCTCCTGTTCCTCTGTATCCATTCCTCGTAGACCAGTCTCCAGATCTCCCATGTGGACACAGGTTCGATGTCCATCTCCACGGTCCCGCTACCGCGTCTGACCACCAGCCTGGTCTCCATGCCCCTTCTCTGCAGCAGTGCCCTGTACAGGTTGTCCTCGGGTCCCACATCCATGCTCTGGACCGAAAGGATGATGTCGCCGGGCAGAAGCCTGGAATCCTCAAGGTCCGCGGGAGAATAGGGTATGACGCTGTCCACCAGGATCCCGGGGCCGTCCCAGCCGTGGTCCGGGATTACCCCGATCTCGCCGGAAGCAGGTGAGCTGTCCCAGCTCCAGGGTCCGTATATCCCCAGGTGGGAAGCCGAAAGCTCTCCCAGCATGCGGCTGACCACGTCGTTGAAATCATCGTTGACAACGCTGGCCACCGCCCTGTCACGGTAGAGGGTACGGATGGAGTCCCAGTCCACATGATGCATGTCGGGATCGTAGAAATTGTCCCTCAGGAGCCTCCAGGCCTCATCGAACTTCTGGGCCTGTATCTCAGGGATGGATCTCCATACCGGCATGTACCAGCCCAGTGTGCCGCTGACTCCCCCGGATGAAGTGGCCTGCCTGATGGAACCGCTTATGGAAATAAAGTAAATGTCGCCTTCATCGCTGACGAAAATGTCATGGGGGGTCTCCCCGGAATAGGTGACCCTCTGGAGGGACTCGCCCTTCCAGTCCACGGTCCACAGGTCCATCCTCCCCTTGTCGTCCCATCCCGGGAATGCGATCAGCCTGCCGTCGGGGGAGGCTCCGTAGAAATCGTAGTATCCTTCCACGGTGCAGAGGGTCTCGGTCCTGCGGGAGAGCCCCTCCCAGTTTATCTCCACCCGGGACACGGGGTCATCGAGGAGCTCTTCCCTGTCATCGCTCTCAAGGTCCCAGGTCTCCCTGGAGAACCACACCTGCTTGATGGAGTAGTCTCCGTCGTCCGTCCTGCTGGCGTAGATGAGCCTGCGGCCGTCAGAGGGCCAGAAGGGCTGGAAATCATCGTTGGGGTGCCGGCTCACGTTGCGCGGTTCGCCGCCGTCGGAGGGGACTATGAAAACCTCTTCCCTGTGTGCCAGCACGGGGACGCTGAAAGCAAGCCACCTGCCGTCGGGGGACCATGAGTGGTGTATGATGTCCGGAGTGTCGCACACGGTGATGTCCCTTCCCGAACCAAGGTTTATCACATGAAGCCTGCAGTCCCGGTCGAGGTACGACACTCTCTCTCCGTCCGGGGCCCACCTGGGCTCCGACGCCACATCGGAGGACGTTCCCACTATCTCCACTTCAGGGAATGCGCAGTCCGCGAGGAGGGAATCGCCGGGAGCCGTCCTGCTCACGGCGAGTTCTATCAGGCCGTCGTGCTCGAGGGTGAACACCAGTTGCCTTCCGTCCGGGCTCCACCTTGGATCCCTGGCTCTGCATGCTCCCGAGTAGACCTCCACCAGGTCCTCTATGCTCCCCTCTTCCAGAATTCCCGCGAAGATGTCGCCGGTGCCCACCACGGAAATCTGGGTCCCGGAGGAATCGATGTGGAAGCAGTCTGTGATGAAGCCAACGGACTCTCCGTACTGAAGAGGGAAGGGGAGGTCCGTTGAGGGTGTCAGCCTGATCTCGAAGACCTGATAATCGGGGATTCCCATTCCGTAGAGACGGCCGTCGTACTCGAAGGCCACCACCGTCCCGGCGGCGTTGATCCCCGGGAAGGTCACATCCCCTCCGGTCATGAAGGTCCTCTGGACAGGCTGACCGCCGGGAGTGACGCTCCATATTGCGCCATGTCCCTGCGGATCCTCCCTCACGAAGAGGATCTCTCCGGTCTCCGGGGAATACATGGGCCACTGGGTATCCATCCGCGAGTCATCGAGCTGTTCCCAGTCGGTCCCGCTGCCGGTCCATATCCTCCTGGCGGCCGAACCACGGTAGTGCTTGCGCCACCAGTTGGTGAAACCCCTTTCCACGGCCATGCCGTCAGGGAGAAGGCAGAGGTTCTCGGTAGTCACCCCCGCCACCAGCCCGGGAGTCCCCCCCGTGACAGGGACGGAGTAGACCCAGGAATCGCCTCCCTCCCTTGAAGACTGGAAGTAGACGCTGTCGGAGGTAGCGTTCCAGCAGAGGACACGGTCAGGGCCGGCATGGAAGGTGAGCCGCGTTGAGAGCCCTCCGGAGGAATCCATGACGTACACGTCGCCGTCACCTGTCCTGGAGCTTGTGAAGGCAAGATATTCGCCGTCGGGCGAATAGCTCGGGAAAGTCTCGCTGCTCACGCCGGGGACCAGGCATCTCATGGTCCCTCCGGCAAGGGGTGCCTCCCATATGTCGCCTCTGAAGCAGAACGCAACCCTGGATCCGTCCGGGGCCACCGCGGGTTCCCTGATATCGGAAACACCTGTCATCAGAAGACCAGCGATCATCGCGAACAGTGAATAGATCATTATAAATTCCTCCCGGCCATTACCAGAAGTCTGGGTGAGGTTTCGCAGTCCCAGGGAGACAGGTCGTAGTCACCCCAGATACAGAATACGTTCATTCCTGAACACCTGATGTCCTCCAGCAGCTCACCGGCTGTTATCAGGGCGAGCTCAAGCCTCAGCTCGACCCTTCCACCGGAAACAATACTGCCTGTATATACCATGTCGAAGAAGATCCTGCCGCCTGTCCTGTCATGGCTCACCGATTCCAGAAGTCTGAGGATTTCACCGTCCCTGCTGTAGGAGTATCTGACCTTCTCAGCCTCGTCCGGCCTTTCATGGAACTGCGGGCATGTCTCGGCCACCAGTACCCCTCCGGGCCCCAGAAGTACAGCTGCCTCTTCCAGGACGGTGAGTCTTTCCTTCCTGTCGAGGATGCAGTGGAGACCGTTGTACGGGAACAGGACCAGATCGATGGAGCCACTCCTGAAAGGCGGACGCTGAGCAACGGCCCTGACAGGTACCGCACCTTCGGAGCAGTCCCGGGGCCACTGGCCCAGCATGGCAGCAGCCGGTTCCAGCCCCACTGTGACGCCGTCAGCCGTCAGATGCCTGGTGAGCCTGCCGTCTCCCGCGCCCAGCTCGAGACAGACGCCCGGGTGGTCTTTCCTTATGCTTCTGTAGAATGCCAGTTCGGCAAGGTCAGGTGTGAATATCTCCCTCTCCTCGAAACAGAAGAGCGGACCGTAACTCTCCCAGAGATCGACTTCAGTGCTCAGGCCGCTCCTCCTATCGGGAAACCACCCTGGATCATAGCTCGTGGAAAGTGCTGCTACCTTGCGTCAGGCGGAGGTCAGAAGACCGCCGAATCAGATCCCTCCCTGATGATGTAGTCTTCAGGGTCCACCTGTACTCCATCGATCAGAACCTCGTAATGGAGATGTGGAGCCACCGATCGCCCTGTCGATCCCACCCTGGCTATCAGGTCCCCCCTCTTGACCTCCCGGCCCACGACAGTGCAGGCGGCGGAGCAATGGGCGTAACGGGTGGACACTCTGTCTGAGTGCCTCACCACGATGTTCAGCCCCCATCCCCCCGTCCATCCCACGAACACCACTTCGCCGTCGGCAGGCGCGTAGATGGGCGTACCCACATTGCAGGCCAGGTCTATGCCCTTATGTATCCTGACGGCACCTGTGAAGGGATCGATCCTGGGTCCGAAAGCGCTGACGAAGTATCCATCCACCGGCCAGATGGAGGGAATATGTGCCAGCAGGTCCTCCTTCTCCATGAAGAAGGATGCGAGGGAATCGTATGCCATGAGCTCGGCATCCGCCAGACGTTCGATCAGCAGGAGCTCGATCTCGACATCATCGATGTACCTGAACATGTCGTCGCCAGGCGGCTCAACAGTCCATGATTCTTCGGGGATGAGGCTGGAGAAGTCCATATTGAGACCTGCTCCGGCAACCAGCACCTGTTCCTCGCGGGTGGATATCTCCTCCAGTTTGCCGCTCAGATCAGCCAGCCTCTCGGAGAGCTGGAAGAGTTCCCCCTTGATGATGTGAACCTCGTCGGATCTCCATCTGTCGACCATGCTGCTGGAGTTCATGCTTCCTATGTGGAAAAAGAGGGCGGACAGACCGGCGACGAATACGGCGGCCGCCAGGATGAATACCCTCAGTTTCCCAACCGTGAGGATGAACTTCCTGCCGTTCTTGCTGGACCTGTGTGGAATCCACTGAATGGTACCAATGGGCATTCTGACCTATTTCAGATAAAGCAGCAGGTTCTTGCTGTCGGACTTGTCGTTCAGCTTGGAGATCGCCCTGTTCTTGAGCTGCCGAACCCTTTCACGGCTTATGCCCATGGTCCTTCCTATCTCCGCCAGCGTATGCCTTCTGTCGGTGTTGATCCCGAAGAACAGCTGTATAATGGTCCTCTCCCTCTGATCGAGGATCTCCAGCATGCCGGCAACGCTCCTCTTCATGGCGGTCTGAACCACGGCCTCATCAGGCGGAACGTCCTCGTCATCTGAGATCATCTCCTGGAAGGTCTTGTCACTGCCCTCGTAGACCGGACTGTCAAGGGACAGATGAGTGCTGTGAATGGACATCATGCCTTCCACATCTCCCCTTGAGACATCGAGTTCATCAGCGATCTCGTTGGTGGACGGATTCCTGCCAAGGGAATGACCCAGCTCCCGTGCCGCACGACCCATCTTGTACAGTTCGCCCACCCTGTTCAGCGGAAGCCTAACGATCCTGGACTGCTCGGCAAGGGCCTGCAGTATCGCCTGTCTGATCCACCATACGGCATAGGTGATGAACCTGCACCCTTTGCTCTCGTCGAAACCCTTGGCTGCCCTGATGAGACCTACATTACCCTCGTTTATGAGATCCTCGAGGGCTACGCCCTGGTTCGCGTACTGTTTGGCGATGCTGACCACGAACCTTAGGTTGGCCTCCGTGAGTTCGTTCAGGGCTTCCTGCTCACCTGAACGAATGCGCTTGGCCAGCGCAGCTTCCTCCTCCGAGGAGAGGGTCTCCTTGCTACCGATCTCCCTGAGGTACAATTCAAGTGAACGGCCTTCAGTACGTTTTGTTGCCAATATTGCCACCTTTCATGTGCTGCGAACGGACCCTTATGTTATAATCCAGGGTTGATGCGGAAGGTTCCTGCCTGCATTCCGATTATCGCTCAGAAGCTTAATCTGTCAAGGGCTTGACAATTGTCAACCCCTTGTTCGCAGGTAATTGATGTTCAATCTTCTGCACTATCAACAGCCATGCAACCATTAAGTTCCCGGAAATCCCGGGAACAGGTCGAATCCCGACAGGGGATTGACGTGTCAAGGGGGAAGATGGACTGGAGAAGCCTGCCAAGGGAAAAGACCGACTGCCTTGTCTGTGGATCCGGTTCCAATCGAGTTCTGAGCGTCCAGGACGGCTGGCCTGTGGTGAAGTGCACCGATTGCGGACTGGTCTACCTCAGGGAAAGACCAGCCGAGCAGGCGGTGGAGGAGATTTACAGCAGGTCCTACTACGAAGACGGGGATGTAGGATACAAGGGGTACATCGATACATTCGAGAAGCACCGCGACATATTCATGAGGATATTCCGGAAACGTCACGAAGACCTGAGGAGGCACTCGGGAGGAACCCGCCTGCTCGAGGTGGGATGCGCCTACGGATTGCTCCTCCACTACCTCGGGAGCAGGGGCTGGGAAGTGACCGGAGTGGAGGTGAGTCCACTCTCCTCGGAGTACGCCCGAGAGAAACTGGGCCTGAACGTACTTACGGGAACCGTCGAGAACGTTGACCTTCCCGAAAGGTCCTTCGACGTCGTCCTTCTGCTTGATGTGCTGGAACATCTTCACAGGCCCTACGACACCCTCGACAGGATAAAGCGGCTGATGGCCCCGGGCGGCATTCTGGTGGTGCAGTGCCCGTGGGAACTGTACCACTGGGAGGAAGCGGCCGAAGCGATCCTCAGGGGCATGAGACCCGGAACAATAAAGCCCGACGCAATACCGGCCCACCTGTACTTCTTCGGGCCCCGCACCCTGGAAAAAGTCCTCACCAGGGCGGGATTTGTGATAACGGCCAGGCAATCGGGGAACTACGGGGCCGTGAGGAGGAAGGTGCAGCCACCGGTGATCAGGACGGGCAATCCACTGAAGACGGCCCTGCGTTACATATACTTCAGGCTGGGCCTTCAGAAGCTGCTCTACTCCGTTACCAGGCTCGTTCACCTGGGAAGCGGCTTGATCCGCTACGCAAAACCGGCCGGGAGCCTCGAAGAATGAATGCCATGGTCCTCTGTGCCGGTTTTGGAACAAGGCTCAGCCCCATCACGGATTCTATCCCCAAGCCTCTTGTAAGGATAGCCGGCTGCACGCTTCTGCTGGACCTGCTTTACCACCTGGCTTCACAGGGAGTGGACATGGCCGTCGTCAACGGCTCCTGGAAGGCTGAAATGCTGGGAACCTGGCTGAAGGAAACCCATTTGCCTCTGGAAACCATCTTTCAGCATGAGGGGGAGCCCCTTGGAACCGCCGGCGGCGTCAGAAGGGCCCTGCCCCATCTCGGGGAGCAGTTCCTGGTGGTCTACGGTGACAACCTGACCAGGCAGCCTGTGGCACCCCTGCTGGAACTTCACAGAAGGACCGGAGCGGAGGTGACCATCTCCCTCTCCCCCACCGGTGAACCTTCCTCGAAGGGCATCGTACTGACGGATCCTGAGGGTCTGGTCACATGTTTCAGGGAGAAACCCCCTGACGAGGTGGCGGAATCCAACCTGGGAAACTCCGGGATATACGTGTGCCGCGATTCAGTCGTGAATGACCTGGAGGATGGCGAGTTCTGCGATTTCGGGCATGACCTGTTCCCACGGATGCTGCATGAGGGCAGGAAGATCGCGGCTGACACGACTGGCGGTTACATCCGGGACATCGGGACCGTGAGGTCTTACCTCCTTGCCTGTCACGACATTCTTTCCGGGAAGGTCGTTCCCTACCAGCCAGATCCCGGCATGACTGAGGGAAGGTTGATCGAGAACGATCAGTCCTACGAAGGTATAGCCATCAGGGGAACCTTCTGGGCAGAGGAGGGTTCGTCGGTGGGAACAGGTTGCCAACTTGAGAATTGTGTTGTACTGTCTGGGGCCATGGTCGGACCCGGGTGCAGACTGAAGAACACCCTGGTACTTCCCGGCTCTGCGGTGCCGGATGCTACCGTGGAAGACGACAAGTACCTGAACATCTTCTGAACCGGGAATAATTAGCGAATCCCGTGCATCGCCTACCGCACAACGGGAAGATGCATTCTGACGGAGGAAATGGAAAATGCTGGAAGAGATCAGCAACTACCTTGACCAGATAAGCGCCCTTGTCCTCAAGGTCCCTTCGCGAAACATAGAGAAGCTTGCGGTGATAATACTGGGAGCTTACGAGAAGGGAAACAGGGTATTCATCTTCGGCAACGGAGGCGGTTCCGCCACTTCAAGCCATTTCGCATGCGACCTCTCCAAAGGCACGGCAGCTTCAGGGAAACCCAGGCTGAAGGCCATCTGCCTGGCGGACAACGTCCCTATGATAACCGCATGGGCCAACGACACCGACTACACGAACACCTTCGGGGAACAGCTCAAGAACCTTGTGGAGAAGGATGACGTGGTGATAGGGCTCTCAGGCAGCGGAATGAGTCCGAACGTTATCAACGCCTTCAAGGTCGCCAACGAGGCCGGAGCCATATCCGTGCTGCTTTCCGGTTTCAACGGGGGCAGGGCGGTGAAGGTGGCCGACAGCTCCATCGTCGTCCCATCCGAGGACATGCAGCAGATAGAGGATGTCCACCTTATCCTCTGCCATATAATCTTCAGACTGGTGCGAAGCAGGATCTGGGAAGAATAAGAGACTCTGGATCCGCAGGAAGCATTTCCTGCCCCAAATGAGCTTGGTTCCGGGCGATATGCTATGAAAAATCCTGTGCCCGGGGAACACGGCTGATTCGGTTCCGCAGGCTTCGCCTGCCCCGAATCAGCATATCTTTAGGGCATAACTTATGAGAAATCTTGCTGGATGTGACTGCTCTTTAAGCAGCATGTGAATTTAGTTAAGCTAAAGAGCTTAGGTTTAGAGCTCAGGAGAAATCCTGAGCTCTATAAAACACGGCTATTCAGAATGTGCCTATATCATGGACTGAATAGCATATCTTTAGGGTACACCTTATGTGAAATCCTGCTGGATGTGACTGCTCTTTAAGCAGCATGTGAATTTAGTTAAGCTAAAGAGCTTAGGTTTAGAGCTCAGGAGAAATCCTGAGCTCTAAACACTTTTTCCCCGTCCGCAAGGAACTGGTTCAGGGCGTCACTGAATATCTCCGGTCTGGCGGCGAATGCTTCGGGAAAGCGGCTTTTCCAGAGTTCCCATGATTTCTGTATCTCCTGGCCCATGACCTCGGGGATGTTGCCTGTTTTCCTGGCTTCATCGATGATGTCCTTGTTGTAGATGAGCATGTCGCTTGCAAGCACCCTTGCGAACCTGGCTGCCCTCTCCTCCTTGCTGTCCTCAAGGGAAGAGCTCTTGCCGGCCTCGGTCCTGCTGTCGTCGGGAGGGTTAATGATGAATATCTCCGAGCATTTCCTGCAACGGAACCTCTTAGGGGAGTCACCGATCTTCTTCTCGGGAATGTTGTACTTAGAGTGACATTTAGGACAGCTGACTATCATGTATCGTACCTCCCGTGCAGGAATCTCCCGAGTCTCTTCACACCTTCCCGAATATCGTCATCACATGCGGCAAAGGATATTCTAATATACCCCTCTGCTCCGAATGCGGTACCAGGTATGATGGCCAGTCCTTCCTCATCAAGAAGTTCACTGCAAAATGCCGTGCTGTCAAGTGGTCCGCCGACGGTCAGCTTCGCGAAAACATAAAAAGCGCCATCCGGTCTATCAAATTGTAAGTATTCTTCCGCTGAAAGTAAAGAACATATCAGGTCCCTTCTCTCAAGGAATGCCCTGTGCATGTCCCTTCTCTCGTTCTCGGCCTTCCCTTCCACCGCCGCCAGAGCCGCCCATTGGGATATGGAGCAGGGATTGGATGTGGAATGAGCCTGGAGCATCCCCGCCAGCCTGGCCCACTCACCTGTACAAAGACAGTATCCGATCCGCCAGCCTGTCATGGAGTAGGTCTTGGATACACCTGAGACTACGGCGGTCCTCTCCTTCAGGTCAGGTCTGAAATCCAGTATGTGCGGAGTCCCCTCATCATTGTAGCACAGGTCTTCGTAGATGTCGTCCGAGATCACCCACATGCCCGAATCAGCAATGGCATCTGCGATCTCCCGCATCTCGCCTGCTGACGGCACGCAGCCAGAGGGATTCGAGGGGTAGTTGAGCACAACGCCGACGGCACCCTGTCCAGCTGCCGCTTCTATCGACCGCGGTGTGATGCCCTCCTCCCCGGGAAATACGGGTACTCCTCCGTATGCCTTGACCATCTCCGGGTAGCTTACCCAGTAGGGCCTGGGAAGAAGTACCCTGTCTCCGGGGTTTATCGCCGATGCAATGAGAATCGACAGGCTGTGCTTCGCACCGCAGCTCACCACAACGTTCCCCGTGGTCCATTCAAGACCCCTTCTTGCGGAATAGCTCTCGGCTACAGCCTTCCTGAGCTCGGGTATCCCGGCACTTGCAGTATAACCCGTCTTGCCTTCCCTTATGGCCTCTACCGCAGCCTGTATTATGGGAGCAGGAGTGGGGAAATCAGGCTGCCCCGCGGAAAGTGACACCACATCCCGCCCAGCCTGCATCATCTCCTTGGCCCTGGCGCTCAACTGGAGCGTCATGGAGGGCGAAAGGGACTGGATGGTCCTGGAGTATCTCATTGGTCATCCACCATCTTTTCTATACCGACATATCTCATGTTCTGTTGAAGGCTCTCTCAAGAGCCTTCCTGACGCAATCAGTGACCAGGGTCGACAGGTCTCCCCCGTACCCCGCTATCTCTTTCACCAATGTCGAAGAGAGGTACATGTTGTCCTCAGAGGGCATAAGATATAGACCAGTTATGTCAGGTGCCAGTCTCCTGTTCATCAGCTGCATCTGGAATTCGTACTCGAAATCGGAGTTAGCTCTAAGGCCTCTGATGAAAGTATGGTAGTCCCTGCTTTTCATGTATTCAACGAGGAGGCAGTCGAAGGACGTGACCTGGATGCCGGTAAGGCCGACCTCAGTCAGGGACTCCCTCATGAGCCTGACCCTGTCCTCTATCGAGAAGCAGAGAGCCTTGGAAGACCTTTCCACGACGGCCACCTCAATGTCAGCGAATATGTTACGGGCCCTTCTGATTATGTCCATATGGCCAAGGGTAACCGGATCGAAGGTCCCGGGATATACTATCTTCATTCCGACCCATCCGTGAAAAGATACTTCAGATAACTGTCACCGTATCTTCGCAGTTCCCAGCCCGTCTCCAGCACCGGCTCGCTTCCGTACTCCACGAACACGGCTCCTCCAGGTTTGAGGATCATGTGCCATTGCAGGCCCTCTATCCATCTGTACAGGTCTTCCATGCCGTAAGGCGGATCAACGAAGACCAGATCGGGCTTCGCGATCCGTGGAGTAATATACTTCCTGATATCCCCTGTGATAACTGCAGCGGAGTCCCCGGCGCCGTGCTCACGCAGGAAACTCCTGATGAGGGCCGTACTCCCGGGGTTCCTGTCCACGAAAACGCAATGCGAGGCCCCCCAGCTGAGCGCCTCGAGGCCCACTGCACCTGTCCCCGCGCAAAGGTCCCACACATCGGCTGAGGCCACCCTGCTCCTTCCGACAATATCGAGGAATGCTCCCCTGACCAGGGAGGATGTTGGCCGGCACAGACTGGAAGAAGGGCGGAGAAGGTGTCCTTTCCACTTTCCCCGCCCTATTCTGATCACTCTGGCCTGTAGTTTAGTAGGGCCTGATGATATGAGGCGTCACGAATATTACAAGTTCCGTGCTCTCTTCCCTTTCGGAGTTGTAGGAGAACAGCAGGTCTCCAAGAAGAGGAATGGCGCCGAGTATCGGGATCGAACTCCGCACCGTAGTCTGCTTGGACCTCATTATGCCGCCAATGACGGCGGTGGAACCATCATCGATCATCAGGGTGGTGTTGGCACTCTGAGTGAGGATGATGGGCTGCTGTGCCGATGTGGCCTCGCCCGAAAGGTCGCTCACAACCGGCTGAAGCTCGAGGGTGACGTTGTTGTCCGCGTTGATGTGGGGTGTAACGGTGAGTTCCACGCCGACCTGGTAGAGCTGAATGTAAGTATTCCCGCTCTGGTCCAGCAGGGTTAGAGGTATCTCCTTACCGGATATCACTGTACCCGTCATGTTGTCGATGATGGCTATCCTAGGTTCGGACAGTATGTGAGCGTGGTCCTGGGACTCGAGCATGGTCAGCGCTGCGTTGATATCCAGCATGCCGGTTACGGTGCTGAAGGAGATAGTGCCTGTCTGGTCACCCACGGCCAGACCGCTGCTGCTTATGCCGCCCCTGGTGAGGGTGTTGGCCCTGTTGAGGTTGCCCAGGGACCAGTCGATACCCAGTTCATGGGCGTAGCTGGCATCGATCTCCACGAGCTTCGCCTCTATCATCACCTGCGCTGTAGGGCTGTCGAGAATGGGAAGCATCCTCCCCACTTCTTCCAGCTTGTAGGGTATGTCGGTTATTATGAGGGAGTTGGTCCTGTCATCGACGGATATCTGTCCCCTTTCGGAGAGTGCCGTCTCCAGGGCGTTGCTCATGCTGTTGGCAGTAGCGTACCTGATGACGAATATCTCCGTCTGGAGTTCCTGGAGATTCTCTCTGTCAGCCCTCGTGGTTGCCATCTGGTTGATCTCATCGTAGAAATCGTCCCTTGGCATGACCCTGAGGACATTGCCCTGCATGCTGGCCACAAGGCCCTGTGAGTTTAGGATGGCCGTGAGGGCATCCCTCCAGCCCACGTTCTGAAGCCTTGCGGTCACGGTGGCTGTGTAGTCCTCCGGGAGGATGATGTTAATACCGCTGACGTCGGAGATGGCCCTCATGACCGTCTGGATGCTGGCGTCGACCACATCTATAGTGATCTGCCTTCCACCGCTCCCGGCCCACTCAACAGGGAACCCGTCCTCCACCTGGCGGCCGCTCTCGCTGACTCTTATCCCCCGGGAGGAAGATACCAGCGACTGACCGGAGAGACTGCTGCCGGATGCGGAAAGAGGAGCTACACTTCCGCCGGAGGTCATGGACTGCACCGATGCGGATGATGCGGACCATTCGGCAAAGGGAACTCCGCTGGGGTCGGTCTGCATCTCCAGAACAAGCTGATTGCCGTCGAGGGTGGCGTTGTAGTTTATCAGTTCACCGTTCACGTCGATTATTATCCTGACGATGCCGTCAGGCGGTGCCTTGTACTGGCTTGTCCTCACCGAAAGAACCCCGCCTCTGGCGACGGAGAAGTCCATCGCCGGTAAGGCATGCACCGCATTGCCTATATCCAGTACTATCCGCATGGGATCGGTGAGCAGGAACCGCTCGTAGGAGATATCACCGTCAGCGGTTATGGTAACCTGGGTCATATCCCCGCTGGGTGCAACGGAAATATTGGTGACCCTGTACGCCGCCGCAGGCAAGGCAAGCAGCAGCAGGAGACTACATACGGTTAACAGACGCATCACAGACCACCTTCTTCATGTAGGCGCAGAGAGTAAATCGTCGGGATCGTGGTTTCCCCTCCGCCCCTAGCGCTATAATCAACAATAACATCCTGGATTACTATTACTTCGTTACTTGTGATCTCCGCAACATGGGAGTTGTTGGCCAGTACAGTGCCCTCGTAGAGAACGTAGGGCACTCCGATGCCATCTTCAACCATGGCCTGGTCTCCGCCCACAGGATCGAGGGTAATCCCCACAAGCCTGAATTCTTCCACCGAAATGGTCTCCAGGTCCCTCCTGGCGTCCCTTGTCTCGGTTGAGAACTCGGTGAACGGATCGGGTCTGATGGAAACCGACTCGTAGATCCTGAAAGTACCGCCGCCGGACTGTATCAAGTCACTTACGGAACCTGTGCTTCCCTGCATCCCGCCCGCGCTCTGGCCGGCCATGGAGCAGGAGACCCGCTGGGACTCGTAGTAGGGCAGGCTGGTCTCCACCATGCCCAGTCCGGAGTATACCGTCATTCCCAGATCGTCCACCGCCCAGATCGGCTCCTGGAAACTCTCCATGGCAAGAAGAGCCGAAGGTGAGAAGGCCGGAGGATCGGCGATCAGCTCACCCGGCGACATTACCGATGAGATGCCCCTGTCCGAGAGGACCAGGCCTCCATCGTAGAGCTGTCCTTCGGCATGGAACTGCCATTCACCCGGAGATGTCCTGACGAGGATGCTGTCGTTCCTGCCTATGAAGAGGATATTGCTCGAGGATGTCAATATCTCTCCGGCGGGTGAGTCCTCGAACTGCCACAGGGCTACCGCAGGATCGAAGAGGACCAGACCCCCGCCATCCTGCAGATAGATCCAGTCGGGACCTATCTTCTGAAGCTCTCCCGAGGGTACCACATCCTGGGATGGCGTGTAGACCGTTAGCCCCTCCTCTTCCATCACGGCTATCCTGCCGCGGGTGTCAAGGATGGCAAGGTCATCACCGCTGATGGCGAGTCCCATAGGACTGAAGCCTTCGGGAAGAGCCTCTGAGACTGTCTCCGCCTTCTCCTCATCGAAGATGTGGATATCACTCTCAGTCAGCAGTACCGGAGATTCGCCGCAGAGCTGGAAATCCAGAACAGTGCCAAGACCGTCGAGGGTGTAGGATTGCCATCTCCCGCTCTGAGTGCTGAACCGAAGCAGGTTGCCGCCCTCGAAGAGAAGCCATGCAGTAGTCTCCCCGGTTTCCGCCATGACTGGGGGAGCCTGGGACAGCGCCATTTCCATCCAGCCGTGCACATCGGGATCGGAAACAACGGTAATGGAACCGGCGTGAACATTCGCTGCCGATTCCTGATCGCCGCTTCCGCCGCAGCCGGAAAGCAGGAACATCACAGCAGCAGTAAGGAGGGCTGTGAAAGTTATGGTTCTTTTCAGGTTCATTTCTTTATCCTCCCCCCTATGGCTGCACGAAGGCTGATACTGTGAAATTAGCCTCCATATTGTCATAGCTTCCGTCGGAAGCCTTCCTCTGTATCACCGTAAGGTCCGTCACAGCTGTTATCATCATCTGCTGTGTCAGCTGGTCAAGAAAAACTCCAAGCCTGTGAAAGCGTCCGGTGAGATGCATCTGCCAGGCGTAGACCAGGTAGTCACCCTGGGTGCTGGGAGGCAGCGGAGTAAGTTCGTAGATCTGAAGCCCGCTGTTCTCAGCATTCTCCGTCAGCATGCTCAGCACCTCTTCCTGGTCGTAGCTCCTGGGAAGGTATCTGTCCAGCTCTGTCAGCTGCTGGTTCAAGCGGTTTATCTCCTGCTCGATTATCGCCATGTCGGAAGCGGTACCCGACTGGAGAGAGGCAAGCTCGGCCTGCTTCATCTCCAGGTTCTGCTCGGCCCGTTCGATCCTCTGGTTGATATCTCCGGAGATCTCCCTGGGATACAGATATATCAGTGCTGCAACAAGGATGATACCGACTATCATCACATAGAACCTGGGGTCTCTTAGATAGGCATTCATATCCTAACCCCCTGCTTCTTCATAGATTCGTTTCTTTTAGTGTATCCCATCGGGCTCAGCTCACCGGCTTGAACATGGTATAGTCGATATCGTACATCGTGAGCGTATCACCGCCGAAAACCGTGAACGTGAACTCATTATCGATTCCGTACGGGTAGAAAACCTGTCCGAAGGTCGCCTGCAGACCGAAGGTGACGGAACCGGTGATCCCGTACTCCCCCTGCTCCGTTACCTGCTCCGGGTAGAACTGTATCTCTATGAAGAAGTCGCCGTTGGCGTTGGTGATAGCGGTATAGGTTTCCTGAGTTCCCAGGGTGAATACTCCGACGTTCTCCATGCCCGTGGTCCGGCCCGGGTCGGTGTATATCCTGCCTCTCACGTAGCACCTGGTCTCATCCATTCCCACCGGGTTGCACCCGGCTGCAAGGACGGCGAGCAGAACGGCTGCCAAGACTATGTAACTTTTCATGATTCCTCCCCTGTCTCATCAGGAATACTGTCGGTTCCGTTAGGTTCTTCCGTTGATCCCGTAAGCTCCCTGGACTCGCCGGCGAACTCACCGACAAGAGGCGTCAGGGCATTGGGATTGACTCCGATCACCATCTCGAAATTGTACCGCCTGCTTCCGGTCCTGTTCTGGTCGGAAGCAAGAGCGTATGTCTGCCCGTAGTCATCCAGAGTGAACAGAGGTGTTCTGCCGTCGGGCATTATCTCCACGACCTCCTGCTGGAACTCGATGATGTCTCCCCAGGTCTTGGCGACCCCGGCTATGTTGACCTGCTGGGGTGTGACCATGAGGCTTGTCAGGTACAGACCCTTGTCGATCCGGGTACCCGGAGTGATCACCTCAGGATAGATGGCTCTGCAGAGGTATTCGATAACGTAGACAGTGTACTTCTGGCTCAGGGAGAGATCGACTATCTGCTGTCTCTTTCTGTCCACCGCTGAGGCGAGCCTCTCCGCCTCGGCCTGCTGGTCGAGCTGAATGCCAAGCTGAGATATCTGCTCCTGAACCTGCTCTATCTCCTGGTTCAGCTCCACTTCCCTGTCCTTCAGGCTCTGATAGTCCATGTAGGCAATGACACCCCCGGCTATCAGCGCTATGAAAGGAACTATGGCCAGCACGGTCAGAAGAGCTGCGGGTTTTTTCTCGGAGGGTACTCCCGCTGCCTTCTTCTTCTTGCCCTCTGGCTCCTCCAGTATGTTGATGTCCACCAAACAGGGTTCGTAGCCCCTGAGGGCCAGACCGGTGCAGACGGCGAGGACTGCTCCCAGTGAGTCCACCTCGCTGTCGCTTATCACATCCTCAGGTATCGTGATGTTCCTGAAGGGCTGCAGATGCTCCACCGGCAGTCCGTGCTGCTCGCTGAGAATGGAGGCCAGCCCCGGCATGAGGGCGCATCCGCCGCTAATGAACATCTTATCTATGCGGGCGTTCTCGCCGGATGCCTGATATGTGATGAAGGATCTTCTTATGCTTGTGGAGAGCTCCTCTATGACCTTGCCGATGGCTGTGTGGACCTCATCGGAGGAGATGCCCTCAGGAACATTGCCCTTGAGCACTCCCAGGGCGACGTCGTACTCCAGGCCCAGCGACCTCTGGAGGGCCTCGATGAAACGGGAGCCTCCAATGGAAAGATCACGGTTGAAGCTGGGAAGACCGTTCTTGACCACCACCATGTTGGTGACCTCGGCCCCGATGTTCAGAATGGTGGCGCACTCGTCCGCCACCGGCTTGTAGGCGTGCTGGTAGACACGCTGAAGAGAGAACTGCTCCAGCTCCACGGTCGAGGGTTTCAGCCCGGCGCCCTGCAGTATGCCCCGATGGAGGTCGACGACTTCCTTCTTCGCAGCCACAAGGAGCACTTCCATCTGCCCCGGTGATATCTCGGGGTTGATGATCTTGAAGTCCAGACTGACCTCGTCGATCCTGAACGGAATATGCTGTTCGGCTTCCCACTGGATCGCCTGCCGGGCATCCTGCTCCGACATCTTCTCCATGGGGATCCTCCGAACGATGACGCTTCTTCCGGACACAGCACTGTGGATGTTCTTCATGCTGGTTTTGATGCCCGCCTGTCGGATGACATCGTGCACCGTATCAATCAGATGCTCCCGGTTGACGACCTCGCCATCGACTATGGTCCCAGGAGACAGCTCCTGTATCGCATAGCTGGAAAGGGTGAGCGCTTTGCTGGATCCCGTCAACTGAATTGCTTTGATTGAATGGCTGCCGATATCAAGGCCAACAGATCCCCCGCCTGATCTTCCTAAGATGAACATTATCATCCTTTCTTCAGGTAGCCCTTCGACCTCATTGAATAATTCATCACCCTTCCGGGGATATTACCTATACAACAATGATAATTTACTTTAGTGTTACCCATCTGCGCAATCCTCCGAAACTTCCATCTTCTTCTAACTTATTCGAACTTTACAAGGTTTTTGACCCTGCGTCAATACCCTAACTTCATAACTATGGAATTTCATACTTCACTTGACTCGCAATGTCAAACCCTATATCTTTCCTTCCCGGAGGTTGAAATGGAAACTGAAGCCAAGAAATCATCACGGCTCATTTCAAGGATATCGGACATCCAGACGGATGAGGAGCCCACTGTCAGGCTGACGGTACCGGTACGGCCCGACCAGGAGGAACTGCTCACCAGGATAGCAAGGACGATAACCCAGAGCAGGGACAGGAACAATCGATCTCAGCGGATCACAAAGGCCACCATCATCAGGGCGTATATAGATGCCCTTTCAACACTTCCAATAGACATAGACAACATCACCGACGAGAAGGTGCTCCTCAACAGGATACTCGATTCACTGGAGGATTGAGCCCGGAACCCTGTCAGAACAGGGAAGGGATTCCCGCAGAATCACATGGCCGGTCTTCACAAATCACTTTAATATATGCCCCTGAAACCGGGGGTCTATTCCAGGCGAAACAGAGCGTAATTGCCCTCCGTCAGGAGGGGCACCAGCCTGAGAGAGATGAATTCATTCCACTGTCCAAGTTCTGCAGGTTCCAGAACCGCAGGCAGGTTGATCGACGTAAGGAACATGTCGGCCGCCACGTGTGTGACTCCCAGCCTTCTGAGCGAATCGGCAACCTCTTCCGATCCGTTTCCGCTCCAGAACATCCCCAACAGACCCAGAGGAGCGCTGTTCTCATCAAATACGGCATATCCGGGGTAATAGAACACTCTGCCGATGTTCAGGGCCAGGGTGGTGTCGCCGTGGGAGACGTATTCCCCGCAATGAATGAAGAAATCGTACTCCGGAAGCTTCCGGGAAAGGTACTCGTCATCGGATGGCAGTTCCCAGGGCCTTTCCTCCGAATAGAGCTCCACTATCCTGCTTCCCGACCAGAAAACGCAGCCTGCCAGGAGTGCCACGGTGGCGTAGCGGACCATCCGTCCCCTGCTGTAAAGGAGAATGCCCAGAGCTTCCGACACCGGAATGGACAGCATGGCGAACCCGGGGAGCATGTACCTGGTCCTGATTCCCTCCCCCTTGAATAACAGAGTAAGGAGCAGATATAACATTGGCAGCAGGAACTTCCTCCGCTTCCCCCTGAGCACCGGCAGGGCTATTATGACCCCCCCCAGGAGCAGGGGACCGCTGGCCCCGTCGAAGAAGACAGGATTGTCCCACTGGCCGTGAACCGACATCCTGACGGGGAGAAGAAGGTAATCCACGACCCCGTGAAGCGATGTGCTGAATGGAGCGGTGGCGAAATAACCCGCCGCCCTGTGGCTGACCTGGTTTTCCGGTCCCAGCAGACCCCGAAGCAGTGGATAGACGGGATTTCCCCACTGCAGCAGGTTGGGCATCGCCCACCATGACGATATGAACAGGGCCGCCCCCAGGGATACAGCCAGAGCCTTCCACGGCAGCCTCCTGAAATGCACGGGCAGAAGGACGAAGACCGAGACCAGCACAAGAATGCCGTTGTACTTGCAGCATGCAGCGGCTGCTCCCCAGATCACGGCCATCAACGGACTGCCATCGTCCTTCAGGATTTCGGAGTAGGCCAGCAGCGCGAAGAAAACGAGGAATGAATCGGAATAGCTCCAGGAAGCATTCCTGACGAGTTCGGGGATACTGATCAGCACCAGCAGGGAGAGAATGGCTTCCTTCCTTCTTCCCTTTCCGAGGAACCATGCAGCGGGTACCGAACAGGCGGCCATGAATCCCAGAAGGCTTACGGCTCTTGATATCCTGAATCCGAAGGTGCCCCCGGCCAGTGAATAGAGGGTCTCCGTAAGGTATGGGTAGCTGAAGAAACCGGACCATTCCGGTCTCACTATCCTTCCTGCGTCGAGCCAGAGCCTGGCCTGGTAGAGATGATGGATCATGGCATCGCGGGAAGCAGGCGGCAGCATCACCAGTGGAAGGACGAGAAGCCCGCACAGAGAGACAAGACCCAGGCCGCGGGGAACGCAGAACCTGCCAGGACGTACCCACAGGAGAAGACCAGCTGCCAGCAGCACCCAGAGTACCGCCGGTACCATGATTCCCGACCAGCCGGCTGCGGCCAGGAGAAAGAACATGACCAGGGTCCCGGCGCCGAACCTCTCGGGCCACCGGCGGATGCCGGGAACGGCCAGTGCACCCCATCCGGTGAGAGACGCTGCCGTGACAAGCAGGAATCCGAGGCATAAAGGTATTGTCATGGACAAACAAGAATATATCGTATCGGATAACGCAAGGGACCGGGATCCGGGGTTACTATCTTCTGGTTATCTCGCTCTTTCCCCCGGGGAGGTCCCTGGCGGTGTAGCCTATCTCCTCCAGACGGTCGCGCATCCGGTCGGCTGCATCGAAGAGCCTGTTCTCCCTGAGAACGCCCCTGGTCTCAGCCAGTATCTCGCACAGCCCGCCTGCAGTCTCTGAGGAGGTCGAGTACCCTGACAGGTCGAGACCGAGTATCTCACCTGCCAGAAGATCCATCACCTCCGCCATCGCAGCCCTATCCGCATGTGTGTCATCATCGTCGAGCATGGCGTTGCCCGCCCTCACCATCTCAAAGAGGGCGGCCAGGGCACCGGGGGTGTTCAGGTCATCGTCCATGGACTCGAAGAAGACTCTCCTGGTATCCTCGATGAGCCGGGCCGTGCCCCGGGAGGGTTCGCCCTCTCCCCCCTCCCCCGCCCCGAGCCTTGCCCTGAATGCCGCAAGTCTCCGGAAGCCGCTCCTCGCGGACTCGAGTCCCTCGTCGGTGAAGTCCAGCTGGCTCCGGTAATGGCTCCTGAGGATGTAGAGCCTCACCACCATCGGATGGAACTCCTGGAATACTTCCTTGAGCAGTTTCCAGTTGCCCAGGCTCTTGCCCATCTTCTGTCCGTCCACCGTCAGCATGTTGTTGTGAAGCCAGAAGCGCGCGAACTGATGCCCGGTGGCACCCTCGCTCTGGGCGATCTCGGACTCGTGATGGGGGAAGATGTTCTCCAGGCCGCCGCCGTGGATGTCCAGGGTTTCACCGATGTATCTCATGGACATGGCAGAACACTCCACGTGCCATCCGGGATAACCCCATCCCCAGGGGGAGTTCCACTTCAGTATGTGGTCCTGGCCCGCCTTCTTCCAGAGGGCGAAGTCCCTGGGGTCCCTCTTGCCTTCGTCAACTGCGACCCGGGCTCCGGCGATCAGTTCATTCACCTTTCTTCCGGAAAGCTTGCCGTATTCAGGGAAACTGGCTACGGAGAAGTAGACGAAGCCGTCCACTTCATAGGCGTGGCCCTTTTCGACGAGGGTCTTCACCAGTTCTATCTGCTCGGGTATATGTCCCGAGGCTCTTGGGGAGACATCGGGCCTGAGGACACCCAGGGCGTCCATGTCCTCGAAGTAGGACCTTGTGTACTTCTCGGCTATCTGCATCGGCTCCAGCTTCTCCAGCCTTGCCTGCCTCTCTATCTTGTCCTCCCCCGCGTCTGCGTCGTCGGTGAGATGTCCGACGTCGGTGATGTTCTGAATGTACCTGACGTCGTATCCCAGGTGCCTCAGGTAGCGGACCAGGACATCGAAGGAGACATATGTTTTGCCGTGGCCCAGGTGACTGTGCGAGTAGACGGTGGGACCGCAGATGTAAACTCCCACATGGGGAGGGTTCACGGGTATGAACTCCTCCTTGCTGCGGGTGAGGCTGTTGTACAGCTGCATCATTCCCCCTCCGGCGGGAAGTAGTCGATGTGCATGGCCGTGCGGACCATCTCCATGGTCCTCGCACCCTCATTCCGGGCCTCCCCGGTGCCGGCCATCAGTATCTCGTCAACGACCCCGGGTTTTTCGAACTGCGCCCTTCTCTCACGGATGGGTCCCAGGAGATCCTCTATGACCAGAACCATTCTCTTCTTGCAGGCGACGCAGCCTATGGCCCCCGCCCTGCACCGCTCCTCTATGTCAGGGGATTCATCACGGTTGAAGGCCTGCTGGTAGGAGAAGATCGTGCAGATCTCAGGATGCCCCGGGTCATCCCTGTGTATCCTTGCAGGATCGGTAACCGCCGACATGACCTTGGTCCGGATGTCCTCCGGGCTGTCGCTGAGGTAAATGCAGTTGCCGATAGACTTCGACATCTTGGCCTGGCCGTCGAGACCCACCAGTCTGGCGGTGTCTCCGCTGAGGCTCTGCGGCTCCGGAAAGACCGGTGCGTACAGTTCGTTGAAACGCCTGGCCGTGAACCTGGAAACCTCTACTACAGGCAGCTGGTCCTCTCCTACGGGCACCAGGTCCGCCCTGCAGAAGAGAATGTCCGCCGCCTGGCTCACCGGGTAACCCAGAAATCCGTAGGTCATGTTGTCCTCGAAGCCGTACTGCCCGGCCTCGGTCTTTATGGTGGGGTTGTGCTTGAGCCGGTTCACGGTGATGAACATCGAGAAGAAAACGGTGAGTTCCGCGATCTGCGGAACCATGCTCTGGACGAATATCTTCGCTGAATCAGGGTCCAGGCCGACGGAAAGGTTGTCCAGAGTCACCTGCCTCACGTTCACCGGCAGGTTCTCCGGGTGATCGAAATTGGTGGAGAGTGTCTGGACATCAGCCACGATGATGAAGGTGTCGTACTGGTGCTGAAGCCTGACCCTGTTCTGAAGGGAGCCCACGTAATGGCCAAGGTGAAGCGGCCCGGTGGGCCGGTCCCCCGTCAGTATCCTCTTCTTTGTCTTTCCGCTTCCCAACTCATCTACCCCGCACTCCTGGAATGTTGGCGGACCTGAAGTCCCTCAGGTCGATCTCGCCGTGGTGGCTGTCAAGCAGCCTGTAGGTCCTGCGCACCAGGTCGTCCAGCTGGGGGCAGATCCTGGCATAGTCGGCCAGGTATCTGAAGGTCCTCGGTATGAAGCCAAGGTAACTGGTGTCACCGGTCTTCCTGTAATGGAAACCGAAGGTGCCGATGGCCTTCAGGCTCCTCTGGCATGCCGTTCTCGCGATCTGGAACATGTTCATGTTGCCCTTGGATATGAGGAATTTCTTGGCCTTGTCCTCCCATACCTGGCCCGGATCACGGTAGCTGTCCCGAAGCAGGCTCACGACGTCGTAGGCGGGAGGTCCGAACCTTGCGTCCTGCCAGTCCACCATGACCAGCCTGTCTTCTACCACCATCAGGTTCGAGCTGTGGAAATCCCGATGGACGAAGACAGAGGAACTGTCGATGCTCTCGCAGAGACGGCGCATATCCTTCTGAAGCTCCAGCAGGTCATCCATGGGAACCTTCAGAAGCCTGAAGAAGAGAGTTTCCAGAGTGTTCTCCAGCTCAGCCATGAAGAAGGCCGCGGTGAAACTCCTCCTTCCCGCTATGGAATCGGCGCAGATCCTGCTGTCCAATCTCCTCTGCAGGGCCACGATTATGTCCACCGCCTCGTCCAGCAGCTTCATGTACAGCATGTCGTCCACATCCAGCAGCCTGCAGTTGCCCAGGTCCTCATGAAGGACCCAGCCCCTCCTGGTATCGATCTCCATTATCGAAGGCACCCTGAAACCGTTGGCGGTGAGGAGCTCGTGGATGTCTATCCAAGGCCAGACGGGAATCTTGCCGCTGTCCATGAGAATGAGGGTCCCGTCACCCGAGAAGACTCTCCAGAAGAGCCTTCCCGATACGTCGCCGTGCAGCTTCTTCACCGTGACACTGTCGTCGGTACGGTTCCTGAGCCAGGCGGCCAGCTCCGGCGTCATGGTCTTCATGTCCACTCCCCGTCGATGCTGCTGCAGAACCAGGGAAGCAGAACCCCTTCCAGCCTGCCGCTCTCAAGTGTGGAGCCCTCCAGCATAACACTGTCACGGAGTTCCGTTCCGCCACCGATCATGCAGCCCCTGCCAATGTGCCATGACCCTTCCAGGACGGCGTCGCTGGAAACACAGGCGGTAGGATGAATGAAGCTGCCGCCTCTCAGTATGTTCTCCCGGAGACCTTCAAGCCGGCCCATGTCAAGCCATTGTCCCTCCTGATGAAATGTCAGCAGCTCCCCGCACCTCTCACGTGCCAGTGGCGCCAGTTCCGTGAACAGGCCTCCGCAGGCCTGCAACTTCCCCGCCAGAGTGGAGATCGAAGGCTCCATTATACTGATCCCCCAGTAATGGGTTTCAATATCGCCTCCGCCGCCGAATCTTCCTTCGGAGTCCACCCTCAGGGGTGTATAACTCCCTCCAGGGGGGAAACCCCCTGTAAGGACAGTCCAGGCGGCCCCGGTCTCCTCATGACGTCTCATCATGGCACCCAGGTCCAGCTCCGGCAACACCATATCGGTGTTGGCCACGATCCAGCTTCCCGAAGCCAGGACAGAACTGAGGCGGGCCAGGGTGGCCGAAGTGCCCAGGGGTCTTTCCTCGAAATATAACCGACATCGCTCCTTCGGCCATACTTCATATAACTCCCCAAGTATTTCATCGGGACACCTTGAAGCGTTTATTCTTATCTTATCCGGATTCTGCGGGGCTGTCTGTCCGGCGAGCCTTCCCAGTACGGTGGTATCACTCCATGGAAGAAGGCACTTCGGGCGGATAAGGGAAAGGGGCTCGTCCCTCCTGCCGTAGCCGGCGGTGAGGAAAAGAGCCCCCGCTGTTCCCATATGGAGCCTGTCTATCCGTAGATTTCTTTTCTGTTGCAGTCACACACCTTGACCCTGCGTCGCTGGGGCCTCCAGTGACCCTCATCGTCGTATCTGGCGGCGTAGAGAACCACAGCTACCTTCTCCTTGCCGCAAACAGGGCAATCGAACTTGTGAAGCGTCCTGACCTCGTGGGCCAGCTTCGCCGCGAAAGTCCTATCCTTCTTCTTGGGCATTTCCTCTATCCTCTCCGGTTACCACCGGTACTGTAAATGCGGATGTCAGTGCTTTGTCCATCAACACGCGGTCACCGGTCTCGGCGTATATCGCCTGTGCTGTATCTATTATGGCGAGCAGGCCTCGTCGCACCTGAACGGCGTCAAGCCTTCCTTCGGATGCCCACCAAAACGGGCACGAGTATAACATCTTATCCGCCTGTTTGGCAACCCTCTCCGATTTGCAGAGACTCGCAGCGGCCCTTACTTCCCTGAGGAATTTCCACTGGTGAGCGTGAATTGTGTTGCCGGGATAGTCCCAGAGCGGCCACGGGATCCCGGCTGAAACGTCCTGGGGAGTTGTGGACCAGCTTCCCGGCGGCACATCGGCCGCCATGGGCGGGAAGATCTCCAGAAGGTCTCCGGGGGCCACCAGTTCAGCCTCGGGACTTTCTTTGACCGTGGCCAGAAAAGGTGCGAGGAACCTCTCTATGGTTCCCTCCCTGTGATGCCCGAAGGTCTCGCCGTCCATGGCGATGAGGATGTAGGCATCCCCCTTCCCCGCCCACCTCTCGATACCTGAGATTACCTCCCTGGCCGTAACGGCACCGTCCTCGCCATGGAAGGAGATCCTGTTGCTCCAGAAATTGCTTCGAAGAAGCACCGCCACGCCGTCCACAGCCGGTATCCTGTCGAATGGCACCTTCATACCTGAGGCGGACCATGGGACATCGTCCGTGACCGTCCACCGATACCCGGTCTCCCTGAATATGCCTGGAAGGTCCGGAGAGTAGGCCATCTCGGGCGGAAAAACACCGGTGGGGGAATAGGCAGGCCCCAGAAGCCTGCGGTTGCCCTCCCTGTTGATCAGGAGCTGCCTGACGACGTCGTCCCTCTCGATTAGGGGGAAGATGGGATGGTAGGCACCCGAATCGGTGAACTCGACTTCCTCCGTCTTCGCCAGTGTTTCCAGGGCAGGCGAACCCAGCCTCTCCAGCTGCTCGGTAAGCGAGAAGTTGATGTTCAGACCAATCCTCGAACCGCTGTCCGCCAGAAGCCTGGACAGTGGAGTGTAGCACTGCCTGTCTATGGTCCTCACCAGGGAAATGTCCTGGGTGGGAGGCTGGTAGATGTGAAGGAGCAGACTTACATACTTCATTTCTCCCTCTTTCGCAGAAGGACCCTGTCGCCGGGCACGAGTCCCAGAGTCTCACCGGCACTGCCTCCGCTCAGCGCAAGCTCCATGCATCCCTGGCTCCCCGTAAGGTAGAGCAGTCCGGTATTGTCTCCGTAAGTATCAGCAGGATGGAGTTCCTCCGTCCTTCCGCATGGAAGCAGAACCGATCCGGGAAGGAACCTCATGTACTCCACCGGGTCCATCCATAACAGAACATTGCCGAACCGGTCAACGCACGCTACTGAAGCCTCCAGGTTTCCGCCAGGCATGGAGGGCGGCCTGATGGGGCATTTCACCAGGGATTCGGGATCGACTTCTTCGAGAAAGTCCACCCATCCTGGATCCGTCGCCACCCTCCCGGCGCACGGGGCGAAGAGGTCCCTTCCCTGGAAGGTCGGGCTTGAACCAGGGGGAGGCTCAGGCAGTTCCCATGCTCCCTCCGGGGACAGCAGGCCGAGAAGCCCGTTGTCAGGACCCAGGAAATGAACGGTTCCGGAACGTACGATGACGCTCCTTCTTTCTGTGCCGACTCCGGGGTCCACTACGGCAAGGACAACTGAACCCGCGGCAATGGTCACCCTGGATGCCCAGAGATGGAAAGCTCCCTCCGCCACCCTGCCGCGACCGACCTGGTGGGTCAGGTCCACCAGCCGGGCATCGGGCGGGGAGGCCGAAATGAGAACGCCCTTCATCTGGGCGACGTATGTATCCAATGTTCCGAAATCCGAGAGAAGGTAAATCGTGACGCTCATCTGTACTTCAGCACCACCAGGGTCTGGTCGTCGCTCTGGGGCGAGTCTCCGGAATGCAAGTTCACGGCTTCGAGTATGCCGCTGGATATCTGATGGGCCGAGAGGTCCCTGTTCTCCGACACCACGGTCTTCAGTCTCTCGGTCCCGAACTCCCTGCCCGTGTGGTCCATTGCTTCGGTGAGTCCGTCGGTATAGAGAACCAGGACATCGCCGGATTCCAGCTCCAGGGACTCGTGCTCGTAGATGACCTTGCTCGAGAGTCCCAGTATCAGCCCGCCCCGGTCCAGCCACCTGACGGCGCCGTCCCGCTTCAGGAGAAGTGGCGGGTTATGGCCGGCGTTGACATAGGTGAATTTGCCGGAGTCGGTTTCCAGTACGCCGTAGAAAAGCCCTGTCATTATAGGATCGCCCTCACCGAGGATCGAGGATTCGTTCACCTTCTGCATTATCTCACTTATGGAGTAGATGCTCTTAACGTACGCCTCCAGGTTGCCCTTCAGGCCGGCCATGGTAAGGGCCGCCGGGATCCCCTTCCCGGCTACGTCCGCGATGGCGACCCCGAGATTGTGGTCGGGAAGATGGAAAAAATCGAAGTAATCACCTCCGACCTCCCTGGCGGGTCTGTAGAATATCTCTATGTCACACCTCTCAGGGGTGGGCGGATGGTCCGGAAGCAGGTCCAGCTGTATCTTCCTGGCCATGTTGAGTTCTTCGGAGATGGCATGACCGGTGGACATCCGGTCAAGGAGTATGTCGGGCATTCTCTTCCTGATGATCTCCGATCCCAGGAGCCCGGGGGTCTCCGTGACCAGCCGGATGACCTCCATCCTGACGTTCCGGTCAGGATCCGAGAACCTGTCCGCCAGCTGCGAGTCGATCTCGCTGGACGAGTAGAGGTCGGGTCTTTTTCTGATGCCTTTCACAGCCTCGATCCGCATGTCCGGAGCCTTATCGCTAAGGGACAGGATGATCACGGGCAGGAGCTTTTCCCTGGAGACGCGGACATTGCTGAGCAGGCCTTTGAGTGCGCTGAGCCTGACGAAGGTATCGTCGTCCGCCAGGAGAGACGACAGAACCGGCGTGAGTGCCGATGGATCGTCCTTCTCCAGTTCCCCGAGACAGATGGCCACCTCCGCCCTGACGGCTCTCTTGTCATCAAGGGCCAGGCTGGCAAGTATCTCATGTACAAATCCGTCATCTCTGCCGAGTCCCCTGATGGAGCTGGCCAGTCTCCTTCTGACGTGGGAGGACGGGTCCTTCATCATGGACCTGATGTAACCCTCCACCGCCTCACCCAGGTCTTCCCTGTTCCAGAGGACGAAGAAGGGCAGCGCCGCTCTCTTCTCGAAATCGCTGCTCTTCATGAGTGTACCCACCAGCTTCAGGGAAGCGGTGCTCAGGTCCCTCCTGCCCAGGCAGATAAGCTGGCTGAGGGCTTCCCTTCCCTCGTAATGGTCTGATTCCAGCACGCTACGCAGGAGCCTGCCCCTCATCTCGTCCTCCATGATGTTGTAGTACCGCAGAACCATGCTGGCGAACTCCCTGCTCTTCGCCGTCCTCTCCCGGGTAAGTTCCCAGAGGGTCTTCTTCTCGTCTTCAAAAAGAGACGAGTAGTTCATCAGCATGCATCTGGTAACCAGGAGGATGTCCTCCTCCGCCAGGTCGCTCCTCAACGAAGCTCTCACCTCGGGGCTGAAGAACCGGAGTCTGGCTCCAATCCTCCATGCCAGCTGGCCTTTCCCCCCGGGGGGCAGCCTGTCGATCAGGACCCACAGGAGATCGTTGAACTCCTGATTGAAATCCTCCAGCCGCCTGTCCAGAAGGCCCATTATCAGAGAGGTCATATGACCTGGATCGCCCTTCTCCAGCACTTCGTTCAGTATTTCGTACTCTCGGCTGTCCAGGTCCGGGAAATTGCTGCCGAGGTAGAGCACCAGTCCCTTCCTCACCTCGAAGGAATCATCCTCCAGGAATTCCCTGTATATTCTTTCCCCCGTCTCGGACATGCCCCACATGGTCAGCCCCTGCAGGAACCGCCCCCTGACCGCGGATTCCGGATCTTTCACAGCGGCCTCCACCGTACCCCTGAACTCAGGGGAATCCAGTACCCATTTCCTGCCCAGGGTCTCGGCCACCGACTCCCTCACCTCGGAGTCCCCCCTTGCCATCATCATGCCGTACATGCTTACTATGGATTCATCGAGGTTGTCCCTGGAGCTCAGGAGCGAGTTCAGCACATCCAGGAGGACGTTTCTTGACCTCTCGGAAGCAACGTGCAGGAGCAGCTTGGCCTTGACCTCGTCCGAGAGGCTACCGTAGAAACCTGCCAGGAAGTAGCCGGCCCTCCTGATGTTCGGCTCCTCGCTCTCCATCAGTGTGTCAGTGAATGACCTTATCACAGGCGCGTCCATCTCCAGCAGTTCCCTTATACCACGGTCGATGGCCCACATCTTCACCGAGTCGCTCACCGCGAGGTAGACCTCCCCCTTGCCGCTTATCCTCCTGAAGGGATCGACGGCGCCTGCTGCCATGGAGTTCCCGTAGAACTCCTCAAGCTCTTCCCTGGTGGGGAACCTCTTCCGCTCCTGGACTATGATCCGGTCCAGAAGCCTGAAGAGGACCCGTTTGAAGACGGCTTCGGCCACCACGGGATCGAAGGCCGCAAGCAGAAGCAGCTCCGCCTTATCAAGAGAATCCAGTTTCCGGAACCACTCCAGCGCCTCCTTTCCCTCCTCCAGCCTCCACTGCCTTTCGGTAGATGGTTCGGGAAGGCTGACATGGGCGTCATTATGGGTATCGAATATGGACGCTATCCCTGATGAGGATGTTGCCAGTATCAACCTGTGACGGGTCTCGGTAGCCCTGATCATCATTGAGATGACCAGCGACCAGAGCCTGGCCGGGTAGATGTCCACCATTCTCCTGAAAGTATCGAGGTCCAGGAAGAGGGCACAGTCCTCCGGCCCTGTGAGAAGCCCAACCACCTCAGAGAAGTCCAGGTCCCTGGTGATCATCTCGATGGGGTTCAGGCCCTCCCTGCTGGCTTCAATGAGGAGTTTCCTCGCTATTGTCGTCTTCCCGGCCCCGATGGAGCCGGAGAGACACACGAACCCTCTCCTGCAGAATACCTCTCTGGCCTTTTCCAGTGATTCCTGGTCGACCTTGAGGACCTCCACGTTACCGTAGGAGTCCACCAGGTCCTTCCCCTCGGGGTACGGGAAGGACTCTCGGTTCAGTCCCCGCACCCACTCCTGCAGCCTGGTCCGGACCAGCTCCCTGCAGTCGACGGCGGATGTGAACTCCCAGCAGCGACCGTTCCCTGAAAGGGATTTGATCACGTTGTCATCGTCCGGTTCCTTATGGAAGCAGAGGGCGGCTATGGGTATGTCATGTCTGTAGCAGTTGAAGTATACATTCCTGAGGCGGGGTGAGAGAGAACCGTTTATGATCAGCAGGAGTGCGTCCGGAACATTGATGCCCGGGTCCGAGACCAGGAGAGAATCCGCCCATCTGGGCGGGACAAGCTGATCCAGCTCCGTCCGCAGGACTCCCTCAATGCCCCCCGGCAGCTCCCTGCCCTCGAATACCACTGATAGAGTGAAGCTGTTCACAGGACGCAGGTCACCTTCAGGTAAGGGGCCAGATAAGAGTAACCCTTGTTCTTCCTTCCGGAGTCAATCCGAACTCCACCCACTTGGCCAGGTTGCGGGCTATCAGAATTCCCCGTCCCCTCGTCGAGAGGAGTTCATCACCCTCCCCTGGATTGAAGCCAAGGGCTTTTTCCGGTTCCCACGTACCTTCATCGTCTATCATGAATCGTATTCTGTTGGGGAAGATGTTAAAACTGACCTTGACCATCTTGTCAGGGTCGTTCTGATTCCCGTGCTCCATGGCGTTCTTGACCAGTTCCACTACAGCGACCGAGAGGGAGGAAAGCTCATCCTCCTCCACATCGGCGGACCTTCCGATGGCCTCAACGATCTGCTGGACCGGCTCGAGAACCGAAGCATCGCTGGGAAAGCTCATTTCAATGGGGCGCACGGTCAGGCCCCGAAGCTGTCCAGTGCTTCCTGCTCATCCGTATATGTCTCGAAGATAGTGATCAGCTTAGTTATTATGAACAACTCGTGGATCTTCTTCGTGGCATTGAGGATCTTCAGGGCTCCACCGGCTCTTGAAAGGGTTGTGTGACCGGAGACTATGACCCCCAGTCCCGAACTGTCCATCCAGCTTACCTTGCCAAGGTCAAGGAGGACTTTCCTGCATCCCTGATCGACGGCCCTCTGGAAGGCTTCCTTCACTTCCACAAGCTCCGGCCCGCCGATAACCTTGCCTGAGAATGCAATGACCAGGATATCACCTTTCATCTCCTCTTTGATCTTCAATTTCAACCTCCCGGAATTGTTTGGGTTACCCTCGGAAAATCCATAGCTTTTAATATATCCTCAAAATCCCAATTGACAAAACACCAGGTCCGTTTCAGGAACACGCTACGAAATCCTCCCATTCCCGGAGCCCGAGATCATGGAGAAATTTCCTTATGGAATCCCGCGCACCCGGAAGACGAGAGGCTATCACCACAGGGATGCCGCTCTTTTCCGTGAGCACCCCCGGATCCAGGACGGGCCTGCCCCTGAGCAGACGCCCCGGTCCGCCCTGTGAAGGGTCAAGGAATGCTTCTATACTGAAACCGTTGTCCTGAAGGCATTTCCCGATCCTTCTCGCTGTCTGGCCGCCTCCGGCTATGTATACCCTCCTGCCTGACATGCAGGGCACATGGGCAAGATATCTTGCCTTGAGCCTGTAGAAGTTCGTGAGGGAATAGACTCCGCATGTCCGGGAAAGTCTGTCAGGCCTTTCCCGCCACAGGAGAAGCACCTCCGGTACCCTCCCGAAGGAGTAGCCCCTGCTCCAGAGGCGCAGCCACAGCTCGTAGTCCTCCGGCAGTTCCCTCTCCGTGTAACCTCCCTCTGCCAGAATGCTCTCCCGGTGGTAGAAGGCGGTGGGATGAGGAACCGGACTTTCCACAAAGATGTTCATGCGGATATCCTCAGGATCCAGCAGGCAGTTCAGCCATTCCTCGTAGGCCCTGTACCCGTCGGTCACATGGTCCTCAGGAAAGCTCCTGACCCTGCATGTGACAACGGTTCGCTCGCCGCTCCGCTCCGCCAGCTCCAGCTGGAGCTGCAGCCTGTCAGGAAGGCACACGTCATCGGCATCCATTCTGGCGATCCAGGTCCCGAGGCAGGATGACAGGCCCGAGTTGAGGGCGTCCACAAGACCCCTGCCGCAGCAGTCCGTCAGGCGGAACCTCGCGTCCCTCCCGCACCACTTCCGGGCAATGACCGCCGAACCGTCCGTTGAACCGTCGTCCACCATTACGACTTCGATATCCTCGAAGGTCTGCGCGGCTACCGAACCAAGGGCCCTGTCCATGTACTCCGCCGCGTTCCTGAAGGGAATCAGCACGGAAATGACGGGGGGTCTCAATTGGAGAGGGATCCCACTACCGTGACCAGGTCTTCCGGAGTCCTGGCCAGCCTGCCGCAGGCCGAGCCTATGCAGGGCTGTGCGTAGGGCAGCCCCGTGAACGGGAGGTGCAGGTCCTCCATTGATGCGCTGTCCGCGGTTATGGACGGGTAGAAAACGTCCACTCCTCCCTGACCGGCAAGTTCCACGCAGGCATCGTACAGGACCTGAGTAAGCGAATCCCCCTCGATTCCCACAAGGTTGATGTGAAGCTCGAGGTCCTCGACATCCGTCGCAGAGGTATCCTGCGTGACATTTCCCGATAGAGCCTCGAGGAAGAAGCTCTCGTCCCTTACCCCGACGACCCTGACCGTCTCTCTTCCATCGCAGTCCAGGATGGAGCCGGAGCGCACCCTGCCCCGGGATTGGCC
>CAZXEF010000003.1:15028-39706 GCA_964639605.1 uncultured bacterium | reverse complement strand
ATGCAACCACCAATATCTACACACAGACGAAAACAAATTACCTCAAACACCATAAAAAGAACTTTGCATTCATTCATTCGTCCATTACCATAGGGTGGATGGAAGGCTCCTACGGGAGCATCATCATGTTCTTCACCAACAGCAGGACCGGCCAGATCCAGATCCACGGTGAAGGATATATGGAAGACCCCTCCATCTACGATACTGTGGACGATTACCTTGATATCGGAGCTGTCCTTGACTCCATTCCCGGAGTAAGGACATGGGCACCCAGGATATATACCGGTGCTCTCCTGGCTGTCAGACCCGAGGGTTCCGGTACCGGGGGGATCTTCTCCAACTCCGCGGCGGCCTCCGTCACCGGGATCGAACCTGACTTGGAGGAGAGGGCCACCGGTTTCTCGAGCCAGCTCGTGCAGGGAGACATGCTCTCGGCATCCGCAGCCGATACTTCCTACTTCGCCGTGGGCCAAATAGTCCTCGGGAGGGAACTGGCAGTGGTCCTGGACGCTTCCGTCGGTGATTCCCTTGTAATGCTGTCTCAGGCGGCAGACGGGGGAAGCGCGGACAGGATGTACGTGATAATCGGCATACAAAGCACCGGGAACGCCGATGTGGACAGAAACACCTGCTACATAACCCTGAAGGACGCTCAACTGCTTTTCTCCCTGGAGGGCAGGGTGCACGAGATGGCGGTCATGACGGGCTCTCTGGCCCGGGTGGACGGACTGACGGATGAGATCAGGACCAGGCTCTCGGGCAGGGAGCTCGAGGTCGATTCCTGGAAGAGCTTCGCCAGGGAGTTCTACAACGGGATGAAGGCCGACGAGTCGAGCCTCAGGATAACCATCTTCGTGATAGTACTGGTGGCGGCCATGGGGGTGCTCAACACAATACTGATGATGGTGCTCGAGAGGAGCAGGGAGTTCGGGGTGATGAAGGCCCTGGGGACCAGACCGGGCTTTTTAGTCAGGATGATAGTCCTGGAGGCCAACATCATGGGGCTGATTAGCATCATTGCAGGGGCCGTGATCAGCACCGGGGTACTCGTCTACCTTTCTCATCACGGACTGGTCCTGGACCCACCCATAGATTACGGCGGAACCGTATTCAGGGAGATGATAGCCACCGTCAACCCGGCCTGCTACTGGATTCCCGCCCTGTGCGTCATCCTGACGGCCTCCACCGTCAGCATCCCGCCTGCCCTCAAGGCTGCACATACCAAGGCCGCAAAGGCCCTGAGGACGGTGTGACATGTTCCTGAGGATGTTGAAGTTCTCATGGAGGAACATCTGGCGCAATGCCAGGCGGACCTTGATAACCTCCCTGGCGGTGGGATTCGGTCTTGCATCACTGCTTTTCACCGAAAGCCTCATGCAGGGCATGATCTCGCACATGATAGATGCGACCACCAGCCCGTGGATGGGGGACGTTCAGGTCCACAGGGAGGGATTCCTGGACACCAGACAGCTGGTGCTGACTATCGACGGGCCTGATACGGTCCTTTCCATGCTCTCCAGGGATACGACGGTGCTGGCATATACTTCCCGGGTCCTGTCACCGGCTTCCCTTTCATCTGCAAGGGAGCTCAAGCCGGTCACGCTGACAGGCGTGGACTGTACCACGGACCCGGGCGTCACCATGCTGCAAAGCTCCATCGACACCGGCAGCTACCTCAGTGGGGACAGCATGGAGATCATCCTTGGATACAAGCTGGCCGGTGACCTCAGGGTCGAACTGGGCGACGTGCTGGTGATCACTGCTGCAGGGGCGGACAGCGGGCTTGCCAGCAGCATGTATATCCTGTCCGGCATCTGCCGCTTCGGCAGCGACGTTCAGGACAGGTACTCGGCCTTCGTGAACATCGGATCGGCTCAAAGCCTGCTGGGGCTCGAGGAAAGGGTGCACGAAATAGCCGTGGTCCTCATCGATCCCACCATGGCCGAGGACACCTCGCTGGCTCTCTGGGACAATTGCTCAGGGCATGGCAACATCGCTCAGGGGTGGAAGGAGCTGGCTCCACAGATAAACAGCATGCTGAGCATGGTGGATGTGAGCATGCTGATAATGTCCGGCATCCTTTTCGGACTGGTGATGTTCGGAATAGTGAACTCCCTGTTCATGTCGGTGTACGAGAGGATGTTCGAGCTGGGAATAATGAAGGCCGTGGGCACCAGGCCTGGGACCATCGGCACCATGGTCATGATGGAGGCCTTCTGGCTTGGGGTGATAAGCACCGTCACAGGGCTGACGCTCGGTCTTCTCATTATATGGATCGCCTCGGGCTCCGGCATCAGCTTCGGGGACATCGAGTTCTCAGGTGTGGTGTTCCGGAGGCCCATCTTTCCTGAAATAACGTTCGGCAGCGCCTGGATATACCCGGTGTTCACCCTCCTGCTGACCACTCTTGCCGGGATCTTCCCTGGTATCCATGCGGCCAGGCAGAATCCGGCGGAGTCCATGAGAAGGAGCCTGTAGACCTATGGAAAACAGCATGAAAGAAAACATCATAGTCACCGAGGGAGTCAGGAAGACATACGACGATTCCGGAGTCCCGGTCCACGCTGTCAGGGGGATAGACTTCACCCTTGGACGGGGGGAGTTCACGGCCATAATCGGTCCGTCGGGGTCGGGAAAGACCACCTTCCTGAACCTCATCGCCGGCCTTGATACTCCCACCAGCGGTAAGGTATGGCTGTCAGGAAGGCTTATCTCCGACATGAGCGGAAGGGAACTCTCGGATTTCAGGAGGGACAACATCGGATTCATCTTCCAGGCCTACAATCTTTTCCCCGTCCTTACCGTGGAGGAGAACGTCGAGTACGTCATGCTTCTGCAGGGTGTTCCGTCGAATGAGAGACGGCAAAGGGTCATGGACATGCTGGAGAAGGTCGGGCTGGCGGAGTATGCCGACAGGCTTCCTCTCAAACTGTCCGGCGGACAGCAGCAGAGAGTGGCCGTGGCCAGGGCGATGGTCTCCGATCCCTCGATGGTGATTGCCGACGAACCCACTGCCAATCTCGATTCCCGGACCAGCGGGGAGCTTCTTGACATGATGCGCCGTCTGAACGAGGAGACGGGAATGACATTCCTGTTCTCGACCCATGACGAGATAGTCATGCAACGGGCCAGGAAGGTAGTGGTGCTCAGGGACGGCAGGATAGATGGCAACGCAGACCCTAAGGACTTCCAGTGAGACTGACTCTCCTGATCGTCCTTGCTTCAATGGCTCTCGGAACCCGGATCTCCATGGCGGATGTTTTCTCGGGTTCGCTTAAACCGTGGATCAGCTGCACCTGGCAACCCGGACCGGTTTCATCCTCCAGGTGCAATGTAAGGTGTCCCTTTCGTCTGATGTACCTGCGGGTGGCCGGGAACATCCACATCGAGTCGGCCTGGACCCTGATCCCCTCCGCAGGGGACCCGGCACTGGCAGAGTCTGATTTCGGGGGTGAGGGTTCCTTCAGGATATACGATCCGGACAGGATAATCGCATCAACTTCAGGGGACGGGACAACGTTCAGCCTCGCGCATGACATGGACAGGCTCAGCGTTGGTCTGAGGACTTCTCCGGCAACCTTCACAGCCGGCAGACAGGCGGTATACTGGGGAGTTGCCAGATCAGTCAGTCCCACGGACTTCCTGGCGCCCTACCGGTACGGGGCCGCGGACACCGAGTACAGAACCGGGGTGGACGCGTTCCGTGCCGTATTCCCGGTGGGGATGCTGTCCGAGGTGGAAACGGGCCTGGCGCTGGGAGAAGACGCGGAATCAAGCCGGAGCGCTCTCTGGTTCAGGGGAAGGTTCTATCTCCTTCAGACAGATGCCACGGTTCTGGGCGCCAGATACAGAGACAACCTGATGCTGGGGGGAAGCCTTAACAGGACCCTTGCAGGCGGAACATGCTGGCTGGAGGCGGCCATGGTGGACCCGGGGTACTTCGTGGAAGGGCTTGAGGAAGACTCCTACTGGAGGCTTTCGGCCGGTTTCGACAGGAGCTGGTTCAGCTCTGCCCTGTACGGATACCTTGAGTACCATTTCAGCTCCGCAGGTTCGGACAGCGTATCCGGGTACCCGGACGTGACTGCCGGTCCGGCGGTGGAGCGAGGTGGAGTATACCTTCTCGGCAGGCATTACCTTTGTCCAGGTGTGATATGGAACCCGGCCCCCCTCTGGAGCTTCTGTTCCAGTGCCCTGGTGAATGTCTGCGACCATTCGGCCTACCTTTCCGCGGCAGGCGAATACAGCACGGGACAGAACACGGTTCTTCAGTTCGGTCTGAACCTCGGGCTGGGGGAAGCCCCCGGGGAAGGTGGGAACATCAGATCGGAGTTCGGAAGCTGGCCCTGCCAGTTCTACGCCAGGGTGGCCCATTACTTATGACAACCGACATCGGTATTGCACGGCATACCCGGTGACTTTATCTTCGGAGATGCATGGAGGTGCATCATGAAGATTCTCCCCGTTCCTGCGGTCCTCGTCCTCCTTATGGCAGCGGTATCCGCCAATGGAGGTTCTCTTCCCTTCTCCCGTCCGGGTCTTATGGACATACCTACAGCGTCTGTCCTGCATCACACCGAGATAGTCATCGGAGGCTCCTTCACGGCTTACAGCTACGAGACCGCCGACAGCATATCTGAGAGCGATTTCGCTATGGCCGGTCACCTGGAGATCGGGTTGTTCAACAGAGGCCAGCTGGGAATAACCTGGCTGGGTTCCGCGGGTCTTTCGGGGAATGCCAGGATCCTGGTATTAAGGGAGCGCATCAATACCCCCGCCATCGCGATCGGATGCCAGAATATCACGGGCGAGAAGGATTACGAGTTCTTCCGCGACACCGACGACAGCCTCTACCACTACGAGGAAGCGCAGAACTTCTCCGCCTATGTAGTAATGACCAAGAGTCTTGATTACTTCTCGGGCATACCGGTATGCCTCCATCTCGGCTACGGGATCGGGAGGTTCCGCCAGGGCGAGAACTCGATCTCGGACGGAAGGATGTCGAACCCGTTCCGGGGGCTTTTCGCAGCACTGGACTACCATCCGGTCCCTGAACTCTCGCTGATGCTGGAGTGGGATGGAAGGGATGCCAGTCTGGGGGCGGAGTACGACCTGAACTCCAATGTGAGGTTCCTGTGTGGATTGTCGGAATTCGAGCAGCTCTTCGTAAGCGAAAGGGACAGGACGGACGTGATGCAGAATGCCAAGTTCAGCCTGGGCGCGGAATTCACCTTCGGGCCGTTCCTGAACCGCACAACTCTGCAGCCCTACGAGCAGCTCAGCGAGGACTACAACCGTGAGCTGCTGGAAGAGCTGGAGGCGATAAGGTCCAACGCCAAGCAGGAGATAGAGGAGCTGCAGTACAAGCTCCACTGACCGTCATCAGGTCGCAGGGTGCCGTCAGCCGGTAATGCGCTGTTCCCGTACCCTGAATCGTACCCCTCTCTTCTCCAGCTGTTCCATTACGAAGCCGTAGCAGTCCGCGTCCCTTCCCACGTCCTCGGGGGGATGTACCCCTGTTTCGGTCCACATCCCCTCCGCCATCATCCTCACACCCGCAGTGCAGGTGTAACCCGTGGTCCTGGCCATGGATGTGGTCCTGCTCTCCGGATCGTACCTGTCGAGCAGGTCCCAGGTTCTCGTGATCTTTCCGCCGTCCGTGACAGTGCCGGATACCTCTATCCTCATCACCGTCAGGTCCCTGTCCCCGGGCTTCTGCTTCCATGCGCTGAAAAGCAGCCTGGACGCCAGCTCCAGCGGGACCACCTCACCTGAGGCGAGCTGTACCGGCTCCGTTCCGAGAAAACCGGTATCCAGCAGCAGGTTCACCCTGTCAACGTATCCTGGATAGCGCAGGGTCTTTTCCACCATGAGCGGTATCCCCTTCACTCGAAGCAGTGTCCGAAGGCCGTCGGTGAGAAAAGCCTCGAGGGTCCCGACTCCGGGGAGATAAACCAGCTGCCTTTCTGTGAGCGGTGGTAGCGTGACTACCTCCCCTCCCCTGACAAACCTGGCAGGACGGGTGTACTCTTCCAGGACGTCCGAGGGCGAGAAGGGGGCCTGGTACTCCCAGGGAAGCCGCCTCTCTTCCGGAAGACCGCCGACCATGCAGGTGAACTCGTCTATCTTCGTGAATGTCTCGAGGCAGCGGCCGCAGACAAGGTTGCTGCATCCCGGGGCTATGCCGAAATCCACCAGGCAGCGGACCCCTCTATCCCGGGCCAGGCGATCGAGGAGCAGCGCGTCCTCGGGGAAGAAAGAGATGTCAACGATATCCTTCCCGGCTTCGATCACCCGCCTGACGGTATCGAACCCCATGAAACCGGGGGCAGCGCCCACTGCCATGTCCGCACCGTCCAGCGCGCAAGCCAGTCCTTCATCCCCGGACAGGTCGGTTTGAACGGTTTCGATGCCCTCATCACCTTTAAATCTGTCCAGTATCTCGCGGGAGATGTCGCTGAGCCTCACCTGGAACTCACCTTTCGACGCCAGGTCCCTGGCTATGGCACTTCCCACGAGCCCGCCGCCCAGAACTGCAACTTTCATCCCTCACGCCCTTTCTTTTATCCGCATGGTCCTGTCTTATTCAGATGCACCGGTAAAGGGACCTCATCCTCTCCAGGTCCAGGCATCCCTCCCCGGGAATGTAAACAGCCTTGAGGCTTCCGTCAGCCGTCACCCTCCTGACCTCCGAGTCAAGGACCCTGAGTATTTCGTACACCTCGCCGGATATCAGCCCCTGTCTTTCGGTCCTTGTTAGGCCAGCCGCAGCGGGCACCAGTTCCCCGTCGAGCCACCGGGCTTCCGATATCCCTCCGGCTTTCAGGGTGACCACCCTCTCTCCCCCTCCCGCTGCCGGGCTCCAGACCAGCATGGACCATCCGAGCAGGCAGAACCAGGCTCCCCTTCGCAGGTCCCTCGCTCCCGACGCAAGGACCCATGCCAGGTGGTCACTCACTCCCTGCGCGTCCATGCTCTCCCCGGGTTCCCCGACTTCTTCAGCCTCCCTGTCCGGAACAGCCTCCGACTCCTCTTCCTGCCCCGACAGCCAGAGGTCCCTTCCCGAAGCAAGGAGCTCCGAAACGGTCAGTCCCGGTACAGGCATCACGTGGCTCCTGAAACGGTCGAAACCCTCCTCCAGAGCCCCCCGGGAAAGGGGAAGGGAGCCGAGGCCCAGTCTCGAAGCCGGAATGACGCACCCGGAATTCAGGGCTTCGAGCAGTTCCCCGAGAATGAGGGCCGTGGAGGATGAAGGTACTGGACCCCATGCGGGTCCGCCCGTCCCGGGACCTGCCACCTCCTGCCGCAGGTCCTGAGAGAGGAAGGTCACAGTCGCGCCCCTCTCCCTCAGGGCAACGTTGTAGGGGGGATCGTACTCCCTGATGGTCCTGAATTCAAGCATAGCCGCCTCGAGAGGGGTTGCGCACACATCCACCGCAAGACCATGGACCTGAGAGACAAGTTCAAGGGTCTTCTCCGATCCCCTCCTCCTTGTGAAGTAGCTGTTGACCCTGCTCTTGAGCGATGTGGCCTTTCCGGCGTACAGTACCGCACCGTTCCCGGACATGAAGCGGTAGACACCGGGGGCGTCAGGGAGTGAGAGCCTGACATCCCTGGGAAGGGGGTATCTGAACCCGCCTTCAACCTCAGGGACGGGAAGGGAAAGGAACTCCCTCAGCTGTGCGACAGTGGTTATCCCGATATCCTCCAGGTCCCGCAGCATGTTCTTCCAGATCCGGACCGTGGCCAGGACATGGAGACCGGCTCTCCTGCACTCCCCCATAGTGTAACCCATGAAGCCGGCAAGGGCCCTGATGCCCTTCCTCGGGACCCTTGGATAGAGCCTCCTTGCGATCTCCCTTGTGCAGATGAAACCAGGAAGCACTGTCTCTCCCAGGCCCTCTTCGATCAGGTGGCCTATCCACCTCTCTTCGAAGGAAGCGAAATGAGCCACCGGCAGGGTTCCCTGAAGCACCGGCATGATGAGCCTGGCCAGTTCGGCCGGCGCGATTCCGCCAGAGAGGTTTTCATCCGTAATGCCCGTGATCCTTGATATCCTTGGGGGAACGGTCTCACCCGGCGGCAGGGCGACCATGAACGAATGGACCTCTATATCCCGACTGTGTGACAGCGTAGGTAGTACGGTCCATGCCAGTTCCAGCAGACAGCCCCTGCCGGGGGAAGCCCCCGTGGTCTGGCAGTCAAAGATCGATACTGCCAGATCATCCAGTCTTTCTTCCAAGGGACCTCCATTGTCCCGATGCAGGACGGAGCCATCTTCCCTCAGGGTTCCGGCTCCCGGGCGAAGAACTCGGACGCCCACTGGAAGTCACAGCCGGCGTTCTCCGCCGCTGCCCTGTCCGCTTCCCTGTCACCCACGAACAGCACTTCGCCGGGTTCCACACCGTACAGGCCCATCAGCCTGTTCAGCATTTCCGGGTCGGGTTTCCTGCAGCTGCAGCCGCTGCGCGGATGGTGGGGGCATATCTCCACCGTGCCGGGGGCAGGGGTAAAACCGAAGGCTTCACGAAAGGTCCTCTCAAGAAGCTCCTCGGCTGTCTCAAGTGAAAAATACCCGACCCCCACACCGCCCTGATTGCTGGCTATCCCGTAGCCGACGCCGCCTTCGTCGCCCGGGTGGGCCCAGTCAATCTCAGACAGTTTCTCTACAACACCCGGATAGAGCTCCCATTCGCCGTCCCGGTTGGGGCACGGCTGTCCTTCCACCGTACAGTATCTGAGGGTTCCGTCAGCGTCGAATATTATCAGCCGGTATTCCATAGGTTTCCCCCTGTTTCTCCTGCCGAGGAATGTTGTCCGGAGTGTCGGGTTTCATTGATCCACGGAAGATACTACTCCAGGGTACCGTGGTAAAATATGTTCAACGGCAACCAACGGAGATCACATGGAGGAGACGGGAGTGGCATGGCGGGGACGGCTGAAATACTTATACTATCCGCAGTATCTTATAACAGATGATGTAAGGGGAAGTAATGAAAACAATGATACCGGTACTCTTCCTCGTCCTTCTGCCCGCCGTGTCCCTGGGCTTCGGATACCTCGATCTGCATGGCTCGGGATCACCACTGCCAGGCTTCTCAGCACGCTCAGTGGCTTTCGGGGGCATGAGGTCCATGGGGCTTGAGGACGGCTCCTCGGTCCTCACGAATCCAGCCGGGATGTGCAGAGCGCCCGGTTCCGTGGTAACCGTCTCCATAGGCCCCGGCATAGGGAGCGCCATGGTACTGGACAGTCTTGGAGAGAGCGAGAACAACTGGCTCTCCCTCTCCACGCTCTTCGCCGGGATAACCGTTCCTGTCAGTCCCGATCTCAGCGTGGGAGCCGCCGTGGGAAAGGTAACGGATTTCTCCTTCGATTACACCCATTACACCTACGAGTTCGGCACAGGCAGCTTTCTCTCGGAGATAAGGGACCTGAACGTCTCCGGCGGCATGTACGAGTCGGTGGGAGCGCTTTCCTACACCCTCACCGACTGGCTCAACATGGGAATGTCGGCAGGCTTGAGGTTCGGATCGGCAAGCTACGATTCCTCGTACACCGACAAGAATAACCCTGAAAACGACACCACGCTGACCTGGCAGAGGGATTTCAGCGGTTTCTGCTGGCACGGCGGTATCGAACTGCCGTTCAAATCCGCTCTCATAGGTCTGTCATGGGCATCTGAAGATGACGATTACCCTGCCAGGGCTGCGGCCGGAGGACTGCTTTACACAGACGAGACAAGGCGGGGCTTCGTCGGGGCGGAGGTGGAGCTGGGAGACCCGGGTGGAAGGAACTCCATGGACATCAGGCTTTTCGGCTCGACATTCCTCTACGAAACGTTCGAGATACTAGGCTCCCTTAACTTCGGCTCCCCTAACTACGAGAACGTGGAGACCGGGACTTCGCTGGGTCTCTCTCTCGGTGCGGGTGTGCATCTTGGAAGGGTGGAACTTGACGCGGGCTTCTCCTGGGCTTCTCTGGGGAGGGATTCGCTTTCCCTTGTACCCGGCAAGCCAGACGAGCTGAAGGATTCCCAGGTCCTTATCTCCTTCGGCTTCTCCTGGAGACCATGAGCCGGTGACACCATCCATCGTTTCACGCGGTCCCTGTCGGGCTCCGGGGCCGTGATGCGGTCATCGATCAAAGGAGGACGGCAGTGGAGAACATCTGGGTACATATAAAGGAACTTGTGGCCACGTACGGTCTTAACATCGTGGCCGCCGCAGCCATCCTGGTGGTGGGGAAACTCGCGGCTTCCGGTGTTCGAAGGCTGGTGCGGAAGGTAATGAGGAAGAAGCAGATGGACCCGACACTTGTAGGGTTCATCTGCAGCATCCTATACGCGGGCATTCTGGCCTTCGTCATCATCGCCGCGCTGTCCAAGCTGGGGATACAGACAGCTTCCTTCGTGGCGATCCTGGGTGCAGCGGGACTTGCAATAGGCCTGGCCCTGCAGGGCTCCCTCTCCAACTTCGCTTCCGGAGTACTCATGATAATCTTCAAACCCTTCAAGGGCGGTGATTATGTAGATGCCGGAGGTGCAGCGGGTTTCGTCGACGAGATAAGCATCTTCACAACCATCATTCGAACACTGGACAACAAGAAGGTCATAGTCCCCAACTCCAAGATAATGGGGGACATCATCATAAACTACACGGCCAGGGAGACCAGGAGGGTGGACCTGACAGCCGGGGTCAGCTACGGCGATGACGTCGACAAGGTAAAGGGGATACTGACAGGGATACTCGAGGAGGATGACAGGATACTGGATGACCCGGCCCCCTTCGTGGGGCTTTCCGAGATGGCCGAGAGCAGCGTCAATTTCACCGTCAGGGGATGGGTGAGGACCGAAGACTACTGGGATGTGTACTTCGACACCAAAGAGAAGATCAAGAAGACCTTCGATTCGGAGGGGATCACTATTCCCTTCCCCCAGAGGGACGTTCACATGTACCAGGAGTAACAGGATGAATCGCCTTCAGACTTCCTGTTACTTTTTCTTCCATCTGTCCAGCTTGACGTAAAGACAGGGCAGCACTATCAGGGTCAGCGCCGTGGCCACCGTAAGTCCACCCGCCACGGTGCGGGCCATGGGAGCCCACAGCACAGAGCTCTCGGTGGCGCCAGCCGCCAGGGGCATGAGCGCCAGTATCGTGGTTATCGCCGTCATGAGTATGGGTCTCATCCTCTTCCTGCCGGCTTCTACTATCGCGTCCAAGCTGGACATCCCATGCTGCCGTCTCAGCTGGTTCGCGTAATCGATGAACACTATTCCGTTGTTCACGACGATCCCCCCAAGCATCAGCAGTCCGACCAGGGCTGTGAGGCCCATGGTGGTTCCGGTAAGCAGGAGGGTCCAGATCACTCCTATTAGGGCGAGAGGCACCTCGACTATGATGATGAACGGCTCCAGGAGTGACTCGAACTGGGAGGCCATCACCATGTAGACCAGTATCAGGGAAACGACTATGGCCAGTCCCATGCTGGTGAAAGCCTCGCCCCGGTCCTTCACGTCCCCCAGTATCTCCCAGCGGTGGCCGTTCAGACTCAGGGTGTCCATCATCGCTCCCACGTCAGAGGCCACATCGCCAAGGGCGCGGCCTGAGATCCTGCAGTCGATCTCCACGGTCCTTGTCCTGTCCCTCCGGTCTATCTTCTCGGGAACGAGAACGCTACGGAAGGAACCCCAGGCGTCCAGGGGCATTCCGTATGCAGTGAGTCCCGCCATCGCCTCCCGGCTCGACCTGAACTCAGGTGCGTACCGGAGGTTGACGTCATACTCCCTGCTCTCCTCGCTGAAGGTCGAGGCATCAAGGCCCAGCACGCCTATGGTCAGTTCCATGCCGATCCGGGCCGGTGACATGCCCCTGAGGAAAAGGACGCTTTCGTCGGGAACGAAATCCACCTGCATGAGCCGGTTCTCCAGCGACGAGGTTACGTCCACCGTACCCGGTATCCTCCCCATCTCCTGTTTAACCATCTCACCCATGTTCCTCAGCTGCTCCAGGTCGGTACCGTATATGACCACGCTGACCGGGTACTCGTTCCCTATGGGTATCCCGCTGGTGAGGCTGTAGTCTATCCCCGGAACGCGGTCCAGGACCTCCCTAATAACTGTTTCGTAGTACTCGATGCTCCTGATGCGCCGGTGCTCCTCGACGAAGTAAAGACTGATCTCGCCGCTTGAGGAGGAAGATGATCCGAAGAGCGCTCCCAGCCCCTCCCTCTTGCCCACATCCATGTAGGAGTTGGCAAGGTCGCCCGGCTCGATGACCTGGAGTATCCGGCTCTCCACATCCACCATGACACTGTCGGTGAACGAAAGGCCTGTGCCGGGCGCCAGGCTTATGTCTATGTCCATGACCCCTTCCTTCGGCTCGGGGAGATAGGTCTTGGGGATCATATCGAGGAGAAGCAGAGAGCCGGCGAACAGGAGGAGCACAGGGATGAACACGTACCGTGAATGGCCAGCAAGCCACCTGACGACTATCGAGTACCTCTCCTCGAGCCTATCCAGCCAGCCCTGTATCCTGCCGGTTACGGACTTCAGGGAATGCTGCCGGACCAGCTTCCTCGACCGGGAGGACAGCAGCGGTATCAGGGATTGCGACACGAACAGCGATATGAACAGAGCGGATGAGATGGTGAGGCTAAGGTCCCTGAATATCTGCCCGGTGATTCCCGGGACGAAGAGCATGGGGATGAAAACCGCAACCGTCGTGAGGGTGGAGGCCGTGACCGCCATGCCCACCTGGGCGGCGCCGCCCTCAGCGGCCCTGAGCTGCTCGCTGCCCTCCCTGCGCCACCTGTGGATATTCTCGATGACCACCACCGAGTTGTCCACTATCATCCCCACGGAGATGCTGAGCCCCGCAAGGGACATGATGTTGAGGTCTATGCCCAGAAGGAACATGGCCGCGAAGGAGGCGACGAAGGACAGGGGCATGGACAGGCTCACGATTCCCGCGTTCGAAAGTGATCCCAGGAAAAAGGTCAGGACCGCGGCCGCCAGCAGAACAGCCTGCACGGCGGTGAGGCCGAGATCCTTCATGGACCCGGTTATGAACCTCTCCTGGTTGTAGATGATCTCCGTGCTCAGGACACCGGAGTACTCCTCAGCGAGATCGGTTATCTCATTTTCGAGCCTGCTGCAGGTGTTCACCGTATTGGCATCCGCTGTCTTCCTGAATATCAGCAGTACGGCCTCGCCCTGGTTCAGGTGTGTCAGCGATGTCTGCTCCTCGTGGCCGTCCACCACCGCCGCGACCTCCCCCAGGCTCACGGGTCTTCCTTCGTGGACTCCTATCACCAGTTCCCTGATGCTTTCCAGATCATCGAACCCTGACTTCACGCTCACGGCAAGCTCAAGGTCACCGTCCCTGATATCCCCCCCCGGCTGATCGCCCCCTACGGCGGCAAGGGCTGTGTAGACCTGGTAAAGGGATATACCCCGCTCACCCAGGAGCGCCGGGTCCACCTCCACGTTTATCTGCCTCACCTGCCCCCCCACGATGTCCACCGAGGAGATGCCCTCCACCCTGCCCAGCCTGGGCGCGATCTCCTCGTCAACCAGGTTGCGCAGCTGCGTTCCGCTCATGATGTCGCTGGTGAAGGTCAGTAGAATGAGCGGCTTCATGCTGGATTCCATCGCCATGATCACCGGATCCCCCGCCCCGTCGGGCAGCTGGGCCTTGACCCTGTCCACTGCATCCCTGATGTCAACTTCGGCCTGGTCTATGTCAGCGCTGTTCTTGACCTCCAGGGTGATCATGCTGACGCCGTTCCTGGAGGTGGATATCACTGTCTCAATACCTTCCACACCGCTGACAGCATCTTCCAGCAGCTCGGTCACAAGCCCTTCCACTTCGGAAGGTCCGGCCCCGGGGAGTACGGTGACAATGGCTATCTGCCCGAGGTCCACTTTGGGGAAGTAGTCAATGCCCAGCTGGGTAAGGGCGAAGAGTCCCGCCCCGGCCATTATCAGGAACACCATCAGGAAGGTGACCTTCCTCCTTACCGCGAACCCGGGAAGGTTCATCGCTCCACCACCCTCACAGCTGATCCTTCCTCCACGAGATGGTGGCCCATGTCGATCACCGAGTCACCCGGTTCCACTCCTGAGATGATCTCGAGTACCGATCCGCTCATGATACCCGCTTCGACGGTAACTATCCGTGCTTCGCCATCCTCAAGCAGCACGGCCATCCATTCACCACCGTCACCTCTTAGAAGTGTCCTTACGGGAAGCACCACGGCATCCTCTGAAGTCTCCCTGGCAAGGGTGGCGGTGCCGGTCATTCCCGATCGCAGGCTGCCGGATTCATCGGGGAATTGAACCCTCACAGGAACCAGTCCCGAGACGGGATCCACGGAGGCAGAGAAGGAAGAAACCTTACCCGAGAAGAGCACGTCCGGGTAATGGGAGGTCGTGAACACCACGGGCAGCCCCTCGGACAGGAATGGCAGGTGTCTCTCCGCTACCAGCAGTTCTGCCGTGAGAACCCCCGAGTCGGTAATGGATACAAGGGGACCGGAGGATATGAAACCCTCTCTGGCCCACACCCTGGTCACTACCCCGCCGAAGGGGGCCTGTATCCTGCCGCTCTCCGACATGCTCCTGGCACTCTCGTACCCCGCCCAGGCTTCTCTCACGGAAGCCTCTGCAGAGGCGCTGGATGAAACCGCCATCTCATATTCGGTCTCGCTCACGGCGCCATCGGCTCGAAGCCTCTCAGCCCTCTGAAGGTCGGCCCGTCTGTTCCCTGCCACGGCCCTGGCGGCTTCCAGCCTGGCGGCGGATGCGGCCACGGCCCCGCTGTACTGCTGGTCTGAGGAGAGTTCCACAAGGATGTCACCGGTCTCCACTGTGTCACCCTCTGTCACGAACACATCGACGATCCTGCCGGGGTTCAAAGGGGTGACGATGGCCTCGGACGCAGCCTCAAGCCTGCATGGGACTACCACGGTTGCGGTTATCACCTGAGGCACGGGGACTATCACGGTCACGGGAACTGGTTCCTCGGTCTGAAGGTCATCACCACCGCAGGATATCACGAGGATGGCTGGAACGGCGAGCAGTACCAGAGCAGTTCTCATCTTCCACCGACCATTCCTTCGATGAGTATCTTGCCCACTGCATCAATGTAGTCTTTGCTCATCTCATCTATATCGACATCGTCACCGAGCCATGCCGAGATCCTGTCCTTCGACATGAACCACATCTCGGAGACCGCCATGAAGCAGATAACGAATATCCTAGGGTCGATATCGTCCCTGAATACCCCCTTCTTCTGCAGGCTCTGAAGCTTCTCGAGCACACCTTCCCGGATCTCCGGGGGCAGGTCACAGGGGAAGGCTTCCTCGGCGTTAAGCCACGCCAGCATCCTGACGAACTGGGGGTTGTCGCGCATGAACTCGAAATATGTCGTATGCTTCCCGCCCTCCCTGAAGGCCTCTATTCCTCCATCCACAACGGACGAGACTGTCTCTATCAGCTTCTCCGGCAATCTTGACTGAAATACCCTCCTGTGGATGACCTCTTCCCAGAGATCCTTCTTGGACGGGAAGTAATGGTAGAGAAGGCTCTTTGAGACACCCGCCCTCTCGGCAATACTCTTGATGGACGACCCGGAGAATCCCTTATCGACGAAGACATCCTCGGCAGCATCCATGATGATTTCCCGCGTATCCATGATGATGCTCCATCCTTTGACTGACCGTTCGGTCAGCAAACATAGCAAACAGTTCCGCTATGTCAATCGTCCATATGGAACCGATAGTGAGGAATGGGCTTCTTTCATCAGTAACCTTTGCCGCTCAGCAGTTTCGGCAAATTGATCCAGGATGCTGGTCCAGGTACTCCAGATACACCTCCGGTTCAGCCATTTCCGGCAGGACGCCCTGGTGAACCAGCTCTTCGAGATTGGAGAGTATCACTCCGATCTGCGGGGTCCCGGCTATGTCGCTTCCCACCCTGTTCATCAGGATCGTTCCCAGCTCGCGGGGAAGGACCCTCCTCCTGGCATCGGGGGCAAGTTCCAGCAGCCTTTTTCTGAGCTCGGAAAGCCCCGCCGTCCCTTCCGAGGCAAAGGGTTCCGCGTGGGCCCGGATATCCGCCTGCGCAAGGTCAAGCAGCTCCTCCAGGTGATCGCCGGCGTCGACGGCCAGTTTTCTCACCGCCCTGTCCGACCAGTCCCGAGAATACAGGACCGGCCTCATATGGTTCCGGACAAGGAAGATGAGGCATTTCCTATCTCTCTTCGAGAACCTGAAACGGTCCGCTATCCCGTCTGCGATCTCAGCGCTTCTTATCTCATGTCCGTGGAAATGCGGCTCTCCCCGATCGTCCTCGGACCTGCAGGACGGTTTGCCGATGTCATGGAGCAGCAGTGACCAGCGGAGGCAGAGAGCTTCAGAAGGGGCTGATGACATGGCTGAGAGGGTATGCTCCCAGATATCGCCTGAGTGGGCCCTGCCCCGGGGCAGGTCCTCCTGTGCGAAGACCTCCCGGAACTCCGGGATCATTTCCTCGAGGAGACCTGAACTCCTCATGAGGCAAAGGGTCCGAGAGACCACTGCCGGATCGGGAGCGGACAGAAGACGGTCCATCTCCATCTTCCACCTCTCCCTGGAGATGTCCATTATCAGGCAGTGTTTCCCGGAGATGGCCTCCAGGGTCTTCTCCTCGATGGAAAAACCAAGGACGCAGGCGAAGCGGAAGGCCCTGAGCATGCGGAGCGGGTCCTCCGCGAAGGTCTCTTCGGGATCCCGTGGGGTGCGGATAATCCGCTTCTCAAGGTCGCGCCTGCCGCCGAGAGGATCGATGAGTCCTCCATTGATGTCCATCGCCATGGCATTGACGGTGAAATCCCGTCGCACCAGGTCTTCCTCCAGGCTTCCGCCGAAGACGACTTCCGGGTGGCGCGAGCCCTTCCTGTAGCTCTCGCTGCAGCGGAAAGTTGTTATCTGGACATCCACAGGACCGGAGGGGATTCCCACGGTGGCCGCCACCGTGCCGAACTCCATTCCCAGGGGGTAGGGCCTGAAGCCCCCGTCCCGGAGCAGCTGCATTGCAACCTCCGGGATCGCGTCGGTGGCAAGGTCGATATCCTCTGTGGCTCTCCCGAGAAGACGGTCCCTGACACATCCCCCTACTAAGTACAGCTGATGGCCATGCTCCTGGAATAGCCTGAACAGCTCCTCCATCATCTCACCCCGGTTCCCTTGAGGTCCAGTGGAACGACGTCTTCTATGCTGATTATATGAAAATGTTTATCTTCCGAGGAACGCGAAGGGGGTACATTTGTCACAAGTCGCCGTCGCGGCCGCCACAACGTGGAAGCAGGTGAGGGAAGCCGCCGGGGTGAGCTTCATACTCTTCAGGATAATGATCCCCGTGGTCATAGTCGTCAAAATACTTGGTGAACTGGGGCTGGTGAAGTACATCGCCGCCGGTTTCCAACCCCTGATGAGCCTGGTGGGGCTTCCCGGGGAGATGGGCCTTGTGTGGGCCACGGCCGTCATAACGAACATGTACGGCGGCATCGTGATATTCGCCTCCATAGCACCTCAGCTCCACATGACCACGGCCCAGATCACCGTAATAGCCTGCATGATACTGGTGGCCCATTCCATGCCTGTGGAGACCACCATCGCCAGGAAGAGCGGGGTCAGGATAAGGTTCATGATACCCTTCCGGATCCTGTCCGCGCTTCTGCTTGGTTTCCTCCTCAACACCGCCTTCAACCTGGGAGGGTTACTGCAGGGAGAGGGCAGGATACTCTGGGAGGCTGCACCCGGGAACGGCGGCCTGGGCCGCTGGGCACTGTCCCAGCTTCAGAACCTGGCCACGATATTCATGATAGTCCTGGTCCTGATAATCCTGATGAAGGTACTTGACAGGCTGGGCATCACAAAACTCATGAACAGAATGCTGGGTCCTGTCCTGACCTCCATGGGCATCGGCAGGTCCGCAGCAACAGTCACCATCTTCGGGATGGTCCTCGGGATATCCTACGGCGGCGGGCTGATCATCCGCGATGTCCGCTCGGGCAGCTTGTCCGACCGGGACGTCTTCTTCTCCATATCCCTCATGGGGCTCTCCCACGCCATAGTAGAGGACACCCTCCTGATGATGTCCCTGGGGGGCAGCATCGCAGGTGTGCTCTTCGCAAGGGTATTCTTCACATGGGTAGTGATATGGACCCTGGTGAAACTTGTGAAAAGGATCTCGGACGAGAGCTTCTGCAGGTTCTTCTTCAGGTGCCGGAGCGTGCCAGTTCCCTCCCGGCAGCGTACGCCCGTTCCATGATCTCGGAGTCGTCCATTACGTCCTCCGCTCTCTCGAACCCGCATGCAAGGATCGTATCCTGGACCTTCAGACCCGCCATGTCCCAGGCTCCCCTCATGCTGCGAAGCTGCTCCTGGAAGATCTCCGGGTCATCCGCACCCTGGGTGGCCACCAGGACAGCGGCCTTCCTGCCGAACCTCGGCGCGAAACCCCTGTCGATTATGCTGAAGAGCCTGTCGGTGAAGGCCTTCATCTGGGCGGTCATGTAGTAGAAGTAGATGGGGGTTCCCAGGATCACGGCATCGGCCTTCCTCAGCTCGCTGAAAAGAGGCTTCATATCGTCATCCTGAACGCACTCCCCTGTCTCCCTGCATTTGAGGCAGGCGTGGCATCCGGCGATGTGGAGCAGGCCTATGTGGAACACTGCACCATCCGCCCCTGCGTCCTCCGCACCTCTCAACGCTTCCCTGACAACGGCATCGGTGACACCGTCGGCCCTTGGGCTGCCAACGAATGCGGCCACCCTCATTTTGCCCTCCTTCTCAGTATTCCCAGTCCACCCTGGGGACCGGCAGTCTCAGGAGCCTGTCCAGCCTTCTCACCAGTTCCTCCGGGGCGCACAGATCGTCGGTAACCCTGAGACCCGAGGCCGGTCTCACTCCCATCCACATCCTCGAGAACGCCCCCACCGAGGCCTCCATCACCGGCAGGGAATGATCATGGCCCCTCTCTGCGCGGGATTCCGGGCCCAGTGTCACCATGTAGCTCCCGCCTGTCCCCTTCCATGGAGCATCATCGTCCAGGAAACCCTCGATGGGATCCCTGAGCTTGAGATTGAAAGTTACGGGTTCCCCGTCCAGTTCGGTCTTCTCCATGCATGCCTCAAGGTCGCAGATCCTTACCTGCCAGTAAGCCATTGCCCTGCTGAAGGATTCGTACTTGGACTTCTCCGTCTTCCGCAGGCTCCGGAAGGGTGTCCTCAGAACGTCCTGAAGCTGTATCGCCTGTGGCTCGCTCATCCTGACCAGGTGAACCTGGTCCCCCAGGTTCCGGATGAGACCCAGGAGCTCCAGCAGCTGGAAGTAGTTGCGGTAGGCCATCCACTGGACGGTGTAGGGTCCGTGCTCGCCCTTTGCGGTGCCGCACCAGAAGTGATGGGACAGGAGTTCTCCGGACTCATCCATGTATCCCAGGCCGAACCCTCCGGTGCTCCAGAGCATCTCTCCGCGGGTTATCTCCGGTCGATCAAGTGTGGTGTTGCCATGGACCAGCATCCTGCTGTGCCTTGACCTGTGCACCAGTTCCCAGTCGTCAGCCGTTATCCTCAGCGGCGGGGGAGGATTGACCCGAACGTCCAGGGTGGCGGGGTCGAACCCGATGAATACCTCGTATGGCCCGGTGCCGAATCCCAGCTTGTCGTAGTAGCCCTGGTCGAATATTCCGAGGCCGGCCATCTCGGCGCCTTCGGCGGCATCCAGCGCCACCAGCTCCGCTGTAAGCTTACCCGCAAGGCCCCTGCGCCTGCCGGCGTAGCCCGTGGTCACTCCGCACACCGCGCACAGGGAGATGTCTCTTTCGAGATACCTCACAGAACCGGGGCTGGAGACCACCAGGGCCTCCACCCTGCCGTCTATCTCCCCGACAAGTGCCCGGCAGCCCTGCAGGAAGACCTCCATGCCCTCCTCGTGGGACTTCTCCTCCACCCATCCCACTTCACGCCAGATCCTCTGGCAGTCCTTGAGATCGGTCTCGGGCCGGTATTGTCTGTGTATCATGGCAGCGTTCGTCTCCATCCATGGAAAGATGAATCCGGAAATCAAATGATCTTCTTAACGAATATAACCGCGCGAGGCCGTTCCAGGGCAATCTAATGCTTCCTGGAAGGCTCCCCATGCTTACGTCGATGAAGGAAGAGCTGCTTCCTCGCCGTGCCGAGCACGTCCCTCCAGAAGGGACCTGTGTCCTCGTTCTCCAGGAGCTGACGGCCGTATGTGATCACGGCCATCCACAGGAGGGCGATCAGGAAGGCTACTGCCGTGAAGCCCACGACCATCTTGCCCCTCTTGGGGTAGGAGCGCAGCGCCGCCGGTACGGCGGGGACCAGCACCTCTATCGACGGGCTGTCCTTGGCCTCCTCCAGCTTGAGTGACTCCAGCTCCTGCCTGAGCATGAGGTAGATAGCCCTTCTGGTCTCCAGATCGATGGCGAAGTTCTCGTACTCCCTGAGTATCTCCGGCATGATGTCCATCCCGGGGAAGAACCCCAGACTGTCGCTCTGACCCCTGCCCTCCATGTTCCCGCGGAGGTACTCCACGGTCCTGGCTATCTCGATGTAGGCCGGGCTGGATGATGACATTGTGCCGCTGATCCCGGCCAGCTGGGCCTCGGCCAGTACCAGCTCCGTCTCCAGTGTGGCCAAGAGCTGCACCATGGATATCCCCTGTTCCTCCGGGAAGAGGAGGCCTGTCTCCTGGCGGAACCGCTCCATGTTCCTCTGGGCTATGGTGAGGGATTCCTGCGCAGCCTTCAGAAGCTCCTCCGCCGCGATCCTGCTCCTTCTGGCCCTGCTGGTTATTATGGTGGAGAGCTCCTGGTTGGCGTACGCGATTATGTCGTTGACTATGGCGGCGGACTTCTCTCTGCTGTCCGCCTCCATGGAGATGACGAAGAATCCCTCGGGGGTAAGTGTCACGGAAGCCTTCTCGTTGAACTTCTGGATGGCCATGTCCATGCTTGGCGCGTGAAGGTCCGCCAGCATGTCGTACTTGAATATGATGCGCTCGAACACGGACCTTGAGGTGAGGACCTGGAAGACAAGGTTCATGTCCAGCATCTCCGTAGATCCGAGGTTCATCATTCCGGAAAGGGAGGGCATATTGTCCCCCAGCAGGTTCCCGGCTATGCTCCCCAGGGCCCCGAGACCCATGGTGGACTGTTCTCCCCCGGGTACCGAAGCCACGGAATAGGCCATCCACTTCTGCGTCCTGGTCAGGGCATAGACAGCGGAAGCGACACCCACAACGAGGCAAAGCAAGGCTATCTTCCTCAGGTTGCGGACTACCGTCCTGATCCATCTTCCGGCGAAGGAACTCTCCAGGTTCTTGCTCATGTCCCCATTCTATCTTGTGGAAATACTGTAAAGTGTTATGCCAAGGGAGATGGCAGACGTTATCAGGGAGATCAGGGCATCGTTCCTCTCGAACCAGCTGTATCTCAGTTCTATCACGTCCCCGGGGAGCGGATGGGCATCCCTCACGTCACCTTCGAAGCTGATCTCCACTCCGTTCCTGTGAACGGTCACGCCGTTTCCGGAAGTGCTGAGGGGACCTCCGGCATAGACTATGTAGTCATGCACAGTGTTCTCGGGATTGTAGGGCACCAGGCCGGGCATGTTCACTGCCCCTCCCACCACCACCGAGTCCTTCAGGGTGACCACTATCAGAGTGTCACCGGACTGCAGGCTCATCCGGCTGAAACCGGAGCTGTCGGTCCACACGTGGAACATGTCCCCATGCCTAAGGATGACGCTGCTCCTGAGGTTTATGTTCCCGGGAGCCCCTCCCATCCTGTCCAGCAGTGCACTCACGTCGTCCCCGGGTTCAAGGTCCCGTGTCTCAATGCCCCTGGCGGGGCTGAGTATGAAGACGGGGTCCTCACACACGTCGATCATGATATCGGCGTTGTTCCGCAGGAACGGGTCGGAAACGAAGGTGGCGGTTCCCGGCACCATGTTCAGGTCTATCTCCAGGGAATCCCCCTGACCGGTGTACATGACCCCGTGCCTGGAACCGAAGGTGGAAATGCCCCCGGCCATGAAGAGAGCGTCGGATACCCTGTCGAGGGCGGACAGTACGTAGGTCCCGGGCATGTTCACCATGCCGCCGAGGTTCACTCTCAGGAGCCTCGGCTCCTGGAGGGACAGTGTCACCGTTACAGATGAGTAATACGAAGACGCCGTGCGCTGAAGGGCCCTCTGGGACTCTTCAATGGTCAGACCGTCGACGGATACGGACCCTATGCCGGCCACGGAGAGGTAGCCGTCGCCTCCCACCGCGTACAGTGCCCAGGGGGAGAGCCCGGCGCTCATCAGGTACTGGCTGGAGCCACCGGCCACCACAACCGCGACTATGTCTCCGGGACCCAGGACGTAGGAGTTCCTGTCAGCCAGTTCGAGGACGGTCTCCTCAGGGTCCCTGATCATCTCCTGCACCGCCGAAGTCGGGTTGGTGGGGAGCTGATAGGTCTGGGCCAGAACGGCAAGCAGTATCAGCAGCATTTAAATCCCATCTCCCGGCCCTTCACGAACCAGCCGGGTATTGGCTTCATCTTTCCCTGAAGAAGTCGATGGTCCTGGCCATCCCCTCCCTGAGGGCAACCTCCGGTTCCCATCCCAGCTTCTCCCTGGCCAGGGTTATGTCCGGCCTCCTGACCTTCGGGTCGTCCCTGGGAAGCTCCCGGTACACTATCGAACTGGTGGAATCTACCGAATCAAGTACGAAATCGGCAAACTCACCTATGGTCATCTCGTCGGGGTTGCCTATGTTCACAGGTCCCGCGAACTCCGAGAGCATCAGACGAACGAGCCCGTCCACCGTGTCGGAAACGTAGCAGAAGCTCCTTGTCTGGCTGCCGTCGCCGTAGACGGTGATGTCATCGCCTGAAAGGGCCTGGTTAATGAAGGAGGGTACCACCCTTCCGTCATCGGCCCTCATCCTTGGCCCGTAGGTGTTGAATATCCTGGCCACCTTGGTGTTCAGTTTATGGAACCTTCGGTACGCGAAGGTTATGGCTTCGGCGAACCTCTTGGCCTCATCGTAGACACCCCTGGGTCCCACGGGGTTCACGTTGCCCCAGTAGTCTTCCGGCTGGGGATGGACCAGGGGATCACCGTAGACCTCGCTGGTGGAGGCCAGTACGAACCCGGCTCCCTTCGCAAGGGCGAGTCCAAGGGCCTTGTGCGTTCCCAGGGAACCCACCTTGAGGGTCTGTATCGGGTATGCAAGGTAATCGGCGGGGCTCGCCGGGGAGGCCAGGTGGAAGATGAAATCAAGCTCTCCCGCCACGAACATGTAGTTCGTCACGTCATGATGTATGAATGAGAAATCCCCCCTGCCGGAGAGATGCGAGATATTGTCCGTGGAGCCCGTGATGAGGTTGTCCATTGCCAGAACACGATGGCCGTCGGAAAGCAGCCTGTCGCAGAGATGGCTTCCAATGAACCCTGCCCCACCGGTCACAAGTATCCTCATCGCTCTTCCTCCGACCCTTCCAGCCTTCCGGCGTACATAGACCTGTAGTACTCCCTGAACTCCCCGGACTTGATGATCTCCCACCACCTGCGGTTGTCCCGGTACCAGGCCACCGTCCGCTCCAGACCCTTCCTGAAGGGGGTCTCGGCGGTCCAGCCCAGATCGTTCTCCAGCAGACTCACGTCCAGGGAGTACCTGCGGTCGTGCCCCGGCCTGTCCTCGATGTACCTGACCAGTTCCCTGGAGGCTCCCGTGATCTCCAGTATCAGGTCCGTCACCTCGCGGTTGGAGTGCTCCTGGCCGGCACCGATGTTGTAGACCTTTCCCGGCGCGGAATCCTCCAGGACCCTCAGAAGTGCTCTGCAGTGATCGTCGACGAAGAGCCAGTCCCTCCTGTTGAGCCCGTCACCGTACAGGGGCAGCGGCTCCCCGTTCATGGCGTTGGTCACGAAGAGGGGCACAAGCTTCTCGGGGTACTGGAAGGGACCGTAGTTATTGGAGGCCCTGGTCACTACAACCGGAACGCCGTATGTGGTGTGGTAGCTCATGGCAAGGAGCTCCCCTCCTGCCTTGGAGGCTGCGTAGGGGCTCCTTGGGTCAAGGCGGTCCGCCTCCCCTGAACTTCCATCCTCGACGCTGCCGTAGACCTCGTCGGTTGATATCTGGAGGAATATCCTCCGCCCGCCTTCCCTGAAGGCCTCCAGGAGGACCCTGACCCCCTCTATATCAGTCCTGACGAATGAGGAGGAATCGTGTATGGACCTGTCCACATGGGTCTCGGCCGCGAAGTTGACCACTGCATCGCAGTCCTTCATGGCCAGGGATACCGTATCCATGTCGCATATGTCACCGTGTACGAAGCTGAAGCGGGGATCCTTCTCCACTTCCTCGAGGTTCTCGCGCCGGCCGGCGTAGGTAAGCTTGTCAAGCACAGTCACCCTCCAGCCGGGATTGAGCCTCAGGGCCATTCTTGTGAAATTGCTCCCAATGAAGCCCGCTCCGCCTGTAACCAGGATCCTCACGAATCCTCCATCGTGCGGTGCGGGAAGCCCGCTCCGCCTGTAACCAGGATCCTCACGAATCCTCCATCGTGCGGTGCGGGAAGCCCGCTCCGCCTGTAACCAGGATCCTCACGAA
>CAZXEF010000003.1:0-14928 GCA_964639605.1 uncultured bacterium | reverse complement strand
CCTCCATCGTGCGGTGCGGGAAGCCCGCTCCGCCTGTAACCAGGATCCTCACGAACCCTCCTCCACTCGGAGCTGACGGGCCTTTATCCCCGCCTGGAGAAGGCCGTCTATGCTGGAGCCAGAATCCGCCCACCAGCCCTTCACGATGTCCGCGTGCAGAGTGCCGTTCTCAAGGTAGGCGTTGTTGATGTCCGTCACCTCAAGCTCGCCCCTGGCGGAAGGCTCCAGACGGTCTATGACCTCGAAGGCGAAACTGTCGTACATGTAGACCCCTATCACGGCGTAACGGCTTTTCGGCCTGGCGGGTTTCTCCTCAATGGAAACGACCCTGGTTCCGTCAAGCTCCGCCACTCCGTAATCGCTGGGGTTGTCCACCACTTTCAGGAGTATGCGCGCACCCTCCCTCTGCTCCCGGAAGGCGTCCACCCTGGGCTTCAGGGAGTCCTCCAGGATGTTGTCACCCAGGATGACAACGAACCTGTCGCCACCTATGAATGTCCTGGTAAGGCCGATGGCCTCGGCTATCCCGCCCTCCTTCACCTGGTAGGCGTAGTTCAGTGTCCTGAACCCGAAATCCGAGCCGTCCCCAAGAAGCCTCAGGAAGTCTCCCGCGCTGTTTCCGCCGGTGATCAGCATGACATCGCGGATCCCGGCCTCGGCCAGTTTCTGAAGGGGATAGAATATCATAGGCTGGTCGTACACCGGCAGAAGATGCTTGTTAGTTATGCTGGTCAGCGGGCGAAGCCTTGTACCAAGGCCGCCGGCAAGTACTACACCCTTCATGTCCCACCCCTTCCGGAGGTCCCTATCTCACCAGGGCCAGCTTAACGAACCTGTCGCCGCCGTCCTGGGTTATCCTGACCATGTAAGTCCCGGATGCCACGGGATTCCCCTCCAGGTCGATCCCGTCCCAGGAGAAATCGTCCCTGTACTGCGACAGTGACTCATAAACAAGTCCTCCGGTCAGGTCAAACAGCCTGATGTCGAAGGGTGTGTTCGGCAGACCCGCCACTCCGAGCACCTGCCCGTCCCCCGGGATGAAGGGATTGGGATAGACGGTGGCTGAACCCAGGGTTCCTCCCATGCCCTGCTCAAGGTGAAGCCTCCACATTCCGTGGTCGGTGGCCAGGTAGAGCAGGCCGTTGTCAGGGTCTGCGGCGGCGTACCTTATCACGTTCGACTGGAGGGGCGAGTTGATCGTGTTGTACTCTTCCACGGTCCCGTCAGGGTATATCCTGAACAGACCGTCGCCTGTGGCCGTCCAGAGGGCCGACAGATTGTCGAAGCACAGCATGGATACATTCCCGCTCACCTGATCGATCTCGGTCAGGTTCCCGGTCTCCGGATCTATCATCACAAGCCCAGCCGTTGTCCCGACGTACAGTTTTCCGTCCCTGGAGATGGCCAGGGACTGGATATCACTGGATGGCAGGCCGCTGGAACTGGAGTAAAGATCCATGACCTGTCCCGTCTGGATATTTCCCAGCACAAGGCCTTCCTGGGTTCCCATCCACGCCGCCTGGGGGGATGAGACCGTCTCGACGGACCTGACCATACCCGAGGGAAGACCGTCCGATGGCTGGAAGGTCCGCCAGCTGGCCGTCTCCTCATGGCCCGGGGTCCAAGACAGCCTGCTGACGCCGCTGGGCTCGGTGGGGGTCTGCCAGAATGCTTCATGTGCAAGCCAGACTTCCCCGGTAAGGGAAACCACCAGCTCGTTCACCTGATCGTTGAGGATATCGCTGTTGGATGTGTTGAAAAGTACTATGTTATCGTCACCCGTATCCGGTGTGCCCTTCCAGTCGATCCAAACCACCCCGAAGTGCCAGGGGGAGATAAACACTCCGCCGGACTGGTCGGCGGCACATGCGAACACCTGGCTGGGGCTCGGGAGCTGTGTCATGAACTCGTACCAGTGCTCATCGCTCAGCACCGAGGCTCCACGCCTGTTGGAAGTAACCCATACATCGTCCCGCAAATCCACGTCCACGCAGTAAAGGTCGTTTGAGGGCGCCCCGGAAGGCCGGGCGGATACCCATGAGTCTATGTACCCTATACCTATGCAGTTGCCCGAAGCCCTGTCCACGGCGAAATCGTTGTATTGACCTATTATCAGCTCGTCCGCCGAGTGCCAGTGGATATCCTGGACCACCTGTGCTCCCAGGTCCGCCGTACCCGGAGTCCAGGAGCCGTTCTCGTAGACGGAAGCGTTGCCCTTGTCCCCGACCGCTAACCGCCCATCACTCCAGTCCAGGCAAATGGGAGATCCGCCGGGATATGAAGTGTCCTGTACCCACAGTGCTCCGTCCGTCATCCTGTAGAGTCCGTCCGCGGTGGTTGCCCAGGCGGTGTCACCTGCCACCAGGATGTCCTGTACGATCAGGTTCTCCATGGAGCTGAACTCGACCCACGAGTCCGACTGTCCCGGAGGCTGGCCGGCCCTGAGCATCGCCAGGCCGCTGGAAGTGCCGACGAAAAGGCCTGAATCCACTTGTGCGACGCAGTTGATAATGTCCGAGGGAAGCCCTCCACCGGTGGTGAACACTGTCCAGACATTGAAGTAGCCAAGCTCCTTGCTGCACAGCCCCTCCGAGGTGCCCACCCAGATGGTGGTGTCCGGAAGGATGCAGCTGATCTGCAGGGAGATGGGGAGACCCTCCAGCTGTCCGTAGTGCTGGAAACCGCCTGAGGCCAGGCTGACGTCTATCCCGCCGCCCTTGGTGCCGATCCAGAGATTTCCGTAGGCATCCCTCGCCAGGCATCTGGCGTCGCTGAAGGAGAGTTCGCCGGGGCAGGTCCATGTGGAATCCCAGTAGACGCTGCCCGATTGTATGTGACCGAATATTACGCCTCCGGTGGTGGCCGCCACCAGGAAGTCCTCCTCCACAAGGATATCGCTGACACCGCCGAAATGCGTGTAGTGGTCCCAGTCCGAGATCCTTCCGATGAGGATGACCGAAAATATCATTAGCAGGTTCATGTTCTTGCCTCCCACCATGAGAAAAGTCTTCTCATGCCTTCAATTCTCTCCACCTCGGGATGCCACCCGAGAAGGGCTTCGATCCTTGTGGGGTCACCCACCTGGGATTTCACGTCCACGGGCCTGAGCAGTCCGGGGTCGACTTCAAGCTCAAGGCTGACGCCGGCTATGTCCATCAGTGCATTCACCATATCCCCTATGCTGCTCCCGGTTCCCGTGCATATGTTGTATATGCCTCCCGACTGCCCTCTGGCCAGTATGTGGCGGTACGCCCTTGTCACATCGGTTACGTACAGATAGTCCCTCACCGGACTGAGGTTTCCTACCCTCATCCTTCGGGAACCCTCCTCGCGGGCCCTGATTATCCTTTTGCAGAAGGAAGGGAAAGCGAATTCCTCCGACTGTCCGGGGCCTGTATGGGGGAAGGGACGTGCCACCATAACTTCCAGGCCGCAGTCCCTTGCGAACTGAAAGGCCGCTATCTCAGCGGCAGCCTTGGTGCAGCCGTAGGGATTGATGGGTCCTATCTCGAAGTTCTCCGTGATCAGGTCGTCGGTGGGCTTGTACACCTCTGCGGAACTCACCAGGAGAAGCCTGGCCCGGGGACACCTGGATGCTGCGAACTCCAGCACGGATATCGTCCCCATAAGGTTCACATCGTAGGCTCTGCGCATATCCTTCAGTGAGCGGGACACCGAACTCACTGCCGCCAGGTGGACAATGTACTTCACTTCTTCCAGATCGTCCGGAGCGGCTGAAGGGAGTTTCCACACAACCTTGCTCACACCCCGGGGAACCGTGTAGGAATCATGCGTGTCGGTGGCGAAGTCACCCTCCCCCATCCCCAGCTCGTTCATCAGATGGGAACCCACGAATCCCGCCGCCCCTGTGAGCAGTATGGGGCCGGGGTCCAGCTTCAATTCCGCAGAACCCGGACCGTGAGGCATCTCATTCCCTTCCGCCAAGGTACCGAATCTCCTCCTCCAGCGTGATACCGCTGAAGTCCAGGACGGTCTTCCTCACTACGTCTATCAGCTTCCGAATGTCGTCAGAGGTAGCACTTCCGGTGTTGATGATGAAATTCGCGTGCTTCCTTGAAACCATTGCGCCACCCACCGTCCTTCCCTTCAGACCGGCATCCTCTATCAGTCTGCCGGGAGGGATGTCGTCCGCGGGTTTCCTGAATACGCTCCCTGCGTTGGGATACTCCAGGGGGAACCTGTCCCTGCGCAGTGCCAGTATCCTCCTGGCCTCGGAACGGAGGGCCTCCGGGTCACCCGATCCCAGTCGCAGCACGGCGGATACGATAATGAGCTTCTCATCCTGGAAAATGCTGTGCCTGTAACCGAACCCGCATTCCTCTCCCGGAATAATACGCACCGACCCGTGACGGTCCAAGACCTTAACGCCGGAGATTGTCCGGGAAACGGAACTGCCGTAAGCCCCGGCGTTCATGAAGACCGCTCCACCGACGGTGCCCGGGATGCCCACGGCAAACTCCAGGCCGGCTGCACCCCTGGTGCACGCCGCTCCGGACACGGATGGAAGGTGGGCTCCCCCTCCGCAGGATAGTTCCCACATGACACCCTCACGGGACCAGGTATGGGACGTGAGTTCTCCGCCAAGTCTGATGACGAGCTCTGTACATCCGGAGTCGGCGGCGAGAACGTTGGAACCCTGTCCCAGGACGAACCATGGTATGCCCTCTTCGAAGGTCAGGTCCAGTATTCCCGCAAGCATCCCGGCAGTACCGGCGGTGACCACAACGGCAGGACCGCCCGTCCGCCACGTGGTCAGGCAGCTCAGACGTTCTTCGGATACTTCCGCGGATCGCTCATCAAGCAGCTTCAGAAGATCAACACGACTAATCATCCCCATCCTCCTCCACCAGCCGTGTACCGGAAGCTCTCATGAACCAGATCACGAGCAGGGTGACGGCCGTGGCCAGGAGTACTGCCAGGGTCCTCCATTCCGGGCCAAGGGTTGCAAGGGGTCCAAGGGCGATAGGCGGGATGACCGTGAGCACCACCATAAGAAAACTGATGGGGAACACCTTCCTCCCAAGCCAGAAAAGGCTCAGCGCCATGAACAGGTTCGTGGCAAGGGTGGCAAAGGCCGCACCGAGTGCTCCGGCCACGGGTATCAGACGGAAGTTGAACCCGATGTTTAGCAGGGCGCCGAAGAGGGTCATCCATGCTATGAACCTGGTCTGACCGGTGAGGAGGCAACCGGTCTGGGATATCAGGAAAAGACCGTACAGCGCTCCGGCGCCTGCCAGTGTGGGAAGGACACCCGCAGCAGGGAGGTAATCCGCTCCCCCTACGAGGGGCACCAGCCAGGGGGAGGACATGGCAAGCACAAGGGATGCCCAGTTGACCATGATCATGAACAGCAGACCGGCCCTGCCCAGTTCGCCGAGAGTACCGCCTGTATTCTTCTTCCGGAAGATGAACCTCTTCCAGGCCATGTCGAAGCCCAGTATCATGGGCATCAGTATGAGGCAGGCCCTGCTGGCCCATTCGTAGTAACCGCTCTGGGCCAGGTCAGGATGGATGCTCCTGAGCATGAACATGTCGGCGGATGACAGGACTATCATTGAAAGGGTGGCCGGTATCAGCGGCAGGCTGAAACTCAGTATCTCGCCGGTGAGGTTCTCTCCTCCGGCTCCAGCCGCGGCCTCTGCCGAGGCCCTGGCTCCTGCGGTCCGTTTCCACATCATGACCGCGGTGAAAGCGGCCAGCAGGAAGGAGGGTGCCCACCTGGCGGTAAGGAAGGAGGGGACTGCCTCAATGCTGGTCCCGTACAGGAGGAATGCAAGAGTGCCCAGTGCCAGGAGACCTCTTGCGAGCTGCATCACAAGGTACCTTCCGGCCAGCCCCTCGGCCCTCGGAAGCGAAAGCGTGATCTGCACGTAGGCTATCCCGACTCCCAGGAGCGACGCATGGACAAGGTACTCAGGGTGCTGAAGGTTCAGGAAGGAGACAAGGAACCCCCGGAGGAGGAAGATGGACGCCACCATCAATGTCGTGGGGAAGAGCGGGAAGACCATCCCCCGGACCACTATCGCCCTGTGGAGCTCGCTGCGATGCCAGGCCCTGATTAGGGCGGTGGGAAGACCCAGCACCACTATACCGGCTATGGCTTCCGCAAGTATTCTGAGAGTACCCAGCTCGCCTGCGGCCTCCGCCGAGAGGAACCTTGAGATGAAGGGCAGGAAAGCGACCTGGACCATGCCGCTGAAAACCATCGCCATGGCGTAGAGCACCGATTCCCTCGAGAGGTCCCTGCTGTGCTCAGTTCCGCTCATTCTTCCGCTTCCCATCCCATCTCTCTGTAGATGCGGTGTATCTCCCGTGCCACGGACAGCCAGTGATGCCTCCTGTCGATCCACGGGGGTCCGGCGGCGGCATGGCTCTCCCTGAGATCGGAGTCCAGCACCAGCTCTCTGAGGTCACGTTTCAGGGTCCCTGGCGTTGTAAGGAAGAACGGGTGGTCGGGAATGAACTCCTGGTAGGCCCCTGACAGATTGGTTACAGTGGCTATACCCATGGAGAGACTCTCCAGGGAGTTCACACCGTACCCCATGTCCCCGTCGGCCACCTGGTCCACGGCAATGTGGCAGGTCGCCTTCGTCCTCAGGGCCTCGGCGTTGGTCATGTTCTCAATGAGGACCATCTCCACCGGGATCTCCCTGGACAGCTCCTCCACCGCCTGGATTATCTGTTCGGTCCCCTTCACGGCCCTTATCCTGGGTGCGTGGCAAATTCGCACCTTGCCGGGAAGGGGCTTCGCAGCAGGAACCATGGACCTGTCGAAAGGAAGGAACAGGTAGCCTACCTCGGGATAGCGCTGATAGAGGTCGAACTCGCAGGTGAGGTTGAGATCCGTAACCTCCCAGACCAGTCTGATGGCACCCCTCATCCTGAGGTCCAGACCGTGGTAGTATGAGACTATCTTCTTACCCGCTTCCTTGAGGGCCAGGACATCCCTCCCGTCACGGTAGAAGCTCATGCCACCCTCCAGGTGATAGACGTCGTAATCCCAAAGCCCGTATTCCTCGGCAGCCCTGTCTATCCTGTGTCTCCATATCCTGTCCCTGAAGTGCAGGAGTAAATTCTCAATGGGACTCGGCGACCAGAATATCCTCTCGGTGGTGCCTGTGTACGGCACCCTGAGGCTGCCGGCCCGGACGAGTTTCTTAAGTTTCAATAGCCATTTCTGGGGACCGACGAAGGGCAGATCGAGACAGATGTCCTCCCTGTACTGGTTGACGGCCCTGTAGAATGTTACAAGTCTGCTCTTGTGACCCAGGGCCTGATGTCCCCTGACGAAGAGATCGATGGTGCCGGTGTAGTTCTGCGGAGAGAGGTGGAGTATCTTCATGCAGGCTCTGCTTCAGCTGCGGGCTGCATTCTCAGCCGGAAGACCCCGAACAGCGAAAGGGCAACTCCGGCCGACCACTGAAGGAGTGCTCCCAGCCACGGGCCAAAACCGGCTGCCGCGGCGGCCGTCGCCCCGAACACGTCGGGAAGTCCCCGGGCGAAACCGCGGAAAGCCAGGAACAGCGGCGAGGAGGAGTAGTTCCATATCACGGCCTGGCGGGTGGGGTCATCGAACAGGTCGGCTCCGGCGGACTGCTCCACGATGCTGGGATTGCTCCAGAGCGCCGGCAGGCAGACAGCCACCCCCAGGACCGCCACCGCCCAGAAGATCCGGCCCCCGGAACCCTTCCTGCATAGCGGCATCAGAAGGAAGGGAAGCGACGTGAACAGGAACCTGGGACCCCATCCGGTCCCCCCCGTCCAGTCGTGCAGCATGCCGTGGAAAATCAGTGAGAGCACGAAGGGAGTCCAGAGCCGCCATTCCCTCTGGTGGAAAAGGGCAAGGACGCAGAGCGGTGCGTAATACAGAAGTCCCTTGCCCGGACTGAGCAGAAGACCCGTTATCCCTCCCCTGAAAGGTTCCATGGCGATGGCCGGGTCCTGCCCGTGACCGTCCAGAAGAGGGCTGCCGAACCTGTACCAGTTTACGAGGAGGATCATCAGCAGGAACGGTATCGCCCCGGCCCAGAAACGTCGAAAGTCCCTCCAGCCTCCGATGAACAGGGGAAAAAGGAGAACGCTGTCCGTCCTGACAAGGATTGCGAGGCCGAACAGGGCCCCCGCAGTAACGGATCTCCCGATTTGAAAACAGTAGTAGGCCGACATGGCCGCCGCTGCGGCAGCCGTCACGTCGAAGGTTACCTTCCCGTATACAAGGGCCATGCTCCCTATCGCCACCAGAACGAAGCGAGCTACCGGCACTCGGTTGTATTTCCGCGAGGCCTCAGCGTACCAGAAGCCCAGGAGGACCAGGCTCAGACCGGAGTTCAACAGGGCTGCGACCACCTTGCCCCCCTGGAGGCCGAAGGCTCCCCCGGCAAGTGCAGCGGGCACCAGCAGGATGGAGAACCCCAGTCCATGGGGAACGAAAATGCCTGACCGTGCTCCCTGAACGGTCCATCCGTAATCCCCCGAGACGGTCATGAAGGGCCTGCTTCCCGAAAGGGAACCAGCCACCTCCATCTGGGCCAGCACGTCGGTGGTATACATCCTCCCGCTGAACACCAGGAGCAGGAGGGAAGCCCAGAGCACCAGGACAAGTCCGAGTCTCTTTGTTTGAGCTGTTCCCACTAAACGGTTCCGAAAAGGGTGTTCCTGAAGATGCCTCTGGCCGAGAAGGATTCCTTGAACCTGCAGAGGCCGTAGTTGACCTCCATGTCAAGGGTGAATGTGCCGAGGTCCATGTAGTGGTATCCCATCTGCTTGGCCCACCTGATGACCTCCATGTAGACAAGGTTCACCGGACGGAGGGCCTGGTGCTCCTGGTCGTGGGAGATATAGAATGCCAGTGTCACCCTGGGATTGCAGTGGAACATGACCATGCCCGCCAGAACCTCTCCGTCCTTGACTGCCGTGAACTGCTTTATCCTGTCGTTCCCCAGCAGCTGCCGCAGTCTCTCCAGCTCCTCCAGAGTGTGTGTGGGTCTCACATCGTGGCGCTCCTGCAGATTGGATTCCAGGACCGGGTAGAACCTGTGGAAGTCCCAGTTCTCCTCCACAGTCACTCCGCTCTTCTGGGCCTTCTTGACGCCCCTCAGGGCAGAGGATCGGAATCCCAGTCTGAGTTCCTCTCCAAACCTGCTGAGGTCAATTACTGCGGTGAGTTCCCTCCTCCTGTACTGGAAGCCGCGCCTGACAAGGGAGAACTCAAGGTAGTTGTGCGGCCTTCTGTAGTAGACGATGGGGGGCGGGGTCATCTCTATCCCCTTCCACCCGTTGCCCCTGCAGTAGGCGATCAGTTCATCCACAAGCTTCTCCGTCTTTCGGAGCCCCATGACGTCGGTCAGGACGGGTCCTCCGTAGGAAGCTCCCGGATAGGACCTGAACCATGTTCCGTCCTCCCTGTCGCACAGCGCTCCCGGGATGACCGAGACCATACCGCTGCTCTCCTCCGCCAGAAGATGGTGGTTGCGGAACCTGCCCTCCGGATGGTAGTCGAGAAAATCCGGCAGGTGGAAGATGGTCCCGTTGTTGGATCGCTGAACGAAGTCCGTCCAGTTGTTCCTGTCCCCTTCCTGGATCCTTCTGAGCTCCATCATCTCACCAGCGCAATCTTGTTGGTGGTGGTCCCTGTCACTGTCTCCACGATTACGAAATATACACCGCTGGACAGTTCTTCTCCATCCAGGGTGCCGTTCCAGCTCCACTCCTCCCAGCCTTCGGCCTCAAGGGTCCCGAGATACTCGCCGGTCAGCGAGAAGAACCTCGCGGAGACGGCTCCCCTCTCTCCGGACCAGGCCATTCTCAGATCTTCCACGGCCGGAAGGAAGGGCTGGGGGTAGAAGAGCGGGGACTGCCCCTGATGGGAAGCCTGACCGGGGTCGATCGACCAGAGCCCCACAAGGGAGGAGAAGTACATCGTCCCGGTGGCGGAGTCCTGGTGGCTGAACTCGTTCTCAGACCTGCTGGTGGGGATGTATATGGAATTCGAAGACGTGTACTCCGTGGTCCCCGAAGCGTCGATGCGGCAGACAGCATCCTCGGTCATGCACCATACCGTTCCGTACCTGTCTACCTCCATGGCCTTCACCGAGCCTTCGGGCCCGTCTACCTCCACGAAGACGCTACCGTTCCAGCGGCAGATGCCGTTCCCGGTACCGAGCAGCACCGAGCCCTGCAGGTCCCGGGCGAAACAGAACACCTGGCCCGACGGCAGGCCCCATGAAGTGGTGTACGCCTCTCCGGGGCCGGGATACCAGGTGTCGTAGGACTTGTCCGCGGGATCTCCGCCATGGACCAGCAGCTGGCAGCCGCCGTCGGAGGCGAAGGAAATCCAGAGGCTGTCGTCGCCGCATGGGAATATCCTCCTGATGTTCCTGCCCGCCAGCCCGTCCGCTTCGGTCCTGGCGGCCCAGCGAAGGTCGCCGTCCTCAGGGTTCCCGGATACGGCAACCAGACCGCTGGGCTCGTCGGGTGTCTGCCAGTAAGCCTCCTGGGCCACCCATAGGTCCCCGGCCTGGGATGCAAGCATCACCACCTGGTTGTTCAGCATCGGGCACACCACCTGCACGACTTCCGGCGGCAGACCGGGAAGGGAATCCGACACGAAGGTGATGACTGTGTCGTCGCTCAGAGGGAACGTTCCCCTGTCACCAATCCAGGTCAGACCCCAGTGGTAGGCGCCGGTCCACACTCCGGGGGAATCGGTGACCGCGGCCGAGTAGCATCTCAGGGCACGGGGCATGTCGGCAGTCTGCCTGTTGAACTGTGTCCAGCCAAGATCGGGATAGCTGGCCATGAGACCCATCTGATGGCTCCCAAGGTATGTCCTTTCACCGTCCCGCACCATCTGGTAGCAGCTGGCGCCTCCCATTCCAGGCACTGGCAGTGAGGTCCAGCTGCCGTCCTGGAGGTATCCAAGACCCCTGCCGGCATCGGAGGCGCTGGCGTCGATTATCCCGTACCCGCACCAGATCCTCCCCAGGGCCTGCTGCAGGCAGGACCCGTAGCTCTCGTCGGGGTACCCCTCACCGTAGTGGACCCAGCTCCCTCCATTGTAGACGATAACGACCCTGCCCGAAGCGATGAGGCCGTCCTCCGTCATCAGAAGACCCGTGATCACTGAATCCTGGCTGGTGGAATAGTCCAGTATCCTTGTCCATGCCCCGCCGGTCATGATCGAGACCCCTCCGGAACCGTAGCCGAACACAGAGTCAGGGGAGTGGACGAGAAAATCCCGGATCCCGAGTGAGATGGTGGAGGCGGTATAGCTGGTCCATGACGCCGGGTCGAAGACGCTGCCGTTGAGGTCCAGAGCGTAGACACCTCTGTCGGTGGCCAGGTACATCGTATCGCCCAGGCTTGATATACCGGTCACCTCGTCCGCCTCGAAGGCTACGCCCGTGATGTCGGAATCAATTACCGTGAAGCCTTCGGGACCGCCTCTTGCCAATCCGCCGTCGGTGCCGGCCCAGATGTAGCCCCCCGCTCCATGCACAGTGTGGACCACTCCGGTTCCAGGGATGCCCTCGTAGGATGAGAAGACCTGCCAGCCGTCTCCGTCAAGGAGCGCCAGGCCGCCTCCATCCGTAGCCGCCCACATGAGGGAATCCTGAAGGTGGATGTCGCAGGCTCCGATCCAGGGGAAGCCGTCAGGGTAGACCATCGGCTGAAGCCATCCCTCAACCGGGTCGTAATGGACGATCCCTCCGGAGGTGGCGCACCACATCGTGCCGTCGTCGTCCTCCACTATGGAGGAAATGTACGACTGGGATGTCTGGAAACCCCACTGGTAGGAAACCCCGGCTGATACGAGGAACGCAAGGAACAGAGCTGACATTGTTTCAGCGACCTTTCAGAACAGCCATGGGAAACGCAGGTGCCAGACCATCCATACCGCTTCCCAGACTATGCTCTTCGTCATCTTGGATGTGCCTGCGTGCCTGTCCACGAAGATTATGGGGACCTCCTTGATGGAGCAGCCTGCCTTGTAGAGCTTGTAGGTCACCTCTATCTGGAACGAGTACCCGTCCGACTTGATGCCGGAAAGGTCCAGCTTCTGCAGGGCCTCCAGCCTGAAAGCCTTGAACCCGCCTGTGGCGTCCTTCACCGGAAGGCCGGTTATCAGCTTGGTGTACCGGTTTGCGAACCACGACAGGAGAAGCCTGGACAGGGGCCAGTTCACCACGTTCACCCCGCTGCAGTAGCGGGAGCCTATGGCAAGGTCGTGATCTGACAGGGCCTCCACCAGTCCGGCCACTTTGTCCGGATCGTGGGAGAAGTCAGCGTCCATCTGCACGATGGGGTCAAACCCGCCCTTCTCCAGGGCCCATTCGAACCCGGCAATGTAGGCCTGCCCGAGCCCGGCCTTCTTCGGCCTGCTCAGCAGATGGACCCTGCCTGTACCACTGAACTCCATCACGGTCTCGCCGGTGCCGTCGGGGCTGTTGTCGTCCACCACGAGGATGTCCGGCTCCATCGGCAGGTCAAGCAGGATCGGGATAAGGTGCCTTACATTCTCCACCTCGTTGTAGGTGGGGATCACTATCAGTGGTTTTTTCAAGGGACCTCCGCCTTCCTCTGATCTAGTTTAATATACTTTTCCACCACCGGGGGGAATACCGCCGGTTGCCGAACATAATACGATAGTCGACAAAGCCCCTCCGGTTTCCACCGGTCTTTGATATACTTATGGGTCAATGAAACTCAGGATCAACACTTACATCACGGGCAGGCGAGATGAAGATCAGAACGGCAGTTTCGGCGTCATTGATCGTATCCCTGACAGCGCTCCCCCTACATGCGTGGAAGGTGGTCCCGCTGCTGAGCTACAGCACCAGCTCGGGCGTCCTTCTCGGAGGAGTGGTGAACCACAACATGTTCCCTCCCTTCGAGCCATTCGCCTTCAGTACCATGGGCTACGTCTACACCGACGGCAGCGTCTCGGCCGAGCCTCAGCTGATCCTTCCGTCGGGGGACGGGCTGTTCCGTTTCAGTGTGAATTACCTGGCTGACAGGAAGAACAAGTTCTTCGGCTGGGGGAACGAAGGCTCCGATGAAACCTACGAGGAATACGCCAAAGAGATACTCGAGGGTTCCGGATCGTACAGTTTCAGCCCTTTTGGAGGCTATCTACTGACAGCCGGCCTTATGGGGCGGCATTCTACGGTCTACGACATGACAGAAGGGGACCTCTGGGAACAGTCCCCTTCGGACGGATACTGCTCACTCTGGACGGCCGGACCGTTCATCGAGGGCAGATGGACCATCCCGGCCCTTCTTGACGGCTACCTCACGGGGGCCTTCGACCTTCAGACCGGAGAAGACATCACTTATTCCCGTACACAGGCTTCGGTCGCGGTCTTCACTCCCATAGGAGGCTCCACTCTCCCCGGTTTCAGGGTGAAGCTCGGCCGCCATATCGGCAGCGGGTCCACTCCTTTCCCGTTCCTTCCTTCACTCGGGGGCTCCTCCGGGCTCAGGGGCTACAATGACGGCCGGTTCACGGGGGACTGGACGCTCCTGGTCAATGCGGAACTGAGGCAGAGGGTATTCAGCCTGGAGATCGACGAGAGCAACAGGCTCGATCTTTCTCTGGTTCTCTTCGGCGATGCCGGACAGGCCGCCGACCACCTTGACGGGTTCGAGTGGGACAGGTTCCACCTGGACGGCGGACTGGGGGCCAGGATGTCCCTTCCCGGCGGAGGCGCCCTCAGGGCGGACTTCGCCCTTTCCCCTGAGGGACTGGGTATACAGATGGGGCTTGGAGAGCTGTTCTGAGCAGAAAAAAAGGAAAGGTGACCTTCATGGATCGAGCATTTCTGGAGAGACTCCCAAAAACTGACCTGCACGTTCACCTTGACGGCTGCGTAAGGCTGTCCACACTCATAGAACTGGCAAAGGAGTCAGGGGTGGTACTGCCCTCCTACACCGAACAGGGGCTTCGGGAGACCGTGTTCAAGGATAATTACCAGAGCCTGGACGATTACCTGAAGGGCTTCGCCTACACCGGCCAGGTGATGAGGACCAGGGAGCAGATAGAGAGAATAAGCTACGAAGTCGCCGTGGACAATCAGAGAGAGGGCGTGCGGTATATCGAGGTAAGGTTCGCGCCCCAGCTCCACGCCACGGAGGAGATGGACATAATCGATACCATAAGGGCGGTTGATGACGGGCTGAAAAGGGCTGCCGAGGAGTTCAACACGGGACCCAGGGTGAAGGAGATGGGGGAGCCTCCCTTCCACTACGGCATAATAGCCTGCGCCATGCGCTTCTTCACTCCCGCCTTCTCCGACTGGTACAGGAAGTTCTGCAGGATGCACAGCTACACCAACCAGGAGAGGGTCTTCGCCCTGGCATCCCTGGAGCTGGAGTCCGCGGTGGCCATAGCCAGGCGGGACGAGGGCCTTCCGGTGGTGGGGATAGACCTTGCCGGTTCCGAGGCCGGCTGGCCGGCGATCAATCACCTGGAAGCCTTCAGGAGGGCACAGAGGCATTTCCTGAAGAAGACGGTACACGCGGGGGAAGCCTACGGTCCGGAGAGCATATACCAGGCGATAACCGAACTCTACGCGGACAGGATCGGCCATGGCCTGACCCTTCTTGACCCGGGGTCCGTACAGTCGAGCTACATCCGCGACCCCCAGAAGTACGTGGATTCCCTGGCGGGTTACATCGCCGACAGGAGGATAACGGTGGAGGTCTGCCTCACCCCGAACCAGCAGACCAATCCCTCCTTCCGCAACCTTGTGGACCATCCCTTCGGCAAGATGATGCAGAGGAAGCTCTCGGTCACCATCTGCACGGACAACCGCACAGTGTCCAACACAACCGTGACCGACGAGCTGCACAAGGCTGTCACCACCTTCGGCCTGAGCACGAGCGCGTACTCCGTGCCTTCGGGCGCGG
>CAZXEF010000002.1:0-42339 GCA_964639605.1 uncultured bacterium | reverse complement strand
GCATCATCGGGACCCTTCTGATACTGGGCACCCTTCGGACGCCCCACCAGATCTTCTTAGCCGTGATCCTGGCCAATATCGCTGCCTTCATTCTCAGCTCCTGGCTTGCCAGGGACCTTTTCTTCCCCGGAGCAGGCATGAATTGGAGCGGAGTGTCCCTGGTGATGAAGTTCGCCTTCATTACCCTCGGAACCTCCCTGGCCAGCTTCATCTACTCCAGGACCGACATTCTCATGCTGGGCAAGATAGCGCCGGGTGATGTGGCGGCCTACGGCGCCGCAAGGTCGCTGTCCGGAATGATCCTCGTGGTGGTGGCTGCCGCGAACATGGTCCTCCTGCCCCTGATATCCAGGATGTGGAAGCAGGGACAGAGGGACAGCATCATGTCCAGGGTATGGAGCACGGTCCTTCTGGCCGAGGTACTGATGGCGCCGGTCATCCTTCTTTACGTACTGTTCCCCAGGCAGCTGATGGATTTCATATACAGCGGGAAGTACACCGATGGATGGCAGATAATGCTGGTCCTGGGAGCCCTTTCCGTGGTCAGGCCCCTTGGAAGCTTCTTCTCCACGGCTTCCGCCGCGGTGGGCAAACCGCAGTATTCCCTCTACAGTGTTGTCATCTCTTCGATATTCAACATAGGTCTCAATATTATCCTCATCCCAAGGCTTGGAGGTTTCGGGGCCTCCCTGGCCACTGCCGCGGCAGTGATCTTCGGGACCCTCTGGGTGGTATGGGCCACCATCAGGTACATGAACGCCAACAGCCGGACTCCTTGAGGCTCGTCCTGCCATTCCCGAATCGTGATATCATTTCGTCCGAGTTTTGTATATTCTTCCCTGATGCAGTGGAATGGAACATAATCTTCATCTCATGTGTATATATTTCTGAAACCGGGAACGACCGGAATTCTTCGAAGTTAGGACAGACATGCGGAGAACAGTGAGGACCGTCGGGGCGCCACTGCCGGTGGGGGCTTACAGCCAGGCCGTTATCTCCGGTGACCTGGTCTTTACTGCGGGGCAGATTGGTATCGATCCGTCGACGGGGGCCCTGGAAGAGGGGCTTTCAGCCCAGACGGCAAGGGCTCTCAGCAACGTCCGGGAGATACTCAGGGAGGCCGGGACGGATATGGATGGGGTCGTGAAGCTGAATCTGTATATTACTGACATGTCTGAATTTGATCTTGTAAACAGGATCTACTCAAGCTTTTTTGAGGAGCCGTACCCCGCCCGGTCCATAGTACAGGCCGCCGCGCTTCCGCTGGGGGCCCTGATAGAGATCGAGGCGGTTGCCTTCATCCATAAGGGGGTAATGAATCGTGATAGGTGAGGTTCTGAATGTGGTCGCCAGCGCCGATCTGGTGACCAAGCTCATACTGATCACCATAGCCGTGCTCTCCATCGGTTCCTGGGCTGTGGCCATCGCCAAGATACGGGAGTTCAGGACCATTCTCAGTTCCTCAAAGATATTCATGGACGCTCTCCGCACAACCGGAAGGCCCCCTGGAGGCGATTTCTGGAGCAGGAGCAACGAAGTCGGACCCCTTGCCAGGATGTACTCAGAAGCGGGGAGGTTCCTTCAGCGCAGGATTGACAGGGGTATCCACGATCCCCTGACCCCGCAGGAGGTCAGCAGCCTGACAAGCGCCCTTGAGAGGGAAGCGGGGGAGGACCTTGCCCAGAGGGAGAGGAACATCGGCCTTCTGGCCACCGTGACCAGCGTATCCCCTCTTCTCGGGCTTCTTGGGACCGTATGGGGCGTGCTGACCAGTTTCATCGGGATGAAGGAGCTTGGAGTGGCCGACCTGAGTGCAGTGGGGGCCGGTATCGCCGCCGCGCTCACAACTACCGTGGCGGGTCTTCTGGCCGCCATACCCGCCAATATCTTCCATAACTTCGTGGTGGGCAGGATAAATTCCCTGGCCGGCGACATGGACAGGTTCCTCTCAGAGCTTGTCGACGTTTGCAGGAGGGGCAGCCTGGAATGATAAGGACCAGGTATACCCGCTTCTCCGGGATCAACGTCACCAACCTGGTTGACGTTACCCTGGTCCTGCTGGTGATCTTCATGCTCACCTCGCCGGTTATGCAGAGAAGTGCGGATATCACTCCCCCGTCCTCCAGCGAGGGAAGGATAGTCAACAGCCTGGATCCCACTGAATCGCTCGTGGTGGAGATAGACGCCTACGGCAACCTGTCGGTGTCAGGAGAGCCCGTTCTCATGGAGAGCCTGGCCTCGCTGGCCGAGGCAGCCTACGCTTCCGGCAGGAACGAGGCCTTCGTGAGGGCTGACAAGGATGTAAGGTACGAGGTGGTGGCAAATGCGCTGACCAGGCTGGGAAGCGGAGGCTACCTCAGTGTAGGGCTGATACAGGAGAGCAGGAGCGAGGATATTGAGCTTCAATGATCGTGAACCCCTCCGGGGGAAGGATTACTCGCCCCGCAGGCTGGACTACATCCTGGCGGGCGCCGGGCATCTGATACTGCTTCTGGTGGGAGCCATCACATTCTCAAGCAGCGCCAGCACCCTTACCGGTGGAGATGACGCAATGATGGTCCACATGGTGACCCTGTCCGCTTCCTCGGACGTCGTAACGGAGGAATTGACGGTCCCCGAGGAGGTCCAGGAGGCGGTCATCCAGGAAGAGGTGCAGGAGATCCCCGAGGAAGTGCAGGAGGTGATCTCGATCCCAGAGGAGGTCCAGGAGAATCCCGAGGAGACTCCAGAGGAAAACCCCGAAGAGGTCCCCGAGGAAATCACGGAGGAAACTCCCCAGGAGGTCATAGAGGAGCATCCCGAAGAGGTCCCCGAGGAAGTCCAGGTTGCAGCGGAGGGCTTTGCCGCCGTCAGCTCCCAGGGAGATGCAGGAGCGGGAGCCCCGGGACCCGGCACCTACGAGTCCAGGGTCTTCAACGCGGTAAGGAGGGGCTACAGGACCTCGGTTAGCCCTCAGCAGTCCTACAGGGTCGTGCTAACGGTCTACCCCGACGGGTCCACCGATGTGGAAATCATCAGGAGAAGCGGGACCTCTGCTTTCGACAGGGCTGTGGAGAACGCGCTGAGCATGGCCCAGATACCTCCTATGCCGCCTGGAAGGACCAGCCCGGCGGTCATCAACATAGAATTCCTAGGACCGGAGTGACGGCATGAGATACTTATCATTCATTCTTGTTCTGGCATTAGCTGCGCGGGGCTCGGATTTCATTCCCATGACCCCCATCGGGGCCGAATGCATTCCTGTATCCCTTACGGTGGAAGGTGACCGTGATCTGTCGGAAACGGCTTTCGAGCAGATAAGGGATGACATAGATTTTTCGGGACTGCTCATCACTTCGGACGAGGGCTACGCAAGCGCCGAGATAGAAGTGGGCAGCTCACCCGACGGGTACCAGCTCAGGGCCAGAGTGTCTTCGGGCGGTGAACCGCTGATGACTAGGAACTACTCGGGGGAGAGCCTGTACTCCCTCTGCCACGCCTTCGCCGATGACCTGGTATACGATCTCACGGGGGAAGAGGGCATCGCGTCCACCTGGATAGCCTACATCAGAAGGACCGGTGACGGCTACGCGCTGGCCGTGAAGTCCCAGGACCCGAGGCCTGCCAGGACCGTGATGTTCGACGGAGATGTGATAACCACTCCAGCATGGTCCCCGGACGGCGACAGGATAGTGTTCACCTCCTACAGGTCCGGTAACGCCGACCTCTGGAGTTACAGCTTCTCGACTTCCTCGGCCGGGAAGATACTCAGCATCCCCGGACTGAACTCGTCCCCCGCCTGGAGTCCCGACGGGACCACGGTGGCCCTGGTTCTCTCCAGGGACGGCAACTCCGACATATACCTCCTGAACACCGAAACCTCGCAGACCACAAGGCTCACCCTCAGGGAGTCCATCGAGACCTCTCCCAGCTTCTCCCCCACAGGCAGGCAGATCGTCTTCACCAGCGACAGGATCGGATACCCCCAGCTCTACGTCATGGACAGCTCAGGGGGGACCGCCATGAGGGTCACGAGTTCCCATGGGTACTGCGACAGCCCCTCCTGGTCGCCGGACGGCGACAGGATTGCCTACACCGCCATGACAGGGGGGGACTTCCACATCTTCGTGATGGACGCTGACGGTTCCAACATCCGTCAGCTCACGTTCGACGGCACCCTCAACGAGGATCCCGTCTGGGGTCCCACCGGCAGACACATAGCCTTCAGCAGCGACATGGACGGCGGGCGGGGCATATATATGATCGAACTGAACGGACTGAACGTAAGAAAGCTTTCCGGGGGCGGAGAGTGCTACTGCCCGACATGGTCGCCCCTTGGATTCAGATGAGCGAGCGCAACATCTTCAGAGGGAGGATGAGCACTGTGAGATCAAGATATCCTATGGTCCTTGCAGCGGTGGTCCTGGCCGCCGCCCTTGCCTCGTTGTCAGGCTGCCGGCCGGACGACACCATTACCAACGGCCACGACACCACCACAGTGGTTGTGACTGATGTCCCGGACACCCTGGTAGGTGTTTGGGAATCCGACACCCTTTCCGCGTACAACGACATGATGATGTTTCACCAGGACAACCTGGACGACATCTACTTCGAGTATGACAGCTACGATCTCTCCGCTTCCGCTCTGGACATACTCATGGAGAACGCCTCATACATCATGGACACCGAGGGTTACCGGGTCCTGGTGGAGGGCCACTGCGACGAGAGAGGCACCATAGACTACAACCTCTCACTGGGCGAGAAGAGGGCCCTGGCCGTCTACAACTACCTGGTCAACTTCGGGATAGCCAGGAGCCGCCTGGAGTACATCAGCTACGGCAAGGAGAGGCCCTTCGACCCCGGTCACAACGAGCAGGCCTGGGCCGGCAACAGAAGGGCGCACTTCAGAGTCCTTCCGGGCAACTGATCATGCTCAGGTTATCGATCGCAGCGGTCACCGCATTCCTCCTCCTCACGGGCTGCCTGGGGTTCTGGATCCATACTCCGAAGGAGATCGAGAACATCCAGACGGACCAGCAGGAGTTGAAGGCCGACATCCAGGACCTGACCGCGGCTATGGAAGCCAACGAGACGCTGCTTCGAGGTCTCCAGGCCCAGTCCGGCAGCAGGACGTCGGACCTGATAGAGCGGCTCACGGCACTTGCGGACGAGCTTGACATGACCCTGATGAGGCTCAACAGCTCAGGAACCACAGCGGTGCAGGACACCGTGGCCGGTCCCGGCGCCCAGCTTCTCTTCGACGAGGCCTACAGGCAGTTCCAGCAGGGCAGTTTCGACATTGCCGCCCAGGGCTTCCTGGAACTCCATGACAGGCACCCGTCCTCGTCCCTGGCGGACGACGCCCTCTACTACATGGCCATCTGCTGGGAGGAGGCCGGTTATTCACATCGCGCCATTGAGGACCTGGTGGCGCTGTACTACATGTACCCCGGTTCGGAGTGGGCTTCCGGAGCTCTGTTCAGGGCTGCCGATATATACGCCACCCACGGGGCCGACGCGGAGAAGGACAGGCTCTTCGACCTGCTCCTGAACAGGTACCCTGGAAGTGATGAAGCCGCACTGGTCCGGGAACTGCAGGACTAGTGCTTCCAGGGCCGCACTAGTCCGTGACTGCAGGACTAGTGCTTCCAAGGCCGCACTAGTCCGTGACTGCAGGACCAGTGCTTCCAGGGCCGCACTGGTCCGGGAACTGCAGGACTAGTGCTTCCAGGGCCGCACTAGTCCGGGAACTGCAGGACCAGTGCTTCCAGGGCCGCACTAGTCCGTGAACTGCAGGACCAGTGCTTCCAAGGCCGCACTAGTCCGTGGACTGCAGGACTGATCTTTCTGAACCGTCATTGAACCCTCTGCCGCCGGTTTTGTCCGGCGGCAGACCCCCTTCGGGTTTCACTTTGACGTAAATACTGATTCAAAGCATATTCCCAGGTTGCGATGACAATGGCTCTGCGGGAGTGGCGGAATTGGCAGACGCGCCAGATTTAGGATCTGGTAAGCTATGCTTGTGGGGGTTCAAGTCCCCCCTCTCGCACCACTTATCTTGAACGACAGGAAGAATTTCAAATGCATGAGATCGTCAAGTCAGAGGGAAATACAAGGAAGGTGAGGTTCACCGAGACGGTGGAGCGGGTGGACCGGCTGTTCGGAAAAGTGAGGAAGCAGATCTCGAAGGACCTGGACATGCCGGGCTTCCGCCCGGGCAGGGTGCCCAGGTCCATTATAGACAGGCAATACGGCAACATCATCAAGGCCGAGGTGGCGGATACCATTAGGCAGGACCTGACCTCGAAGCTCATCGAGGATCAGGACTGGATACTTGATGACACTGAAGCCGACGATGAAGTGGAGCTGCCGGTGGAGGGCAACCCCTACAGTTACGAAATGACATTCTCCCTCTTCGAGACCCCTGAACCCAAGGGCACAGACGGGATAGCCATCGAAGTGCCTCTGCTGGATCTCGAGGACGCGGTGGCGAAGACGCTCGAGTCCTTCAGGGAGAAGCTGATGAGCTTCGAGACTGTTGACAGACCCTCGCAGGAGGGGGACCTGGTCATGCTGGAGGCAGCTCCCGCGGAAAAAGGCGGAAAACCGCAGGAATTCAGCGTCAGGATAGGTGATTCCCACATCGGCGAGGGGTTCGACCGGCTGGTTACAGGAGTTGAGCAGGGTTATACCTTCTCGGCGAGGATGGAGAGTCCCGACCCGGAGGGTGACGGGAATCCCGTCCACAGGTTCAGGGTCACCGATGTCAGGCGCCCGATGCTCCCCGACCTGAACGACACGTTCGCCGAGAAGGCAGCGGGCCTTTCGAGCCTGAAGGAGCTGAGGGACAAGGTGGAGGAAAGCGTGAAGAGCCGCTACGAGCAGGAGGTCACCTACCTGAAGGAGAGGACAGTTACTGAAAGCCTGCTTGCGAGCAATCCCTTCGATCCTCCCGTATACATGGTCAACAACCTCACAAGGGACTATCTCAACAGGCTCGGGGAAGAGGATCCCGGAGAGGGGACCATCAAAGCCGCCAGGGAGCTTGCGCAGGACAAAGTGAGGGAGTTCCTCATTCTCAGGGCTGTAGCGGAGAAAGAGAACGTCCAGGTAACGCCGGAGGAGATCGAGAAGGAAAAGAGCCCCGAGGAATCGGAATCTTCGATCATGGACAGGCTCAGGAACAGGAAGGCACTGGAACTAATTCTCGAAAGGGCCGATATTACCGATAAGGAGCCGACCGGGGAGGAAGTATCCAATACCGGTGACCATGAGGACCCCGAAGCGTCATGGAAATGGACGCTGGTGGAGGATGACGAAGCGGAAGCAACTGCCGATGCAGAGGAAGGATCCTGATGTCAACATTCGTACCGTTCGTGGTGGAGCGTGAGGGGAACAGGGAGAGATCCTACGACATCTATTCCCGACTGCTCAAGGAGCGGATCGTCTTCGTGGGTGACACTCTGGGGAACCAGACCGCAAGCCTGATAGTGGCCCAATTGCTTTTTCTCGAGGGCGAGGATGCCAAGAAGGACATCAACATGTACATCAGCAGTCCAGGAGGCCTGGTCTCTTCGGGCCTCGCCATCTACGACACGATGCAATTCATAAAGCCTCCGGTGGCCACATTCTGCATGGGTACCGCGGCCAGTATGGCCGCAGTCCTGCTGGCTGCAGGCGAAAGGGGGAAGAGGAACATCCTCCCTCATGCCAGGGTCATGATACACCAGCCCATGGGCGGGGCCGAGGGACAGGCCAGCGACATTGAGATACAGGCCAGGGAGATACTCAAGCTCAGGGAGAGCCTGAACGATATTCTGGCCTACCATACGGGCCAGCCCCTGGATAGGATAGAAAAGGATTCGGACAGGAATTTCTGGATGGATGCCCAGGCGGCTGTGGATTACGGTATCGTGGACAATGTGCTTTCCTCCAGGAGCTGACGGGAATGAATGATGGGTAAAGACAAGAAATGCTCTTTCTGCGGAAGGCCCATTGGGGAGGTCAATCAGCTGATACAGGGCCCCGGAGTCCATATCTGCGATGAATGCATAAGGTACTGCAGCGAACTTGTGGACCTGGAATCGGGACAGACGATGGAGGTACCCGAACTCCTCAAGGAGGAGCTGCCGACACCGGCGGAGATAAAGGAGCAGCTGGACGATTACGTGGTGGGGCAGGAGCAGGCGAAGAAGGTGCTCTCTGTAGCCGTCTACAACCACTACAAACGGCTCCGTTCGTCAAGGGAAGCCGGTAAAGTGGAGCTCGAGAAGAGCAACATACTCCTCCTTGGTCCCACCGGGGTTGGCAAGACCCTTCTGGCCCGCACGCTGGCCAGGATACTGGATGTGCCCTTCGCTATCGCCGACGCCACAACGCTTACCGAGGCCGGGTACGTAGGCGAGGATGTGGAGAACATCCTCCTCCGTCTGCTGCAGGTGACCGACATGGATGTACCGACGGCGCAGCAGGGAATAATCTATATAGACGAGATAGACAAGATATCCAGGAAGTCGGAGAACCCTTCCATCACCAGAGACGTGTCCGGCGAGGGTGTCCAGCAGGCGCTGCTGAAGATAATAGAGGGAACCGTTGCCAGCGTGCCGCCACAGGGTGGCAGGAAGCATCCCTACCAGGATAACATCCTCGTTGATACCAGTAATATCCTGTTCATTTGCGGCGGAGCCTTCAACGGACTTGACAGGATCGTGGAGAAGCGTCTCCGGAAGAACGCCATGGGCTTTTCCGCTGTCCTTGACCACCAGCAGGGATCGGTTCCGAGCGTACTATCCACAGTGGAATCCCACGACCTGGTCAAGTACGGCCTGGTCCCCGAGCTCGTGGGCAGGCTGCCAGTACTGGTAGCCCTGGACGATCTGGATACAGAAGATCTTGTGAAGGTGCTCACACAGCCGAGGAATGCCCTGGTGCGCCAGTACCAGTACCTCTTCGAGCTGGAGGATGTTGAGCTGGAGTTCTCCGACGGCGCCCTTGAGGAGATTGCCAGAAAGGCCCAGCAGGCCGGCAGCGGGGCGAGGGGGTTGAGGTCGGTCATTGAGAACCTGCTTCTGGAGCCAATGTACGAACTTCCCGGTTTGACAGACGTCCGCAAACTCATCATCTCTTCCGAGGTGGTGAAGGGTGAGGCCAAACCCGTGATCGTCAAGTCCGGAAAGAAGAAGAAGCAATCGGGCAGAGCCGGCTGAGAGTGGGCGCCTGATGCCCTCTCTTTCCATAAGGTTCCTAAGGAGCTGCCCGGGACCTTCGCATCTGCCCTCCGACGGTCTGTCCGAGATATGCCTGGCTGGGAGGTCCAATGTCGGGAAATCCTCTCTCCTCAACAGCCTTGCCGGAAGCCGTCAGGTCGCCCGCACCAGCGCCAGACCGGGCTGCACCCAGTTCCTCAACATCTATTCAGTGGCGGACAGCTTCTATTTCGTCGACCTGCCGGGGTACGGGTACGCGAAGGCCCCGGAGATGGAGCGCATGCGCTGGACAGGATGGATAGAGGAGTATCTGATGGAGCGGACTGCCCTCCGGGGGGTCATCCTCCTCGTTGACGCCAGGCACCCGTGCCTTCCAAACGACATGGGCATGGTGGACTTCCTGAGGGAGCGGGGCAGACCCTACATCGTGGCCCTTACCAAATCGGACAAGCTGAAAAGAGGAAAGCTTGCGTCATCGGTGGGGAGCGCACAGGATATGGGGCCGGTCATACCCGTCTCTTCACTGACCGGGCAGGGACTGGAGGAACTGAAGAGATGGATCTTTCAGGCAGTAGTGTAGCTGTGAACAGATGGAAGAAGGGGATGAAATGCCGGCAACCATAGTCACCGGTCTGCAGTGGGGAGACGAGGGAAAAGGGAAGATGGTTGACCACCTGGCGGAGAATGCCGCGGCGGTGGCCAGGTTCTCCGGCGGGGCCAATGCTGGTCATACGGTGGTGGTCAACGGTCGCAGAATAGCCTTGCATCAGCTTCCCAGCGGTCTGCTGCGTCCCGGGGTGCTCGGGATAATCGGAGCATCCTGCGTCCTTGACCCTGTTTCCCTTACGGAGGAGATGCTGAATCTGGAGGAAGAGGGATTCCCCGTGGAAGACAGGCTCACCATCTCCGGCAATGTCCATCTTGTCCATCCCGCCGCAAGGTACTTCGAGAAAGCCGATGAGAGCAGCCTTGGAGAAGCATCCGTGGGTACCACCGGCCGCGGTATCGGACCGACATATGTCCGCAAGTTCAGCCGAAGGGGACTCAGGCTGGAGGATGCCGCGATTCCAGGGAGTTTTACCCAGCGTTCGAATGATATGGTCGAGGAGTGCGTAAGGCAGCTTGGGCTGGACAGGGAAGAGGAAGCCGCACTGAGGGAGGAGACCGAGATGTTCAACGGCCACACCCTCGAACTGGTAACAAGGGCCAGCGACGTATCGATGGTCATTTCCCGCATACTCCGCTCCGACGGCATCGTGATAGCCGAGGGGGCCCAGGGAACCCTGCTCGACCCTGACCACGGAACATATCCCTACGTAACCTGCGGCTCCTGCGTTGCAGGCGCTGCCTGCGTGAGCCTTGGCATAGGTCCTGTCATGATAGACGAGGTGGTGGGGGTGATGAAGGCTTACAACACCAGGGTCGGCAACGGCCCGTTCCCCACGGAACTCACCGATGAGCTTGGGGACAGGATACGGGAAAAGGGCAACGAGTACGGAGCCACCACCGGAAGACCGAGACGGTGCGGCTGGTTCGACGGTGTTCTGGCCAGTTATGCTGCCAGGCTCAATGGAAGCACCTGGACAGTACTCACCCTGCTCGATGTACTGAGCGGGTTCCCGGAACTCATGGTCTGCAAGAAGTACCAGCTCGACCCTGAGATCGATCTCACTCTCTTCGAGACAGGTGCGAGACTGGGCAGGCATATTCCGGTCTTCGAGACCCTTCCGGGATGGCAGGAGGACATTACGGGCGAGACCAGCTGGGAAGCCCTGCCGAAAAAAGCGAGGGAATACGTTCTGTTCATTGAGAAGCTCACCGGTGTTACCGTAAGGGCCGTATCCACCGGACCCGCCAGAGAGGACCTGATCTGGAGAACGTAGGGCTCTTCGACACACACTGCCATCTCTGTGACAGCAGGTTCCGGGGAGACCTGGACAGTGTCATAGCAGCCGCCGGCAGGTCCGGGGTAACCTGCTTCCTTGTTCCCGGCATAGACCTGGAGACCAGTATCGCCGCATCCAGCCTGTCGGATAAGCGAAGCTGCATCTTCGCAGCCGCCGGGATACATCCAAGTGATCTGGGGGCCGGTCCCGATTACGGGATGGAGGGCATTCCCGAGTTACTTATCGGCCCCGGGGTGATAGCCGTGGGCGAAACAGGGATGGACCTGTACCATGACCGGTCCACCGAGGAACGCCAGAGGGAAGCTTTCCTGAGGCATATCGAAATGGCGGAAGCCTTCGGACTCACCCTGGTGGTCCACTCCAGGGGGGCTGAGGCGCAGGTGCTCGACACCCTTGGAGAGAACGTCTCTGTGCCGGTGGTGATGCACTGCTACACCGGTCCTGGCGACCTGGCGCAGAAGGCCTGCGCAAGTGGTTTCTACATAAGCTTCGCCGGCCCTGTCACATACCCCGGCAACGGCTGGCTCAGGGAGCTGGCAGCCTCCCTGCCGAAGGACAGGATACTGGCCGAGACAGACTCTCCCTACCTCTCCCCGGAGCCGGTCAGGGGCGCCAGGAACGAACCAGCCAATCTTGTCTTTACCGTGGAGACCATCTCGGAGGCACTGGGAGAGGACCTTGACAGCACCGCGAGGCAGCTGAGGTCCAACTCCATGAAAGCCTTCCAGCTGTATGAACATAGAAGGACGGACCTTATCTACCGCATCTTCGGGAACCTTTACATGAACATCACCGGCAGGTGCGGCAATCACTGCAGGTTCTGCATCAGGGACAGGACCGACGGGCTCGGGGGCTATTACCTGAGGCATACCGGGGAGCCCGAGGAAAGAAGGCTCAGGGGCATTGCGGCCCTTCTTCCGGAAGGAATCGGCAGGGAGCTTGTCTTCTGCGGTTACGGCGAGCCCACAATGAGACCTCTGCTGCTTCAGGAACTGGCCCGAGCCGCGTCCGGAAAGGGTTACAGTGTAAGGCTTGACACCAACGGCACCTGTCTGCTGAACATGCCCGACAGTCAGGTCCTGGACATGCTGGAGCCCTTCGATACCGTCAGTGTAAGTCTCAACGCATCATCAGAGGAAGAGTATTCCAGGTTGTGCAGGCCTGAGGATCCGGGGGCCTGGAAGAGCCTGATGGATTTCATCGAGCTGGCAGGGAGCCATGTCCGGCTGGAAGCCACGGCTGTCAGGTATCCCGGTGTTGACACCGGGTCCGTCAGGGAACTTGCGGGATCCCTGGGTCTCCCTTTCAGGGTGAGATGATGCTGCTGCCTGAGGTCAGACGCAGTCTGAAGAGCGTTGGGCTCAGGCCTGACCGTGACCTGGGGCAGAACTTCCTTGTCAATCCCTCCATCGCCATGAAGATAGCGGCTGCGGTGCCCGTGGAGGGCAGTACGCTGGAGATAGGCCCCGGACTGGGTTCGCTGACTGAAAAGCTGCTGAAGAGGTGCGGATCTCTTACGGCGGTGGAGATATCGGCCAGGATGTCGGATTTCCTGGAAAAGAGATTCTCCGACCGGTCCCTGACCGTGGTTCACGGTGATTTCCTGAAACTGGACCCGTCCGCCCTCCCCGGTTTCCCTTTCTCCACCATTGCCGGCAATCTGCCCTATTCCATCTCATCCCCCATACTGTTCAGACTGCTTGAGGACGGCTTCAGGCAGGTTACAACGGCGGTGATCATGCTGCAGAGAGAAGTAGCTCAGCGGTTGTCGGCACTTGACGGCGGTAGGGATTACGGTAAACTTTCACTTCAGATCTGGCCGCTGTTCACGGTGGAGGAGCTTCTGGATGCGGAACCGGAGGACTTCTTTCCGCCCCCCGAGGTCAGGTCCAGGGTACTGGTCCTGAACAGGCGAGGAGAGCCTCTGGCGTCGGGAGACACTTACTCCCGTTTCAGAAGGCTGGTGAAAGTGTCCTTCGCGAAGAGGAGGAAGACTATTTTCAACAACCTGAAGACCATCATGGACAGGGAAGAGGCCGCCGGACTCCTGAGGTCCGCGGGGGTGGATCCCGAACTCAGGGCGGAGCAGGTCCCGCCGGAGCGCTTCCTGGCCATGGCAGAGGCCATGTCATGAGAAACGCGGGACTGATACTTGCTCTGCTGGCGGGAATGGCCTCGGCGGTCACAATGGGTTACAGCATCGATCTCGACCAGATCAAGGACCGTGTGAACCTGATGAACTCCATTTCACTCTACCAGCAGCTCACCAGCAGGATAGCCCTGAACGCCACGGCAAGCTTCACGGGTGAGAAGAACAGTGACCTTGACAGGTTCGTGGATGGAAGATCGGGTACCGCCAGCCTCACCTTCACTCCTATGCAGGGGATAGAGTTCGGCATCAACCTCTCCCGAGTCATCAGCTCCGAAGAGAAGAACGGAGATCTGATAAGGGACCGTCTCAGCAACACCACATCGGGCCAGGTGCGCTATACACCTTATTCGTGGCTCTCGGTCAACATGAGCCTTGGTGCCCATTTCGTGGATTACATGAACCCATCCGGTGACAGCACAATCACAGGCTACGATGAGGGAGGGGTGAGGAATGTTGACATATCCATGAACCACACCCTCTTCCAGGATCTCAGCGGAAGCGTTTCCCTGGGGGAGCACAGGACGCTGGGATACCAGAAGGACAGCGGGAGCGAAAACCTTTCCCTGAGGGCCAGCTACGATTTTCCCCGGCTGTTCGAGGGTGGAAGCCTGGAGGCGCAGGTCAGGGCCTCGAAGCTGTTCACAACCTACAATGATTCCAACCGGACACAGAGACAGGATGACCTTGCCAGCAGCCTGGCGCTGGTGGTGCCTGTGCCCTTTGAGAACGTTTCCATGGAGGTCTCCACCGGATGGGCCTACTCCAACAGGTTCTACGAGTACGCCGACCCTGATTCCTCCGGCACGCAGGGGGATGTCCTCGACAGGAAGGAGAGGAGCAGGGACATCTCATCGTCCCTTCGTTACCAGATGATGGAGAACCTGAAGCTGCATTTCAGCCTCTCCCGGGATATTCTCAGGGTCGACCAGAAGAGGACCGCCATCGGTGAATCGGAACTTTTCGATGTCTATTACATTGATGACGACCGCATGTTCTCCGCCACACTGGATTACACTCCGGGCGACTGCAGGATAAGCTTCTACAGGGCCGTACAGTTGCTGAAACGAGATACATACGGGACCTGGACCGAGATGGGTATCGTGCGTACCGACAATTTCGACTACGACCAGACCAGGCAGGTCCTGTCCCTCAGTTCGGAGATACCACTCAGCAGCAGGATCACCCTCGACGCACTCATACAGGGCCAGAGCAGGGAGACCATTTACATAATGTCCGAGCAGTCGGGCAACAGCAAAAGGTCATCCACTTACAGCATCCAACCGGGCTTCCGGTACGACGCAGGAGGGAACTGGACCCTGGACGAGTCGGTCCAGTTCAGTGCCGATTATACGACCTTCCTATTCCCGGAGACATCAACCGCCGGTTCTGACCTCCTCTTCAGGAGGGTTACCACGAACAGTTCCTTCCAGAGGGTATCCCCGGACAGCACCCTCCTCGGCATCAGCCATGTCTTTCGTTTCCAGGACCAGGGAAGCTATCTGAACTCCGTCTTCCTCAGGTCAGAGGAGGTCATCAACAATGTCATCAAGTTCAACCTGGGCTTCCACGTGAGCAGCAACATCGGGCTTACCCCCAGCTACGCCTGGGAGTACCAGCAGAGGAACTACCTGTCCCAGACCATTCCCTCGAGAGTGGAGCACATTCACCATCTCGGTCTGAGGACCAGGATGAACCTGCATAACGGAATCCTCAATCTCAGCCTCACACGTTCCTTCTATTCCAGGGATGACAGGGAGAGCTACTGGAAAGCCTCGGTGGGGCTGAACTATCAATTCTAGTCGGGAGAACAAATGAGATATCGCAGTTACATCGTCCTGTCAGTCATTGCAGCCCTTGCTGTCACGTCCTGCTCCTTCTTCGAACCGAGGGATCCTGAGGACCCGGACCCGGGGGAGGCGATACCCTGGCAGCAGCCCTACTCTCCCTCCACGGTGGTGGTGAACCTTGAGAACTCCTTGGAGGGAAGGTCGATCGCCATGACCATGGCCTGCTGCGATTCCTCGTACATGTTCGTCGCCGACGGTGCCGATACAACCGATTTCGGCGGCTCATGGAATTTCGGCAACTGGAACTATCAGGTGGAGCAGAACACTCTGATGAACATCTACAATTTCGTGTCGGGATCGGGTCTGCCGGAAGACAGCCTTGTCTACGTGGTTATGAACTTTGTACCGGAGATCCCCGACCCGGTGGCCCCCACCGATTCCGCTGACATCTGGAGGGACTACGAGATAGTGGTAGCCGGAAGCGATTACGCAGGCTGGGAAAACTCGGCCCGGGGACGCGTCAAGTTCCTCATGGTGGAGGATACCTACGGCCTGTGGTCCATCAGGAGATGGTTCGACAACAGGCCCGACGGCTACACCGTTGAGCATTACACCTGGGGTGTTGCCAAGGCCACCTTCCGGTAGGGAGCCGCATGCCGGACCGTGACCCCGGGGCACCGGTGACCACGGATACCCTCCTTCTGGCCTCTTATATTTCCGTACCCCGCGGATCCACCATCATCGAACTGGGCTGCGGCAGCGGAGGGGTCATAGAAGCCGCTTCGAGAAGAAATCCGGGGTGCCGCTGGATCGGTGTCGATTCTCGTACTCCCCCGCTCAGGGAGATGATGGTATCCCTTGAGCGGAGAAGAAAAGTGGATGACGTTCAATGCGTATGCTGCAATGTGGAGGACGTGCCAATGGCCTTCTCCGAAGCGGTGGCGGATTCGGTGATCACAAATCCTCCCTTTGGAACGCTCGGCAGGGGAAGGGTAAGCCCGGACCAGGACAGGGCCCTCTCCAGGAGCGGATCCGACATGCTCCTGCATCATTTCATAAGGGCGGCGGCCCACCTCCTTCCGTCGGGCGGTGAGTTCATAATCGTGGGCAGACCTTGCATGCTCCCCGAGATTCTCCTGGGATGTTCCGCGTGGGGTCTCGGCCCGGTGCGTCTCCAGCCGGTGGGCCAGCCGGACCGTCCGGCAGTGCATATCCTTCTCAGCTGTGCCAAAGGTTCAGGTGCGGGCTTGATCATCGAAACGCAGCGCGGTTCGAAAGAACTGACCTGATCGGCCACCGTCGTAAGTCGGACTGATCCCGCCCCGGGCAGGTGCGGGTCGATCCGGTGATGAGCCGAAGGTACTCAGCCGTAACATTCTGTTACACTCCGTTCATTTCCAGCTTACGCAGTCGTGTGATCCTTCCTCCGACGATAATGAACAAGACCATGGGAGGAGTATCAGATGGGCGTTTGGAAGAAATGGGTCCATGATGCAACGGGGCTTCTCATGCTGTTCGCTGCACCGGCATGGGTGGCCGCGGTCCCTTACCCGCTGCCGGACACCGACCAGTCACTGTGCTTCGATACTGTATCGGTGATCGGAGAACCGCAGCCAGGAGAACCTTTTTACGGTCAGGACGCCCAGTTCTCTGGGCTCCAGCCTTCATACGTGGACAACGGCGACGGAACGGTCACGGACCTTAACACAGGATTGATGTGGCAGCAGGGGCTGCCCCCGGAGAAGATGTCCTGGGAAGAAGCCGAGACCGGTGTGGACACCTGCGGCACAGGAGGATACAGTGACTGGAGACTGCCGACCATCAAGGAACTCTACTCGCTGATCCAGTTCAGCGGCACCGATCCGAGCGGACCTGACCCACAGAACCTGATACCCTTCATCGATACTGACTATTTCGAGTTCCAGTACGGCGACACCCTTGCCGGCGAAAGGCTTATCGATGCCCAGTACTGGTCATCCACTGTTTACCGGGGACTGACCATGAATGGAGATTCAACAGCCTTTGGGGTGAACTTCGCCGATGGAAGGATAAAGGGTTACCCCAGCCAGGAGGTGGGTCCTCCCGGGCAGACTTTCCTGATGCGGTCCTTCGTCAGATACGTGCGAGGCGACTGTTACGGCCAGAACCAGTTCGTCGACAACGGTGACGGTACCGTTACGGACACGGCCACCGGGCTGATGTGGCAGCAGGCTGACGACGGCACGGGAAGGAACTGGGAGGAAGCCCTTGCCTGCGCTGAGGACCTCTGCCTGGCCGGGTACGATGACTGGCGGCTTCCCAACGCCCATGAGCTGCAGAGTATTGTGGATTATGAGAGGTCGATGCAGGCCACCGGCTCACCGTCCATCGATTCCGTCTTCGATTGTACCCAGATCACAGACGAAGGCGGTACCCCGAACTTCGGTTTCTACTGGACCGGGACAACCCATCAGACGACGATGCCCGGGGATGATGGCGGCTTTGCCGTCTACATAGCCTTCGGCGAGGCGCTGGGCTGGATGATGACACCGGACTCGACCTCCTGGGAACTCTGGGACGTCCACGGGGCCGGCGCTCAGAGGAGCGACCCGAAAACAGGCGACCCTTCCCAGTATCCCCACGGACATGGTCCCCAGGGCGACGTGGTAAGGATATATAACTTCGTCCGATGCGTCAGGAATTCGGATACCGGCTTAGGTCAGGGGGGTGTCACGGACCCCCCCTCAGCGACACTGGACCTTGCCGGCCCCAATCCCTTCAGCGGTACGGCGACCTTTTTGTACAGCCTGGAGGCTTCGGGACCCGCGGAGATCACAATATATGATCTCTGCGGCAGGAGGGTGTCGAACATCCTCTCAGGTTTTCTTGAGGCCGGTGCTGGTACGGTTACCTGGGATACTGCCGAAGAGCCTTCAGGAATCTACATCTGCGAATTCAGCACCGGCGGTATCAGGGTCTCGAGCAGGCTGATGCTGCTTCGGTAGGCGCATTGCCGTAGGGCTTTTCATACTCCGCGCATCACCTTTCCATGAACCGTATTCCCTGCGGACCATCCTTACGTTCCTCCAGGCCCATCATTTACTTGAGCATCGTTCTCGGCTTATAGTTCCAGGAACCCTCAATGGTCGACTTACCACTGAGGATCTGCTCTCAGAGCACATCCGGCAGGATGGCCCCCGAGGCCGAAACCGCTTTGCAGATCGGACCGGATTTTGAATGACGGCTGAGTTTCTGATCACCGGTGCGAAAGGACAGCTGGGCAGGGCTCTTCTGGGCCTGCTCGGGAGAAGGGCGGCAGGTACCGACCTCCCCGAAGTGGACGTCACTTCAGTGGACTCGGTGCTGGCGGCGGTGGGGGAGTACGATCCTCAATGGATCATAAACTGCGCCGCGATAACCGATGTAGATCTCTGCCAGCGGGAACCCGGGATCGCCATGAAAGTCCACAGGGACGGAGTGGCGAACCTTGCCCGCACCGGAAGAAAGCTCCTGACCATATCCACCGATCATGTATTCACCGGATCAGCTGGAACGAAGACCCCCATACTCGAGGGTGATCGGACATGCCCATCCAACAGGTACGGAGAGAGCAAGCTTCTGGGAGAGAGCGAGGCTCTGGATGCCCGGCCGGAGAACATAGTCGTCAGGACCTCATGGATGTTCTCCGGCGATACAGGACTTTGTCCATTCATATACAGGAGCCTGGCCCACCGGGGCCGTGTGAGGGCGGTCTGTGACCAGAGGGCCTGCCTGACCTATGCCCCCGACCTTGCGGACGCTATCGTCGGGCTGACTTCCGGAGAGGCCGGAGGGCTTTTCCATCTGGTCAACAGCCCCGGCATCACCCCTGCCGAGCTGGCAGCCCGTTTCGCACGGTCTTCCGGCGGCGTGGTGGAGGAAGTGAGCTGGTCCGATCTTGAACTTGATGCTCCAAGGCCCTTCTATTCCGTACTCGGAACCGCGAGGGAAGTCTCCCTGCCCGACATGGAGGATGCACTTGAAAGATGGAGGAAGAGCAATGTCAGATATCGATGATTACCTGGGAAATGCCTGCAGCGCGGTAGCTTCCCTGGATCCCAAGGTCGTGAAGAAGGCGGCCGACATGTGTATCGATACCGTCAGGAACGGTGGGACGATCTTCTTCTGCGGCAACGGGGGCAGCGCCGCTGATTCACAGCATTTTGCCGGTGAACTGGTGGGCAGGTTCCGCATGGAGCGCAAGGCGCTTCCCGCCGTGGCCCTCACCTCGAACTCGGCGATATTAACGGCCATAGCCAACGACTACGATTTCACGATGGTATTCGCGAGACAGGTGGAGGCGCTTGGCGGACCCGGCGACCTTCTGGTGGCCATATCCACCAGCGGCAATTCGGAGAACGTCCTGAAGGCCGTAGAGAAGGCGAAGGAGCTGGATATGAGGACCCTTGGCTTCACCGGAGAATCCGGGGGAGCCCTGTGCGTCCTTGCGGACCTCTGCGTGAAGGCCTCGTCCAGCGAGACCTGCCATGTGCAGGAGGCTCTCCTGGTTGCCGGGCACGCCATCTGCCACGCCGTGGAAAGTGCCTGTGCGAAGGACGATGGTGACTGATTGAAGAAGGGAGCCATCTGGAAACACCTTGTGCCGGGGCTGCTGATAGCCGGAGTGGCCCTTTACCTGACCTACAGGAAGACCGATCCCGTGGCACTGCTCCAGGCCCTGAGAGAGATGCAGTGGCCGGTTCTGGCGCTGGTCCTGCCTCCACTTGTCCTCAGCTACATGTTCAGGATCCTCAGGTGGAGGAAGCTGCTGTCTCCCATTGGAAGGATATCATCCAGGGATGCGGCAGGGCCGCTGATCACAGGTTTTTTCGTGAACACCCTGCTCCCCGGCAGGGTCGGGGAGATACTTCGGGCGCTGCTGCTTTCCCGAAGGACCGGTATATCCAGGGCAAGTTCATTCGGAACTGTTGTGCTGGCAAGGATATTCGACGGTCTCACCCTTGCCGCCATGACCCTTGTTGTCCTGGCGGTTCTCTGGGGAAGGCTCGATGGGACCACGCGACTCGGTCTGGCCGCCGCAGGTTTCATGTATATTGCGGTCCTTGCGATGCTGGTATCGCTGAGGAGGCTCAGGGAACGGTCGGCAAGAGCCCTCGCCGCTCCATTGAGATGGGTGGGTCTGGGTTCAATCGCCCGGAAGGCCGAGAAGGTCTTCATCTCCTTCTCGGAGGGTCTGGAAATACTCAGGGACTGGAGGGATACCCTGAAGGTGAGCATCTACTCCATCCTGATATGGGGATCGCTGACCGTGTCTGTCATTCCGGTCTTCTGGGCGATGCATATGCATATGTTCTGGTACTACCCGGTCCTTATCCTGGTCCTGGCGGGCCTCGGTATGCTGATACCCACTCCGGCGGGTGCGGGCACGGTGCACGGTGCTCTTGTCCTGGTGCTTCCCGGGCTCATCGGCATCAGCCTGGAGAGTACAAGGGTCCTGGCCCTCATCTTCCACACCACTCAGTTCTTGCCCGTGATCATTGTGGGCCTGGCAGTGGCGATCAGGGAAGGGGTGACTGCTTCGCAGGTGAGCAGGATCGCAGAGAACGAGGATGAGATGGTGGCTTCAGATGACGGCTCTCCTGGCAGGGTTTGACTTGCCTGTTCTATGCCTGTTTGGCGCACCTTCGCCGACGGATCGAGTCATAGGCTTTGTAATTTGTATTCTGACAGGATTTTAAGAGTGCATCTCACATGGAACGAATATTGCCATACGATCTCTGCTGGAACCACTTTTCAGCGGATTGGTTGACGATTATGCGAGGAAGAGCAGAGGGATATCCTGGGAAGGGCTTGTTCGGCAGGCCGAAACCGCTCAGGATGGCTGTTGTGGACAGGGCCCTCTGCCTCGGCTGCGGAGAGTGCCTGAGCATCTGCCTTCACCGGCGCATCAGGCTGGACCGGAGCGGGACGGCAAGGGTGAGCAGGAACTGCTCCGGATGCGGCGCCTGTTCCGATGTCTGTACCGCGGGTGCCATAAGTATTATGAGCAACGATTGAAAGGGAAGACCTGAAAATGCCTACTTACGAATACAGGTGCAAAAGCTGCGGCTGCACCTTCGACGAGTTTCACAAGATGAACGATTCCGAGCCGAGGAAGTGTCCCGAGTGCGGCGGGATGGCCGAGAGGAAGATAGGCACCGGTTCGGGCATCATCTTCAAGGGATCCGGTTTCCACGCCACGGACTACGCAAAGGGCGGGAACGGCGACCACGGAAGCTGCGGGGAGAAGAAGGGCAGCTGTCCCTCCGGAGGCTGCTGCTGCGATGATTCCTGACCTCCCCTGTCTCTGGTAGGGGATTCTGCGAGGTAGTATACTAGCCTGTGTTATCCGGTTCCACCTGAGGAGGTCGAATCTGTTCAGAAGATCCTTTCCGATTCTCCTGCTACTCGCGCTGGCCTGCGGGGAGGATTCCAGGAACAGCGACGATGAGGTCCGGATAGAATTCTGGCACGCCATGGGAGGTCCGCTGGGAGAATACCTGGAGGACACCCTCATCACCGAGTTCAACGACACACACCCTGGAATAGAGGTCGTTCCGGTAAGCATGGGGAACTACAGGGCGCTGTGCCAGAAGATACTGGCCAGCGTCATGGCGGACGATCCGCCCGTGGTCGCCCAGGCCTACGAGACATGGACATCCCAGTTGATCAGGGGAGAGGCACTGGTTCCCCTGGATTCGCTGATGGAGCTGGACTCCCCGGATATTACGGACAGATGGAACAGCGATTTTTTCAGCGTTTTCCGCCGGAACAACACCTACAGCGGCCGAATATACAGTTTTCCCTTCAACAAGAGCGTCCAGGCCATCTACTACAATTCAGAGCTGATGGACCTTCTGGGGCTGTCCCCGCCTGATACCTGGGACAGTTACCGCATGGTCCTTGATTCCCTCACTCTGGACGGCAACGGCGATGGCGACCTGCTGGACGATTCCGACAGGTGGGGGACCGCCTTCGATCCCAGCGTGGGAATGTTCGAGAACCTGCTCCTGCAGAACGGGGGCACCCTCCTTAACAGCGACAGCACGCGAACCGCCTTCAATTCACCCGAGGGAATAGAGGCCCTTCAGCTCCTGATAGACCTGATACATGAGGACGGTTCAGCAAGGATATCCTCAGGTTATACCCACCAGAACGATTTCCTTGAGGGAAAGGTGGGACTGGTGCAGGGCTCCACCGTATCGATGGCTTTCCTGGAAAGCAGCATCGAGAGGATGGAGAACAGCGGCGACGAGGTTTTCACCCTGGGCATAGCCCCCCTTCCGGCCGGAAGGGAGAAAGCCGTCATAATCGCAGGCACGAATGTCATACTGTTCAGGTCAAGCCCGGAAGAGGTACGGGCCGGCTGGGAGTTCATAAAATGGTTCACCGAGCCGGAGCAGCAGGCACGGTGGAGTGCCGCCACAGGTTATATTCCCGCAACCAGGAGTTCGCTTTCACATCCGGTGGTACGCGAGCTGTTCAGGAAGTACCCCGGTCTGGAGGATGTCATGCTGCAGGTGGAATATGCGTATTTCGAGCCTCAGGGAACCTTCTGGTACGATGGAAGGATGTTCCTCTCCGAGGCTGTGGAGATAGCGCTTTACGGCAGAATGAGCGCGGAGGAAGCCCTGGAGAGGGCCGCAAACCTCTCCGATGCCGAGCTTGAGTCCGAGCTTGACTGATAAAATGCAATCAAGAAAGGGGAGACGATGACGAGCAGTTTCCCGGTACTGATCCTGACACTTTTCATCGGGTTGTCGGGAGCCCAGACAGTGACCATTCAGGAGGCCCGGGAGGACCTGAACGGTGACGGGATTCCCGATCACCTCGGCGAGATACTCACGATAGAGGGTACGGCCACTTGTGAGGGCACGCTCTTCTCCGAGACCGGACTTAGTTTCTACGTTCAGGATGAGACCGCGGGAATCAACGTATACGCGTACGATTCCGCCAGCCCGGGTCCCATACAGGCAGGGGAGAGATGGAGGATCACGGGTGAGATAAAGCAGTACAACGGTCTCGTCGAGATCTCACCTGCAAGCTCTTCCGATTTCACTTACCTGGATTTCCCGGGAGTGCCCGATCCTCTGCAGCTTGGACTGAACCAGGGTGTCACCGAAGGAGTGGAAGGGCTCCTGCTTGCACTGGGTAACAGCGGTCAGGGACAGTGGGTTACCGTGGCTAACAGTCCGGAGTCCGCCGGAGGCGGTTACAATTTCACCGTATGGAACGGACAGACCGCCGTTGCCGTCCGGGTCAACTCCACTACCGGAATAAGCGTTTCCGGCATATCCGCAGGCACCAGGCTCTTCATGAAGGGGATAGGGGGGCAGTACGACTCGGAACCTCCCTACGACAGTGGCTATCAGCTGCTTCCTAGGTACCAGTCGGACCTGCAGGTGTACCAGCCATCCATCTCCGATGGGTTCCATCTCACGGTGCTGACAGGAAACCCCTTTGCACCGATACTTGGAGAAACGGTCAATATGGAGTACGGTGGACCCTCGGACATGTCGTTCTCCCTTACCGTGTTCGACAGGGCGGGAAAGGATGTGGCGCACCTTGCCGAATCCAGACCCGCGGGTGACGTTGTCCAGTGGGACGGCACGGATGATTCCGGCGAGTTCCTCTCAATGGGTCCCTACCTGGTGCTTCTGGAAGGCGTGGATTCTGAAGGCAAGCGCTATACCACCACCGAGACGGTGGTGGTGGCCGCTCCGCTGAATTGAGGTGTCACATATGCGCATTAAGACCAGAGTATTCTTCCTGATCCTGCTTGCCATGGCGGGACAGGCAACTGCAGCGTTCGAGGAACTTGAGATCGGCGTAGCCGCCCAGGCCATGGGGGGAACCGGCGTGGTCCTGTTCGGAACGGGCTCCGTTCTTTTCAACCCGGCTTCCATTGCCGGCGCCGAGACCATCACGGCAACCTGCTCGGGCAGGCTCCCCTTCTCGAACATGGACTTCGGGACCTACGGGGCGGACGGAGCGCTTCCCCTGGCCGGAAGGTGGAAGGCCGGTCTCAGCCTCCGCTACTTCGGCGGAGACCTCTACAATGAGCAGATGGCAGCCTTTACCTTTGCGGGGATGCTGACCGATGACATGTCCTTCGGGATACAGCCTGTCATCTGCAGGGCGGAGATAGCCGACGGGGTATCGGAGTACGGCAGCGCCACCGCTTTCGCGGTCAATGCCGGTTTTCAGGTCAGGATGTACGACAGGTGGCTGCTGGCGGCCTCGATACGGAACCCCTTCCAGGCCAGGATAGGGGAGAGCGGGGAGTACCTGAAGAGAAGGATGGACGCCGGACTTCGCTACGAGCCTTCCGGTGGTATGATCTCCGCCCTGACATTTTCCCGCGACCTTGACGGGACAAGGGTACATGTAGGTCAGGCCCTTCCGCTGGGACCTCTCACCGTGATGGCCGGGGTCCAGAGCGGACCGGTCACGATCTCCGGGGGACTGGAGACCTCGGTGAGCGGGATCCTGCTCGACTACGCCGTCATTACCCATCCTCAGCTCGACCTGACCCACCAGTTCGGGGTGACCTATGATTTCTAGTCTGGTACTGGCAGCATGCGTTGGTCTGGCCGTTCCCGGCGGGTTCGATCTCAACACCGCAACTTTGGAGGAGCTGCAGGAACTGCCGGGCCTCACTGCCCTTCAGGCGGAGGAACTCTACGGGTACATCTACGAAACGGGCGGTCTCCGCAGCATATACGATGTGATGGATATCCCGGGCTTCGGTCCTCAGGAGCTTGACTATCTCAGGAGCAGATGCGTTGTGGTCCCTCCTTCCGAGGGAATCGTATCCCAGCAGGTTATGAGCGTCATGGAGAGGCTTGCCACCGAGGATGGTCCCGGTGACGCCGCGGTGGACATGTGGGAGAACTACCTGATCCGACCCATTCCCATAAATTCCGCAACCTCATGGCAGCTTCGCAGCCTTGACAGGGTGAGCCTTGTGGACGCTGCGGCGGTAGAGACCAGACTGAAGACCCTCGGTCCCGTCTCGAGCGTAACATCACTGCGGAACGTGGACAACCTCACTTACTACGGCTACCGGAACATGCGTGACTTCATTTCCATCAGGGACCTTGACCTGAGCTCCATGGATTTCTTCGGCAGCTACAGGGTCGTGGTTGACGGGGGCGACGGAAGGTTCTACGACGAGGAGGGCCTGGGGACAATGCTGGGCGAGCTCAGGTCAGCCGAGTACGACATGATGTCCGGCGGCAGGGGCTACTCCGAATCGGACAGCATCGCATGGCTGGCGAGGATAAGTGACGAGCACCAGGAGCTTCTGCAGGCGGTTAACACCACCGCCTGGGAACACCGGGTGCGTGTGGGACTGGGTGACAGGTTCAGGGGAGGAGCAAGGCTTTCCAGGGGGAGGAACTCGTCTTCGGGATTCGGTCTGTTCGACGACCTTGACCTGGGGGATCTCAACCGGCGTTTTGACGTGGCCAAGGGATTCGCGGCCATAGAGAACATCGGAGCGGTAAGGCAGGCCGTCCTCGGCAACTATCACCTGTCTCTGGGTCAGGGGCTGCTGATAGACAATTCTGACGAGATGATGTACAGGTCGACTTACAGAACATGGGGTCTTTACCCCGATCTCACCTCAACCAGGCAGTTCGCCATGGTGGGAGGTGCCCTTGAGGTCCAGACAGGGCCGTTCCTTGGATACGGGTTCTATTCCAGCGCGTCCAGGGACGCCATCAGGGATATCGACGGTACGCCGAACATCCTCTTCATGTCGGCCACCAGGACTTCCCCCTACGCCGACGTGGTCAAGGAGACCACCTACGGCGGTTACGGCTTCTACGACTTCGGAGGCCTTCTGCCCTGCGGCACGGCAATAGGGCTCGGGGGCATGAACGTCAGCTACAGTGACTCGCTGGTCCCCGATGCGGGGACGATGGACATCCCCGGCGACGCCCAGGTGTGGAGCTGCCCGGAGTACGATGTGCTGGAGGCAGGTGAATCCTCATCATTCGTCGGCTTCTCGGCCCAGACCATTATCGACAACGTAAGTCTGGAGGGTGAGATGGTGCGCCAGGACAACGAGTCCATGGCCGCACTGGCAAGGGGGATGTGGCAGAACGACTACTTCTACCTCCTTGGTATCTGGCGCCACTACGACCTGGGTTTCAACAATCCGTACAACCGGGGTTTCGCGGAGCAGCTGCGATACGATGACACGATCTTCGAGAAACCCTACTACCTCAACGACCCCCTCTCCTCCCAGCTGGCCCAGTGGCCTACCCCGAAACCCGAGGAGGGTATGTACATCGAGAGCCGCTTCCAGGTAAGCCGCAGCATCACCTTCACCAAGGTCTACCTTGACCTGTGGAGGTCCATCCCCTACGGATTCGACAACTACAGATTCCAGGGGGAGGTGGAGTACAGGCCTGATTTTACAGTGAGGTTCAGGCTGAAGTACAAGTTCCAGGATAAGACCAAGATGCATGATGTCGTACCCACGACGTCCCGTACCACCGAGTACACCTTCAGGACATTCTTCCTTCCCAGCGAAAGCGATTTCTTTGATGTCCAGCTCAGGGTGGGCATGGTGGAGCTGACCCCCAACCCGCTCTACGGAGACGACAGACTGATGTCCGGCGGTTACCTGGCCGCACGGTGGGAACACAACTTCAGCGAAGCCCTTTCCGTTCTTGGAGGGACCACCCTCTGGTCCACCGACGGGATGAGCCAGTGGGAATTCGAGGATACCGGGATCGATTTCCTCGACGGTGACGGTACGAAATTCTATGTGACTATCAAGAACAACCTGTCCGACAATCTGCAGCTCAGGCTGAGGGTTCTTCGAAAAGACACTTTCTATCCCAGGACCGGACTTTACAGGCCAGACCCTGAAGACAGCTTCTACTACCAGGGCGACCCTGACAGCCCGGTGAGGGATTTCATCGATCATGCTACTGAATACGGGATCCGCTGTCAGCTGGATTTCCGCTGGTAGGGTGGAGGAACAATGAGCATTATCGCAGCAGGAATGATATCGCTAATGACGGTTACCGCCGGACTGCCGGAGGTGATGTGGCTGGGTGAGCCCCTGGGCTCACAGTCCGCCGTGTCGCATGCAATGGGCGGGTCCGGCTTCATGGAAACCTCCGCCCTGGGCATGCTGGAGAACCCCTCTCTGCTGGGACTATCGGAAGAGGGGCTTCTTGTGGAGTTCTCGGGCGGGGCTGATTTCTTCGTAGAGAAGCGTACCAGGAGGGTCTATGACCAGTTCGAGAGTTCCATAGGGGAATCGGAGATAGCCTTCAACAAGGAAATGTCCTTCTTCCCCGGAGGGGCCGCCGTGGCCCTTCGCGGAGTTTCCGGGCTTCCCGGGTCGGTGGCCTTCGCCGCCGGCTACAGGGTACCTGCGATCTTCGGCTACAGCTACGACCGCATCATCAGGGACGCTGCCTACGTGAAGACAGGCGAGGAGATGCTGGACATCTCCGGTCAGTTGAACGAGTTCGATCTGGCCGTGGCCTTCATGCCTTCCGAGGTCCTCACGTTCGGGCTGGCCGGCGGCTATGTCACGGGCAGCAGGGATGTCTCCTGGGAAGTTGCCTTCACGGACCCTTCACAGGACGGGACCCTTGCCGGGCGCAGTGAATCCATGTCCGGAGTAGTCACTCGAGGTTCTCTTCTGTTCGCTCCCCACAGGAGAGTGTTCGTCAGTGCCGCGGTGGAATACCCGATGGCCCTTTCCGTATCCCCGGAGAACTCGGGAGACCCTGTGGACTGGAACACTCTATCCGATGAGGATTACGACCTGGACATGCCCATGACCGTGAAACTCGGAGCCCTTTACGTTCCGGGGAACACTCTCAGGTCCAGGGTGACGGGCGAATTCTTCTGGAGCAACGAAGGGTCACTGCAATTCGAGGATGTAAGCCTGGGGCTTTCCAACTCATGGGGCATGAGCTTCGGTGTGGAGAACACGCTTCCCGGTGGACCCACCGCAAGGTTCGGGTTCAGCTACCGGCGTTCTCCCATCGCAGCTTCGCTTGACAGGATGAGCTTCACCACCGGCCTGGGCTTCCGTTCGGGGGACTGGAACCTTGATCTGGGCGGGAGCTTCTCCCCTGACAGGTGGATGCAGACCGAGCTGGCGGGACTCCCGTCCTTCGTCTCCGGAGACAGCCTTACCGTTGAGGAAACGGATACCAGGGTCATGTTCTCAATCAGCCGGGCTTTCCGGCTGTAGGCGGGGGGAGTAACAGTGAGAGTACTGCTTCCTGTCCTTTCGCTCCTGCTGGCCTTCGGGGCGTCAGGCGAGATCATATATCTGAACATACTCCATACGAATGACATACATGGCGGGATAGTGCCGACGGAGGCATCGTTCATGAATCCCGACTTTCCCCCGATGATCGGTGGAGGAGCCTACATCAGCTCTTATGTAAACGCAGTGAGGGAGGAATGCCGGGCCGAAGGGGAGTACTGTCTGCTGATAGACGTCGGGGATATCTATCAGGGCACCCCTACGGGGAACTATCAGGGCGGCGAGTTCGTGATGGAGTGGATGAACTCCATTGAATACGACATGATGACCCTGGGTAACCATGATTTCGATGACGGTACCGATAATGTGCTCAAGCTGTGCCGGCAGGCGGAGTTCCCGGTGATATGCACCAACTTCGTCGATTCCGCCACCGGGGAGATCCCTTATCCCGTAGTTCCTTACGAGATATGGGAATACGATGGCGTGAACATCGCTTTCATCGGTCTTGCGACTCCCGATACCTATGGGCTCGTGACCCCCGAGCTGCTTGCCGGGTATGTCTTCCTGAACGAGGTCGAGACTACGGAGAGGTACGTGCAGGAGGTGAGGGAACTGGGTGCCGATATCGTCATCCTGGTCTCCCACCTCGGACAGCCTGGTGATCCGGACCGATACCTGGAGAGGGTCTACAGTGCCTGGGACCAGGGGGAGGAGTACACCAAGGACTTCTCCATGAACAACGCTGAACTGACCTGCCTCGTACCGGGCATCGATGTCATCGTGTCCGGGCATACCCATCTTGGTCTCAGTGAGCCCTGGGTGAGTCCTGTAAATCACACGATCGTAGTACAGGGTTATGCGAACGGCACGGGGATAGGCAGGCTCAGGCTGGCCATAGACACGGAGACCGGGACCCTGGTGGGTTACGATCTGCCGGAGGGGGAGGAGTATATAAGCCTCCTTCATGATGAGTTCTGGCCCGACCCTCAGGCGGCGGAGATGATAGACGGGTTCAGGTCGGTGGCAGAGGCCGGAATGGACCAGGTCATCGGAGAGGCTCTGGAGCAGATCACCAGGGGCGATGCCGAGCATCCACTGGGGAGGCTCGTAGCGGATGCCATGCTCTGGAGTACGGGAGCCGATGTGGCGCTCATGAACCGGGGCGGGATAAGGGCAGCCATTCCCCGTGGACCCCTGACCCCCAGAATAATCTATCAGGCCATTCCCTTCGAGGAGCACCTCTTCATTCTGGAAGTCACCGGCGCCGAGCTCAGGGACATCCTGGAAACCGGAATGCAGGGCCGCAGAAGGGACATGGAGATAGGAGGATTGACCGCTACCCGCAACCAGACAATGCCCGACGGTCAGAAGATGAGCGATATCCTGGTTGGTGGTGAACCGTGGAATCCGGACAGCATCTACAGCCTCGTCACTACAGGTTACCTGGCCCAGGGGAACGTGGGCTACGAGATAATGCTGGAACATGAGGCGGTTCCCGCCAACATCACTCTCATGGAGGCTGTCTCCGGCTACATAGAGGAACTGGGAGAGATACAGGCGGACAACCGGACCAGGATAATCTGGATAGAGGAGTGATCCGGGGGTACCGCTCTCCATGAGAACCGAAGAGAGGGGAAGACTGGTCCTGGCCCTGGTGCTTGGTCTTCCTTCCCTTCTGTTGTTTCTGATGTCCGTGGTCAGACCGGTCCTGGGTGATGCCGGGAATTTCGCAGACCCCGTGCTGACATCCCTCTGCCACCGCATGCCGTCCAGGTGCATCCATCTTCCATGGGGTCCTTCCGGTCTCTGTGCAAGGTGCACGGCGTTCTGGCTCGGGCTTTGTCTGGGAACCGCTGCCATGTACCGACCGCGGTTCAGCCTTCCGTTCTGGACGGGCCTGCCGGCCCTGTTGCCTTTCATTGCGGATGGACTGGTCCAGCTCTGCACGACATATCAGAGCAGCAACCCGATCAGGATGTTCACCGGCCTTGCCGCAGGACTGGGAGCAGCTGTAGTATTCTTTGGAAAGCACTCGGTGCCGGGCCTGAAAATGGGACATTAAAAAGTCGACCGGTGAAGTTGAAATGTACCATTTTCAGGCCCGGCACCAATCTAACCAATCTCAGGAGGGCAATGACCGAGGATAAGAAGCTCATGGTGTCTCTTGACAGGATAGAGGGACTCCTGGCTGTGCTGATAACCGAGGACGGTCAGTCCTGGCTCGTTCCGGCAGCGCACCTGCCATCCGGCTCCAGAGAGGGCGATGTGCTGGATGTGACCTTCAGAAGAGACCCTGAGGAGACGGAAAAGCTCGCTGAAAGGGTAGGCGACCTTCAGAGGAAGCTGCTGGAGAGAACCGCCCGAAGGCATGAAGGGGAAACGGAGAGATGACACCCGGTCCGGGGGGAAAGCTCATTCTGGTGGGAACTCCCATAGGCAACCTCTCCGACCTGTCCCCCAGGGCCAGGGACACCATAAAGGAATCTTCCGTGGTGATGGCGGAGGATACAAGACGGACCGCCAGGTTCGTCGGTGATGGACGGAACCTCTACAGCTATCATGACCATAACGCCAGGGGCCGCATTCCCCAGATACTGGATTTCCTGGCAAGGGGGCTGAACGTTGCGCTGGTGTCCGACGCAGGAATGCCGGGGATATCCGACCCTGCGTACAGGGCGGTCAGAGCTGCTCTGACCGGAGGTTTCCAGGTGGAGGCGGTGCCTGGACCATCCGCTGTGATCTGCGCCGTTGCTGCTTCCGGACTCCCCACGGACAGGTTCTCATTCGAGGGTTTTCTGCCCAGGAAGACGGGAGCCAGGTCGGCCAGACTGGCAGAGATGTCCACATACGGCGGTTCACTTGTATATTATGTGGGACCGCATCATCTCCTGAAGTACCTGGAAGAGATGAAGGACGTGCTGGGCAACCGGCCGGTCTGCGTGGCAAGGGAGCTGACCAAGCTTCACCAGGAGTTCGTCAGGGGAAGCATCGAAGAAGTTGCGGAGCATTTCGCCAGCGGGAATGTCCGTGGAGAGATCACACTGGTTGTAGGCGGAGCGGCCATGAAGCCGGGATTCTTTGATTGACGACGTTCTTGGCTGTCTCTATTTTACAGTGCTTTGCGGAACAGCTTCCAGGAGGATTGATTTAACCTGGACGATATAAGGGAAGCCGGCAGAAGATTACTCGATCCCCTTGTCAGCCTGCTGGCATGGATGGGGATGGGTCCTTTTTCCGCTACAACGGCCGGACTGCTGCTTACCTCTGTTGCGGCCTGGTTCGTCTGGAGCGGGGAGTATTTCGCCGGAACGGCCTTCCTCATCGGCGGCAGCATCCTGGATGCGGTTGATGGCGAGCTGGCCCGCAGGAAAGGAATAGTGAGCAAGGCCGGTGCGGTCTTCGATTCAAGCTGTGACCGGATAGGCGAGCTGCTCATCTTCGGATCTATGCTGGCCGGAGAAGCGGGTACAGACCATCATTCTCTGGTCTATCTGGTCCCGGCCGCCATAGGAGGCTCCTACATGGTCAGCTATGTAAGGGCCAGAGCCGAGGGAGTGAATCTTTCGTGTTCCGTTGGTATATTCACCAGGACGGAAAGGCTCATTCTTCTGATTGCAGGGCTTGTGGCAGCGGGTATTTGGGGCGGTCTTGCCATCGTAATGATGCTGGCCGTACTTTCCGCGGGGACATGGGTCACCGCGGTGCAGAGGTTCGCAAAAGTAATCAGGGACGGTAGAGGGGTATCGCTGGATAGGGAGTGATCCCTCCGCAGGCCGTTTATTAACTGGTCAAATCCCTTCAGGGAGGATACGAATGTCCAAGAAAGTGAGAGTTGCGATAATCGGTGTCGGGAACTGCGCAAGCAGCCTTATCCAGGGTGTCGAGTTCTACCGGAACGCCAAAGACACGGAGAAGGTCCCGGGACTAATGCACGTGAACCTTGGTGGATATCATGTCAGTGACATTGAGTTCTCCGCCGCCTTCGACATCAACATTACCAAGGTCGGCAAGGACCTCAGCGAAGCCATATTCGCCGCCCCGAACTGCACCGTCAAGATCTGCGACGTTCCGAAGATCGGGGTCAAGGTCAACAGGGGAATGACCCATGACGGGCTGGGCAAGTACCTCAAAGAAGTCATCAAGAAGGCCCCGGGTCCCACTTCGGACATCGTGGGCATCCTGAAGGAGACCAAGACAGACGTGGTGGTAAGCTACCTTCCGGTGGGAAGCGAAGAGGCCACCAAGTGGTATGTGGAGCAGATACTCGATGCCGGGTGCGCCTTCGTGAACGCCATTCCGGTGTTCATAGCGGGTGAGGCCTACTGGCAGAAGAGATTCCGCGACAGGGGCCTTCCCGTCATGGGCGACGACATTAAGAGCCAGGTGGGCGCCACCATCCTTCACCGTGTCATGACCCGCCTGTACGAGGACAGGGGCGTAAGGCTGGACAGGACCTACCAGCTCAACGTCGGAGGCAACACGGATTTCCTCAACATGCTGGAAAGGGAGAGGCTCGAGAGCAAGAAGATCTCCAAGACCAACGCTGTCACATCACAGCTCCCCGGCGGTCTTGCTCCGAGGAACGTTCACATCGGTCCCAGCGACTACATTGAGTGGCTGGATGACAGGAAGTGGTGCTATATCCGAATGGAAGGCACCAGTTTCGGCGAAGTTCCCCTGACCATAGAGGCGAAGCTGGAAGTGATCGACAGCCCCAACTCCGCGGGTGTCATCATCGATGCGGTTCGGTGCGCTAAGCTGGCCCTGGACAATGGCCTTACGGGAGCCATAGAAGCTCCCTCATCCTACTTCTTCAAATCTCCGCCTGTCCAGTACTACGATGACGAGTGCAGAAGGATAACCGAGGATTTCATCGAGAAGTACCATCAGAACAAGCAGGAGAAGAAGGCTTCGGAGCAGAAGCCTAAGAAATAGGTCTTGAATATCCGAGATGCCGGCCATTCCGGACGCTTCATCACTTTCGAGGGAGTTGAGGGGGCCGGCAAATCCACCCGTTGCCGAAGACTGATTGAAATCCTGGAGAACGGCGGCATTCCGGTGGTGCACACCCGCGAACCCGGAGGACCGAGAGTCTCGGAGAGGATCAGGTCGATCCTTCTCGACCCTGAGCTTACAGTGACCCCACTTACGGAACTCATGCTCTACCTTGCTTCCAGGGCCTCCAATGTCGACCTCGTGATAAGACCTGCCCTTGAACAGGGTGTGAATGTGGTGTGCGAGAGGTTCTCCGATGCCACTTTCGCATATCAGATAGGGGGGAGGGGTCTTCCGGAGGTTCCTGTAAGGGATGCCGACCGCCTGGCCACGGGAGGACTTGTCCCGGACCTTGTGATAATCCTCGACCTGGATCCGGAGCTTGGTTTCAGGAGACTGCAGAGACAGGGCAGGGAGAGGGACAGGATCGAGCAGGAGGAGATCGGTTTCCACCGGAGGGTCAGGAACAAGTACCTTCAGCTGGCCGATGAGGAGAGGCACAGGTACCTGGTGATTGACGCATCCGGGGAACCTGATCTTCAGGATGCGATTATAAAGGACAGGGTCATGGCCTTGATCACAGACATCGGAGGAGAAGAACGATGAAAAAATTCCTGCCGGGATGGGTAACCGTATTACTTGCCGCCGGACTCCTGGTGACCGGCGGGCTCATGCTGCTTCCCTCCGCCACGGCATACGATGCCGTCACCACCAATTCCTCACTGGAGCTTTTCATGGATGTCTTCTCCAGGACCTCCGTGACGTACGTGGATTCGGTGGACTCCCAGGAACTGATAGAGGCCGCCCTGAGGGGGATGCTGGGATCACTGGACCCCAACAGCGTCCTTCTCAGCCCCGAGGATTACGAGAACCTGCGGATACAGCTTTCAGGTTCCTTCGAGGGAGTAGGGATAACCATAGGGATAAGGCATGACTGGCTCACCGTGATCTCCCCTGTGGAGGGCACTCCTGCGTTCAGGGCGGGAATGAAGGCCGGTGACAGGATCGTGGAGATCGACGGGGAATCAACGGATGGCATCACCACTACTGAAGCGGTGATGAAGATAAGGGGACCCAGGGGCAGCACCGTGGATCTGACCGTGGTGCGTCCGGGGCTTTCGGACTCTCTATCCTTCAGGATCGAAAGGGATGTTATCGATCTTCCCTCCGTCAATGCGTCCTTCATGATCGATGATGAAACGGGATACCTACGTCTCTCCCGCTTTGGCGAGGAGACAGCGAAGGAAGTGCAGAATGCCCTTCAGGACCTCGGAGAACAGGACGTAAGAAATCTGATAATTGATATCAGGGGCAATGCAGGGGGTCTCTTCTCGGCAGCAGTCGAGGTGGCGGATTTCTTCCTTCCCGCGGGGACGCTTGTTGTATCCACAAGGGGCAATGCTGTGGGGGAAGACAATTACTACACGTCAAAGGGCGCCATGTTCAGCGGCCAGATCATCCTTCTGGTGGACGGCGGAAGCGCCAGCTCATCGGAGATACTGGCCGGTGCCCTCCAGGACAACGGAGTTGCCGTCCTCATAGGCAGCAGGACCTATGGAAAGGGTTCAGTACAGACACTGATGGACCTGGGGGAGTTCCCGAACCTCGGGCACTACGGTGTCAAGCTGACCACGGCACGGTACTACACTCCCAGCGGCAGCAGCATAGACAGGACCCTGGAGGATGACTACATGAACGGTGAGGAGCTGCCGGATTCCCTGGCCACCTGGGGAATAGTCCCTGACATAGAGCTGGAATCCCAGGAACTGTCAGGCTCGCTCCCGGCAGAGCTCTACCTGGGCTCCGTCTTCTTCAGTTTTGCCACCGAATACGTGCTGGAGAACGATATTCAGGAGGATTTCTGGCCCGACAGCTCGGCCCTGTCGGACTTCAGACAGTACCTAATCGATCAGGGTTTCGAATGGGAGGAAGGTGAGTTCACTGACAATATATCCTACATCGAGAACGCCCTCTTCGCTGAGATAGCCGCCAGGGTTTGGGACCGTGAGATGTACTACAGGATGATGACCCCGCATGACGATGGTATCCAGAGGGCCCTCCTGTACATTCGGGAAGGGGCTTGATGCGGATACGGTTCGGAACCTCGGGCTGGAGAGGCATAATCGCCAGGGAGTTCACCTGGGAAAGGGTGGAGCGTGTGGCGGACGCCATCGCGGTTCTGCTTCAGCGCCAGGGAAGGAATACCCTTGTCGTGGGCGGTGACTGCAGGTTCCTTTCCCCGGAGCTGTCCCAGTCAACAGCGGAGAGAATGTCGGGTTTCGGCTTTCACGTGACGCTTTCAAAGGGTCCATGTCCAACACCCGTGCTTTCCCACGCCTGCAGGAAGAATGGATACGGAGGCATCATAAACTTCACTGCCAGCCACAATCCACCTCTCTACAACGGCATCAAGTTCAGCCCCTGGCACGGTGGCCCTGCCGATGGAGGGATGACATCTGCAATAGAGGGGATGATCGAATCGGAGGAACGGCCGCAGAGGGGAAAGGGGTCGGTCACCAGCAGGGACCTGAATTGTGATTATACAGAGGACGTACTGCGGTACCTGAACACCGATGCCTTTGCCGGGAGTGGTCTCAAGGTTGTATACGATGCGTTCTCAGGAACTGGTTCCGGCCTGCTTGACAGGATACTTGTGGATCTCGGCGGTTCAGTAAGGGTCCTCAACGCTGTGAGAGACCCCCTCTTTGCCGGCAGGGAGCACCCGGAACCCGGCGAGAGCGGAACCGTTGACCTTTCGCAACAGGTCATTGCCAGCGGCGCTTCCCTGGGTGTTGCCACTGACGGTGATGCCGACCGGTTCGGTATTGTTGACGAGAACGGCGTTTTTATTTCCCCCCATGATTTTCTGCCCCTTCTGCTTGATTACCTTGTCTCGGTCAGGGGCTTCACCGGAAAGGTCGTCAGATCGGTGACCACCGGCAGCCTTCTGGACAGGGTGGCATCTTTCCACGGGCTCGAGACCGTGATCACTCCCGTTGGGTTCAAGTACCTTGGTGCCGAGATGCTGAAGGGCGGGGTCCTGCTTGCCGGTGAGGAGAGCGGCGGTCTGTCCATAGCTGGCCACATACCTGAGAAGGACGGAATACTGGCCTGCCTTTTGGCAGCCGAGATGGTCTGCTCCTCCGGCAGGGGACTCGGTGAACAGCTGGAAGACCTCTGGCGGGATCACGGAAGGGTATTCGTGTCCAGGGTGGACATAGGCCTTGCTCCCGTCCTGAGGGATTTCATCAGGGAGAACTTCTTTGATTCGGTACCGGGCAGTATAGCCGGCCGGGAAGTCCTTTCCGTGGACCGTACCGACGGTGTCAGGCTGATTCTCTCCAACGGTGACTGGATACTGATAAGGCTGTCCGGGACCGAACCTATAGCCAGGATCTACGCTCAGTCGGATTCGCCGGAGCGCCGTGACATTCTGCTTGACAGGATCACGACGGACTTTGACGATGTGACGGAGGGATCATGAACCTCGACACTTCAACCCTTGTCCTTGACCTCAGGAGCCTGTCCGGAGGGGTGAACACCGGGATTTTCGAGATTCCCATGAAAAGCGTGGACTGGTCACTGGATGAAGCTGAACCTGCAGACGACACAGGCACCCTCCATCTCTCCGTCGACCTGGAAGAGGGAACCGTCACCTGCATCGGAAGGTTTGACACCAGCTTCAGCACACCCTGCGCCAGATGTCTGAAGCCCGTTCATTTCAGCGTCAGCGAGGGAATACTCCGCAAGTATACCTGGGTCCCGGATCCTTCAGATCATGAGGATATCGAGTTCATACCTGACACCGGATTGCTGGATCTGCTGGATGCGGTGAGGGAAGCCGTAGTGCTTTCCGTGCCGGGTAAACCGCTGTGCTCTGCCGACTGTCCCGGAATAGATTATAATTAGGTATATTCCGGGTTGTTGAATCAAATCCATTTGCAAGTACCTAGTTCTTAAACACAAGTTTCAAGGAAGAGAAGGAGCCATGCCCGTACCTAAAAGAAGACACTCGTCCACGAGAAGAGACAAGCGAAGGGCCAACGATGCCCTGCAGGAGAAGTCCACCAGCAACTGTCCCCAGTGCGGTGAGCCCAGGCTGCCCCACAGGGTATGCAAGCACTGCGGTTTCTACAATGGGAAACAGGTTACCGAACCGGAAGTGGAGTAAGCATCCTGCTGACCGTTCCCGCAACTGGAAGGGCTGGTCCTGCATTTGCCGAATAGTCTGAATATCGCCGTAGACGCAATGGGGGGGGACAACGGTCCCTCCGTGGTGGTCAATGGCGTAGTGAAGTTCTTCCGTGACTGCACCAGGACCATGACCGAGGGCGTCAAGGTTACACTGGTGGGTGACAGGGACATTCTGTCCAGGCTCCTGTCACGAAGCGGGGGGGCGAAACTGCCCATCTCGATCCAGCACGCCTCCCAGGTCATAACCATGTACGATCACCCTGCGGAGGCTCTCAAGAACAAACCGGACAGCTCGCTGGTGGTAATGGCCGGATTGCAGAAGATGGGGCTTGTCCAGGCCATGGTAAGTCCGGGCAACACAGGCGCCATAATGGCGGCCAGCCTATTCGCTCTGGGCCGGATTGAAGGAATTCCCAGGCCTGCCATTGCAGGGACCGTCCCCACACAGAACAACCCCACCGTGATACTGGACGTGGGGGCCAATGTCGGATGCAACGAGAAACAGCTCTTCCAGTTCGCTATAATGGGTGAAGCCTATTCCAGGTGTGTGTTCGACATCGAGAATCCAAGGATCATGGTCCTGAACGTCGGCCATGAACGGACAAAGGGCCCGTCTGTCCTTCAGAGCCTCTACGGAATGCTGGAGGATTCCTCCCTCAATTTCACAGGCAACATAGAAGGTGACGGGATACTGAAGGGCGAGGCTGATGTGGTCATATGCGACGGCTTCGTGGGGAACATCCTCCTCAAGACTTTCGAGTCCATAGCCGATCTCGTTGGTGGTTCGCTGTACCTGGAGATGAGGCGGCACTGGGCTTCAAGGGCCGGATACCTTCTTATGAGGCATTCCTTCTCGAAGCTATGGGAAAGACTTGATTCCGCAGAATATGGAGGGGCGCCCCTTCTGGGGCTGAACGGTGTATCCATCGTAGCTCACGGCAGCAGTACGGCCAAGGCCATTCAGAATGCCGTGGTAGCCGCATGCGACTTCTATCGCAGCGGGGTAAGCGAGAGGATACGGCAGGAAATCCAGAGTCCTACAACCTGAGATTGGAGAAACGGTGAGCAGGAACGCCTACATTGTCGGAACCGGCCATCATGTACCGGAACACGTGGTGACCAATGCCGATATGGAAAAGATAGTCGAGACATCCGATGAATGGATCACCACAAGGACTGGGATCAAGGAGCGAAGGAAGGTCGAGGGCTCTACCGCTTCATCCGACCTTGTGAGCGTTGCGGTCCAGAACGCCATGGAAATGGCGGGATGGAAGCCCAGGGACGTTCAGGGGATCATAGTCGGTACGGTAACCCCGGATTACCCCTTCCCCTCCACCGCGGCCCTGGTGGCCGACAGACTGGATATGGGGAAGATCCCGGCCTACGATTTCGAGGCGGGATGCACTGCGTTCATATACGGCCTGATCCAGGGAAAGGCGTTCATCGAATCAGGTATCATGGACAGGATGATAGTCGTAGGGGTGGACTGCCTGACGAAGATCACCAACTGGGATGACAGAGGAAGCTGCATCCTTTTCGGTGATGGTGCCGGTGCGGTGGCCATTTCCTCGAAGGGTCCCGGCGGAAGGCTGGGAGGCTGGCACTGGGGAAGCGATGGTTCCCTGGGAGAGCACCTGATGCAGATCGGCGGAGGATCGAAGAATCCCGCCTCACATGGGACCGTGGACAGGAACGAGCATACTATCTTCATGAACGGCGCCCGAATATTCAAGCACGCTGTCAGGGCCATGCATGACTCATGTATGAAGGCCCTGAAGCAGGACGGGACCGAGAAGAAGGATGTCGATCTCCTCATCTCCCACCAGGCGAATCTCAGAATAATCGACGCCACTGCGAGGGCCCTTGAGCTTGAACCCGAGCAGGTGTATATAAACATCCAGAAATATGGGAACACATCGGCGGCCTCGATTCCCATAGCCCTTGACGAGGCTTACAGGAGTGATGTCATCAAGGAATCCAGCACCGTTGTCCTTGCGGCATTCGGCGCGGGACTGACCTGGGGCGGTATGATACTGCACTGGTAATCACGGAGGGGTTGAATTGAACAGACTTGCAGTTGTAACAGGTGCCGCCAGGGGAATAGGGTACTCCATTTCAAAGAAGCTGGTGGAGTCCGGATGGTCCGTTGCGGGGTGTGATATTCTCCAGGAAGACCTGGACAGGGCGGCTGAGAGACTGGGCGGCGGTTTCAGTCCCTGGCTACTTGATGTCACAAACGAGGAGGCTGTGGCTGAAACAGCCGGAAGAATAGAGAAGGAGCTTGGATCGGTGTTCGGCCTGGTGAACAATGCCGGCATTACACGTGACGGGCTGCTCATGCGCATGAGCAGATCGGACTGGGACTCCGTCCTGTCGGTGAATCTCACCGGGGCCTTCCTGATGTGCAGGGCCTTCTCCAGGGCAATGCTGCGGCAGAAGGAGGGCTCGATAGTCAACATCTCCTCAGTAGTAGCTATCCTGGGGGCGTCGGGGCAGGCCAACTACGCATCCACCAAGGCAGGTCTGCTGGGTCTGACCAGAGCCCTGGCCCGTGAGTTCGCAGGCAGGAACATAAGGGTGAACGCCATAGCTCCGGGTTTCATAGAGACCGAGATGACCCGTGAACTTCCCGACAAAGTAAGGGAAGACTACGCCGGAAGGGTTCCGATGAACCGGATGGGACAGCCGGAAAGCGTTGCCGACGCCGTACATTTTCTTCTTGAAGATGTTTCTTCTTATATTACCGGAGTAGTAATCCCGGTAGATGGTGGACTGACAACCTGAGAAAGGAATAGACTATGTCTCTTGAAAGCCGTGTAACCGAGATCATAATCGATAAGCTTGGAGTGAAACCCGAGCAGGTCACAATGGAAGCTCAGTTCGATACTGACCTTGGGGCGGATTCCATCGATCAGTACGAACTCATCATGGGTTTCGAGGACGCCTTCGGACTTCGTATTGATGAGGACGAGGCAACCAAGCTCACCACTGTGGGCAAGGTCGTCGAATACCTGCGGGAACAGGATGTAGACCAGTAGCCTTTCATTTCGGAATTGAGACGCACCGCAGCCACCGCTGCGGTGCGGTACTGCAAAACGGGTTATTGAGCGTCAAATTCAGGGACAGGGGACAGATTCTATGTACAAACGAGTAGTCATCACCGGAACAGGCATAATCGGACCCGTAGGCAAGACGGCTGATGAAAGCTGGAATAATGCTCTGTCAGGCATCAGCGGGATCCGAAGGATGTCCCTCATAGACCCCGAGCAGTTCACCAGTCAGATAGCAGGCGAGGTGAGGGACTTCGATCCCCTGGATCACTTCGACAGGAAGCTGGAGAAGAGGATCGACAGGTACGCCCAGTTCGCCATGATAGCGGCCAGGGAGGCCTATTATGGGTCCAAGATAGAGGGGCATGTTCAGCCTGAGAGACTTGGAGTCATAATTGGGTCGGGAATAGGTGGGATAGCCACACTGGAGAATGAGCACAAGGTAGCCATGGAGAGAGGTGTAGGCAGGATCAACCCCTTCTTCTGCCCGATGATGATAAGCAACATCGCCGCCGGCAGGGTTGGGATCGACCTGAACGCGAAGGGACTGAACTTAGCCACGGTCACTGCCTGTGCTACCAGCGGCCATGCAATTGCCATTTCTCTTGACATGATAAGGATGGGAAGGGCTGACGCGATCCTCGCCGGAGGCTCGGAGGCCCCTATCACCCTCACCGGAGTCGGGGGGTTCTGCCAGCTGAAGGCCCTTTCCACCAGGAATGATGACCCGGAGACCGCATCGAGACCCTTCGACAAGGACCGGGACGGGTTCGTCATTTCCGAGGGAGGCGCCGTTCTCCTGATGGAGGAACTGGAGCATGCAAGGTCCAGGGGTGCGGACATAATCGCTGAGATAGTGGGTGCTGGAATGACCTGCGATGCCTACCACATCACTGCCCCTGCAGAGGGAGGCGAGGGATCGGCAAGGGCAATGGTCCTCGCCATGGAAGATGCGGGGATAACGCCCGCGGATGTGGACTATATTAATGCGCACGGCACATCTACTCAGCTCAACGACATTAACGAGACCGAAGCCATAAAGAGCGCACTGGGACTGGAGAAGGCCATGGGCACCCCCGTATCTTCCACCAAGTCGGTCACCGGACACATGCTCGGTGCTGCGGGTGCCGTGGAGGCCATTTTCACAGCTTTCTCCCTGAGGGAAGGCATCCTCCCTCCTACCGCCACCCTGGTGGAACCCGATGCGGGCTGCGACCTGGACTATGTTCCAGGCAAGGCCAGGAAGGCGGATATAACGTACGCCCTCTCCAATTCTCTGGGTTTCGGAGGCCATAACGTGACCATCACCCTGAAAAAGTACTCCGGGTAGGTTCGTATGGCCGGTGATCCGTTACCGGAGGCGGAGGGTCTGCTGGGCTACTGCTTCACTGACAGCGAGCTCCTCCGGAAGGCGCTCACCCATAGTTCTTTCATGGAGGGGAGCGGTACCGGGAAGGACTACGAGAGGCTTGAATTCCTGGGTGACGCCGTTCTGGAGCTGTTGACCAGGGAGTATCTCGTTCAGAGGTTTCCCGATGAGCAGGAGGGCGCCCTGACCCGGCGGAAGATCAGGATCGTGCAGAAGCAGAGCCTGGCCAGGCACGGTATCAGGCTGGGTCTTGACAGGCTGGCCATGGTGGGCAGGAGTTACGTGCCTTCCCCCGGAGCCCGTCGCTCCATCGCCGCCGATATCCTGGAATCTGTGATAGGTGCGATATATACCGATTCAGGCCTGGAACCTGTCAGGGATTTCGTGAGGAGGGAGATATTCGAAAGATCCCCCGTGAGGGACCCCCGGCCGG
>CAZXEF010000001.1:0-47244 GCA_964639605.1 uncultured bacterium | reverse complement strand
TTCATTGTATTACTCCATTAAATAAATCAGAGCCTAAATTTGGCCCTTGAAGTTGGTTCATAATTGATCCTCCGCCCCCAGCAGGTGTATAAACAATGGTTAGTTCGGTTCCATCTCCACTTTCCACTGCAACAAGACCAACATAGTCATAGCCACTTGGACTATTTTCAAGGATTGCTATAGCCCAAGGATCATTTTCTTGATGAGCTGCTGCAACTTCATCTCCATTAAATCTGTGATTAAAAAGTGTAGATAATTCAGATGAGTCTCCGTCCGAACCGTCCCACGCAACTGCATCAGAGTGGAATACTCCGTCAACAGGTCTATTAGTATCTCCCCATACTGCCGGCGACCTGGAATCAACTAATTCAATAGTAGCATCTTGAACACCTGATCCAGTAGTTCCTGTACTATTAACAGTAATTTTACATCCGTTTGTGGCAGTTGCTCCAGCAGGTACAGATATAGAACTCCAATGTAATCCTGCATTAAAAGCCGCGCCTCCATAAGAACCGACAAAAATAACACCGCTATAATTATCAAACCAAGATCCACCAACTGTTTCAAATCCATCACTTGTGGCTTCTGTAGGACCATAAGTAGTGTCTGGGTAAATATAGAGCCATTCGTCAGCCTCAACGTTGAAAGGCCCCATGATAATGTTAATTTTCTTTGTGCCATCGCCATTATCTATTACTGCAATTTCTCTCTCTTCGGCTTCATCATAATCCCATCTCCATGTAAACTTATCAGTTATTTTAAAACCCATTGTTCGTATGGGATTACCGAAGGCGCCAGAATTTTGAATCTGAATTATTTCTATATCGTCAGGTAAATCATCAAGTATAGCAATAATCCTTACCTGTCCTGCAACCGGAGACTTTAATCTAACTCCAATATGTATATTGTCTCCACTTCCACCAGCTTCTAATCCAATGGCAAGATCATACGGATTTTGAGAACCAAAGCTTAAATGAGCATCTGGAAAAGTTAAGTATCCGGTACACTTCTTCTCTCTTTCTACCCATTCCCCTCTGAAAACTTCCCCATCTCTGAAACCTCTTTCAGGTGTTCCATGTGGTTGTGTAACCCATTCACCGCCTATGTATGCTTGTACAGCAAATTTGAACTTGTTGCATATAACCTGACCGAGCCTTGATATCGTTTGTCTGTCGGGATCAAGTCTTAAGACATTTTTACTTTTGCCAAATTTTAACTGAAAGCCATCCTTGACATATGGTTGGTATTCTCCATTACCATCCAATATATTTTCATCGCCAGGAGAACTTCTGAAGGCATAAGTATTAGGTATAACAACATCCAAGTCATCAGTAACTTCAAATGTTCTACCTGCTTTTTCCCATTTTAAGTGATTGAATTTCATTGTAAATACCTATTTAATTTAGTTAATATTTGTGTCCCACTAATACGATTTGACAAATCTATAAAACAATGCTTCTTTCCCTTTAATGCCTCATTAATGCTATTGTCATCAGAGTCATATCTCTTATCAGCATCTTCTAAAGACCATCCAAGTCTATCATGCATACTTTGTACTGTGGTTTTTTTATCTCTCCAACATCTTATCAACGTAGGATTATCAAAGGATTCAACTATTTCTTTCATTTTAAAACACAATAGAGGCTCTTTAAATCCCCATTTTTTATGTTTTGACATTGTTTTTATAAATTCAGTATATTCCATATTAAAATTATAATGATCTTCAAGTGTGCATACTGAATTTATAAGTTCCTTACACGCTTGATGTAATTTAACATCCTCAAAACTACCTCGGGGCCAGACATGGGTTTTTCCGTGAGTAGTTCTATATAAACATACTCCGAAATATTCATTCACAATCCTAGCCACGAAACTTGATCCGCTTCTCGGAGGAGATATAATAATTACAGGGTTTGTTACCAAAGTTATAATATCCTCTGCTTGTCAGTCTGAAAGTCAATGTCTATACCGGCATTTCTAAGCTCAGTACCTTGCAGAAGAAATGGAACAAAACCCTCGGATCCGTTGGAAATATTACTTTCCCCTACATGACTTTTGTAGACTTTCTTTCCGCCATCTCTGATATAAATTCTGCCATTGGCAGTATATTTTTCTAAGGTCTCTGACATTACAATTCATGCCTCAGTCCCTGTGTGGCCGCGAAGTATGCTCTCGCTGCAGCAGTAGGAGTTGGAGTAGGAAATACCCCGCCGCTAACTACTGCCAGCCAGTCATTTAAAGGTTGATATTCAACTGCTCCACCATTTATTCCGCCTATTCTCCATGCTTGCAGTGGCATATTATCCCTCCAGTTCTATCTCTGCAATATCGTTGGGGTCGAACCCGCTCTCGATATTAGCCCAATTTCGCGTTGACCCCCCTCTTGTTGATACAATCAGAAGCCCCGTTGCCGGAGGCTCGGTTACTTGCTTGACTGACAGGCTCTCAAGATACCCCGTATCGGCACTTTTGTTCTGCGCTCTGAACGAGGAATTTGGGGAAATATAGCTAAAGTATTTCGTAGCTGATTCGGTGAACACTGTTACTTTGGCCGTAGGTCCAAGTTGAATCCCGTCTCCGCCTTCAGCATCCATATCAACAACAAGTTGAAATAATCCAGTTGAGAATATACTAAGTTGATCTAAGTTTTTATAAGTATCCACAGGAGCATACGCTTTGCCATCACTAAATGTCCATGCCCTGTCTCCTTCCCCCACTACCCAATCGGTTCCACCAGATTCAAAATCCCCATTAGATAAAAGTTCTTCTCCAAGTGTCAACCCACTTCCAATTGATCCAGTGAACCCGACAGCTTTTTTCCCCGACGAATCTATGAGTGTAAGCTTCTGTGTGCCCGCGTACGACGATAGGTCGACATCCGAGTACACAAAGGCTATTCCATCGACCAGAGATGCCAAAACTGAGGTAAATTCAGTTATGCTGGTTATGGGTCGATTGACCCCTCCCCCCAACTGGTTTCCTATTACTCGCATGCTAGCCCCCGTCTGTCCACGTCCCCGACCGGCCCAGAGTTCTCCACCCATTTATATCATCGTTGTGAAGAACTACAAAATCCCCAGCCCCGCTCGCGGAAGATATTTTATCCCCGTTATCCAGCGCTACGCCATCCAGCACAATTCGGTCATTGGCATTGGGGTCGACATGTACCGCTGCCGCAGTTGTGCTATACACAGTTATAGCCAGACCATCTCCGATGACTGGAGGCAGAGTTACTGTCCCAGTCGCGGTCATATACAAAATCTGGCCCCGACACTGATCCCTTGTCAGAGTTATATTCCCGTTGGACTCTATGTCGGGGGTACCCCCGGCGATATCCCCCGGAGTATTAATAGCGTCCCCTATGACAAGCTTTCCATTTATCCGTTTCATTATACCAACCTCCTGCTGTACAGTGTCAGCCCCCAAAGGTTATCATCCGTGTTCGGGAAAGTAACATATACGATATCGTTCGGGTCGAGGGGAATAGGCTCGTCGAATATATCGATTATATCCTGAACCCCATACATCGGCTCGTCATATATCTTCCTGTCCCATGCCGCGCCGCGACTTGCATCCACACTTATCTCCAAATCCTCCTCGGTCGCGCAGGCTGCAGCCAAATGCAGTGCTAGACCCCAGAACTCACTCCTTTCCGGGTACTTGAATCCGGGTCTGAGAGTCTCCGTTCCGCCCGGAGTCTCGGCGACGTACGGGGCCAGTATGTCCAGAGTATTTGCCGCAACCGCTATGATAGTTCTTAGCCCATCATAATTGGTGGTTCCCTGAACATAGATGCAATTGCTCTCGTTCCGTTTCCACGCATCTGCAGTGGCCTTAAATCCGTGATCATTGCTGGTTAATCTGACTACTCCACCAACTCCTGTCGCCCGGATCAGGTCCGGGTAGCTCCCTGACTGATTGGATATAGCCGAAGCCCCAATGACGGTGTTCATTTCCTCATCGCCACTGAAATGCCATTTGTCCAGTCTACTAATATCTATTTCCATTTAACACCCCCATTATATAGGTTTAACGTTTTCTTCCCCTTGATATTGTCTGTCTGGCCCTTTTCTTGGAAAGGCCCTTCTTCTTATCTTTTTCCCTGAGATACTCAATTCCAGCTTCGGTTCTGAATGGGCCTCCTAGCACTGCCCGAACCTGCTCCGATGTTCCCCTGACCCTAAACAACTGATGCCCTCTGACGTCCGTGACCTCTCCTCGCGCCACAGCCTCTATTCCCTGAATGGTTCTGTCCCACTGGACCCCGGCAGTAGTATGATACCTAAGCAGCCACTGGCGGAGCTTGGTGAAATCTTCGTATTTCATAAAGCGCTGTATTCCGGTGGCCAGATCACTGAAATACTCGAACGGGGTAGTTCCGCGCCCGGACTGAGGCCCCCCGACATATTCCCCGACGTAAGGGATCTGCCCCATAATATATCCGAAGAACGGGACAAATGAGCTTACAGTCCATGGCTTTCTCCCGATCGATTTATCGACAACGGCATTAGTCACCATTATTGCAGCAACCCATCTCCCCAATATCATCAAGCGTCGACGTATGGTCGCTCTCCCGGCATCGCTGTCCGGGTCTACCTTTTCCCCTTCTGGCGGAGCCTCCTTTGAGGAGATAGTGTGGTATATACCGACCCTTCCGATAGTGCTTCTCAATATCGGAACATTTATCTCGCGCACTGTGTTGAACACGTCGAAAGCAAATGTCTGGAATGGGGTCACTGCTCCAACTTCTCTAGCCCTCAGCAGCCCCGGAAGATCTGCGTAGTTGTACATGCTCTGGGTCTTGGCTCCTCCCTCGGAGGCGTACTCCCACAGCGCCCGTCCCGTAAGGCCCAAATGATTCTTTCCATAGTAATATGCTGAAGCTACAGCATGCCCAGTCAGTAAATTCTCTATAGCCGATGTAAGGAAGTTAGCATACTCGGTAACAGAATCCAATTTGCTGGCCTGCAGCCTTTTGTTTTTGGTGATAGAATCCTGCACATCTTGATAGTGTAGTTTCCCGCCCCATCTGGATTTGACTATTTGGCTGTACGCTATCTGCTGAACAGCCTGATTCATCGTCGGGCTTGTCAGGTAGGACAGCCCTTTGATGTTAGCGATAGTGCCATATCTGGCAAAGGTTATTCCAGCGGAGGATGTCTGAATGAACATATTCCACGTGAAGTTCAGCGGAAAAACTGCCCTAGACAGATTTCTGCGCAGCGATAGTAGTCCTCCGTGAACCTTCTCCGGAAGGACTCTCTTGGCAACCTTGGTTATGGCCGGGCTAGTTCCGGCGAACACCTCACTGGTCCACGTATTTATCGCATCTGCGGAGTGATCAAGTCCGACGCTTTTCATAACCGCGCTATATATTTTATTGTTGTGGATTATATTAGTGTCGAATATATCCCTCCCGGACGTATCTGCATAATCGGCCATCAGAACAGACAGTCTGCGCTCCTTCATATAGTCCGGGATTCCTCCTTCCTTGGGCAGCGCTCTTGGGTTGAAGGGTTGGTTCGGCTGTATAAAGTCCGGCATCTCTGGCCGCTCCATCACCAAATGGATATTGTGCATGGAGCCATAAAGTTTGGCCCACGCATTCTGCGCAAGTATGTCCGGGGAGTAGAATGCCCTGCGCGGGATTTCCTTCTGTTTCCTCAACCGACGTGCAGTGTTGACATTGGCCCGCATCCGGGTATATAGAACCCTAGCCTCGATCGCGGCCTCGACAATATCCCTGTGGTCCTTGGGCTTGATTTTTACCAGCGCCTCTTTTACCCCCTTCATGCTAAGTATGTCGTCGACCTTCTTTCCGAAGGCCTTGCTCTGGCTAACATGCTCTAGCACTGCTGTGACGGCCTCGTCTTTCTTGCGGGTCCGGATTTTGTGCTTGTCCAGTATATCGGCTACCTGAGATTTTTGATAATCCACCCATTTGAGCTTCGCCATCATTGTGGAGCGAGCTGGCCACAGGACATGAGACTGGACCGGACCCCCGAAATGGCCTTGGTCAATGGCCTGCATCATCCGGGTCGGGTCCGTCCACATTTCCACGCGCTTGCTGATATCGGTGTATGCGGAAATTGTGTCCTTAAACTTGTCTAGAACAAAATATCCACTCTGGCGTATGGCGGGCTTGATATTTCCAGCTTCCGTGGTAATAGTGGCAATGTACTGCTTGGCCTTCTCGTCGAACCTGTACACCTCGGACGGAAGCAACTCGCCAATGGTAGGCATATTGTCGAAGTATACCTTGATATTGGCCGGGTCCTTCTCCTTGAGATATGCTATGGCGCTTTTGTCCAGCGGAGAACCCTCTATCGGGGTATAGAACTGCTTCTTGTACGCCTCGACGCGGGCTTTGACCTTCTCCGCGCGGCCAGTTTTGGCAGCAGAGTCGATGGAGAAAAGCGTCTGACCCTTGTGGAGAACAGACTCGCGCATCGCATCAGTAATTTCAATATAATGAACCTTTGCCTTATTCACGGCTATTCTATCGATATTGTCGGGGGTTACTTGTTTCTGGTCTACTCTGCCCTCCCATATTTCCAGTTTCCCGGTCTTCGCTCCCCATTGCTTGCCATATTTTTCGGCGAATCCGGGGAGGCGTTGGTCGTAGAAAGTTTTCATACCCTCGCCGCCAATGGTTAGGCCTTCCCCCTCCACGCTACCCCGGCTCTCCCCAGACCGAATGCGATCGGCAAGCTGCTTCCCTACAAGATCTTGAAGTGTAACCTCTTGGTTATGTATCTTGGTAGAACCCTGTAACGGTATAACTTCGCTGAACACTACCTTCCCATCTTTGTGTCCAGTTATAGTAGCATACCCATTCCCAGCGCTGTCATTCATTAATTTATCAGCTATATCCTGCACCGGCGCCCTATATGACCCATCGGTTCCTTCAACAAATTGTCCTGTTCTATTGTTGAATACTGCATAGTGGTTATCGGACAGCCTCTCAACACTGAGATTATCATTGCTTACGTTCTGCCAACTGATACTATCCACGACCCGTCTCGTCGCCTTTGACCAGCGATCCACCTGCTGTATTCCGGTCGTCCACGCCAGTCTGTCATATCCCCTCTCAGCGGCCCAACGCAACATTCTCTTGAGAGTTAGCTCGTGCCAAGTGTCAAGGAAAGGAGCACTTGGCAGCGCAGATTTAGCCCCCTCAACGCCTCCAGCATGCGCCAACAATTCGTTATACTCTTCCTCTAAGGGTTTCTTCTTGGCCTCGTACTCTTCCAACAACCGGGCGTCTTCACTGCTAACCATTCCAGTCTCCTTTGCTGTTTGCAGCCAGTCGCTCTGTACTTCCTCAAGAAATAGCACACTGTTTCCTTCCGTATCCGCTCTGGAATTGAAACGGGTGTGCGCTAAGACGTTTGGCTCTTCCCAGTGATCAGACTGAAAATTTGGCCCGGCAGGAACTTGCTCATACGTACCAATCATAGTGTATGGGGCATTGGTTGCGGGGAGTGTCAGCAGCAATTCTCCATAATCCTCACCTCCGGGAAGAACATATTCCTTATACTGCGTATCGCCGGGCATTAATTCTTCAGGGAGCACTTCCTCATCTATAGCTGGCAATCCATCATTCCTTATCCCTTTTATCGCAGCAGTAACTTCTGGGACAACATCTGGGTCCAGACCAGCGATAACGTCCTCAGGGATTTGAGATATGGCACTCATCAATTCCTGTCGAACCTGCTCAGCGGAAGAATAATTTCCCCAACCATCCACAATATTTCTTATAGTGGTCATTTCTATATCAGATAGAAATTCTTCGTGCAACACTCCTTCCTCCATTAGGATTCCCAGCCTGTAGTCAGAGTTATATATAAGAGAGGTTACTTCATTTGCTATCTCCATTGCAACTTCTTCGTCCCCTCCTTCTCCCTCCTTAAATACTTCGCTAACTTGGACTTTATTGGAATTAACCCATTCTGCGAAAGCCTGCCGGTCGATCTTGCCCTGCTTGGTCTGATTATCAGACAGCCATTGCTCAACTCCCATCCATTTCATCTCGGCGGGTTTCACCCCTTGCTTTAACAACCAATTTGGCACGGACTGAGCTTTGGTAGGCATAGATGGATCGGCGGCTACTTTCGCTAGTTGGCTAAATCCCCACTGCACCGGAGTCTGTTCCCCGGCAAATGAGGTAGTTGGATTTCTAGTTACCCCAATCGGTCGCGTCCTCCATACCCCGCTGCGGAGACTCTCCCATACAACCTTGACATCGGCGCTGGATGTGAATCCCTTCCCTCTGGCCCAGTTCCATACTCGCTCCAACAATGCCTTCAATTTGTTGAATATCCTTGTAAGCCAGTCCGGTCGTTCTTTCTTCCTGCCCTCAAGGAAGTCAAAATAGTCGTCTGCCTCGGCTTCTTCATTGTCACCATAGAATTTGGAAACGCGCTCACTCTCTGCGCGGGGCAGCATCCACGCTTTCATCAAATGGTATGTCTCGTGGACGGTAGTCTTTTTCAAGCGCCCAGTTCCCTGATCCAGTGACAACTGCATTATGGCGAAGAGGCCCGTCGGATCGAATGTCGTGGCCCCAAGCACTCTCTCCATCTGCTTGCCAAGCTGCGACCACTGCTGAATGCTCTCGTCCACGCCCTCTTCCGGAACTTCCACTATGGATTTAAGCTCGACATCAACCCGGTCCATCAATTCCTGATCGGCTCCAGCCTCCTTCATCCATTTGGGTATCTCAGACACCAGCCTAAGTATCCTGCCCTGCTGCTTGGGGGGTATCGAGTTCAGGGCGCGGTTGTTCACATCCCCGACATAACCCCCTTTGGATAGCTTCGACAGTAGCTCCTGCATTTTCCTCAAGTTGGTAGATGATCCACCGATAATGCCACTCTCTACCACACTGCTATACGGGATATTGAATTCCTCGGCGATCATGAAGTGCATTGGCTGGGCGCTTTCATAGCGTACCCCCTCATCGGTAAGTATCCATATATTTCCCTTCTTTCCCTCCGTAGTGGTATCTGACACTACAGTGCGGTAATTCGTCGGGGATATTCCCCCTCCCTTAGACAATTTTGTGCGCCCGACATATCCATCGCGGAGCTTAAGTATGTCGTACTGGTCTTCCTTCCCGGCTTTCTTCAGGGCATTTTCCAGATTTCCTCTGCGCTTGTACGGCTTTCCTGACTGCGTGACGAAATCCTCTTCGGGCTTGGCAGGCGGAGGAGTCTCAGGTACTGGTATTCCCAGTTGCTCCAGTCTGGCCTTGGTGACAGTAGACCCATGATGCTCACCGCCCTCGATATTGTACAGAGGAGACTGCCCCTCGCCGATCGAGGTAAGATCATGGTACCCGAGAAATTTAGCAGTGGGCGCATCGGACGGAGCTTTCGTCGCTATTGGTATTCCTCCCGGTCTGCGTATCGCCGCTGGTATATATGGGGTGTCCTCGATAGTGGACCTCCTTTGCGGGATAGTTGGGGGTGGAGGCCTATTTGGGTTGCGCGGTACAATTCCTGCTGTCCTTCTGGGGCGAGGAGCAATAGTTCCAGTCTTGTACGGAGACTCCTCAACCGAAGTCTGACGCTGAGGCAGCGAAGGTGGCGGCTTGCGTATAGTAGGTCTGGTCGTAGGCGGTATTCCGCCCCCGGTTTTCTCTGGGTATTTGACAGTTCCTGTCTCGTACGGGGACTCCTCAATTGTGGATCTGCCCGATGGAATATCTGGTGGGGCCTTTCTTGCGATCGGGAATATCCCTCTGCCAGCCTTCTTCGGATACTCTATTGCCCCGGTATCGTACGGGGACTCCTCCACAGTGGACCGCCCTCTCCGAATATTTATAATTCTCTCAGCATTCTCCGCTTCCTCTACTGCTCCCTCGAATCCGGGAACCTCCGGCTCTATATCATTTGATCGGCCAGCTCGGGTAGGAACTTCTCTGGGGTCTCTCAGTAGTCCAGCCACGGGCCTTCCAGTTGTGGTCTCTCCCGCCCTGTGAGTGACGGTATATTCTCTTCCGGCCTTCAAGCCGAGCTTGCTCTTTACCTTTTTCCACCATGGCTTGTCGGCTACCCTGACTATCTTCTCGGCTGGTATATCAATGCGGATACCCTCGCGAGCCGCCCTAGCCCACTCTCCTTTCTTTCCGGAAAGCGCTTTGAGAGCATCCAGCTCCTCTGGGGTAAGCAGTGAGGGGTCCAAGGACAGGGCATCCTTAACCTGCTTTGGACTTATGCTGATTGTTTTCGGTAGATTGTATTCAGTTATAGTCTCCCTTAGAAATTTCTCCCTTATGTTTTCCGGGATATTTTTTCCTTTGGATATCAGCCCGCCCTTTACCAGCATGTCTGCCCCGTCAAGGATAGCTTTAACTCCTTCGCTGGTATCTTCTGGCAGCCACTGCGATGGAGTTGAGTATTTCCCGAACTTGTATTTATCTCCCTTTATCCCTGTAGCTACTGCATTCTCTACTTCTCCAAGTGCGGTATACGTGGCTAATCCTAGGGTAGCCCCGACTGGATTCGCCATGAAAAAAGCTACTACTGGCCCGGCCAAAAGCTGTGATGTATTCGGGTTGTCCTTAAAGCCAACTTCTTTAGATATCTGCTCCTGATTGGTGTACGCCTCGGACGGTCTTACTCCGAACTCCTTGGCTATCGCCATAGCATTCTGTGCTTTAGCCGTAAGTTTGTCTTTCCCTTCCCGGAATAACATGTCCTTTACTTTATCCGCGAAGGTGCGCTCCGGGGCTACATTGAAAGATGGCTGCTCCTTTGAGGGGGGTACTGCACTCTGTGCTGGGGCCGCAGCTTGTACAGGTTCAGGAGCCTTATCCACCGGGGTTAGCTTAAACTTCCCGGAGGACTTGGCTGAGTAGTACCTGTTCCCTTTCTTGGAGATAGTATTTCCCAGTTCCGATTCAGCGTCAACAGTCTCTTTATACGTAGGGTGGCCTGTTCCTTTTAGGACCATTCCCGTCCTCGGGTCTAGGCTGGGCCAGTGCCCGGATCCGTCTTGGCCGAGGCCAGCCTCTCTGGCAGTAATATAGTCGTACCCGTCACCTTCAGGGTCGAACGCCGGTTCGGGCGCGCTATCTACTGGTATAGCTTTAAAAGGAGACATTATTCTTCCTCTATTCGATAGGTTTGACCATTATCATCCGTGTAATACCACTTCCCGTCCGTGGCTTGGTACGCCGTCGGAAACTGCTCTAAAATTTGGGCAGAAGACCCGGTTGGAGAAGCCTCGGCGCTTCCACCAACATCTTCCCTGATACTGTCAGTTCGCGTTCCGCCCTCCGCTAGGGCCTGCTCAAGTTCTGGCGAACCTTCTTCGAGGTACTGATATTCTCCCTTTTCGTCCTTGGCCAACCAGTCAATCCCGAATCGGGACCTTTTGATGGGGGCCTTGACCTGAACCTCGACGATATTTGGCATCCCCCTTGTGACGCGTCTATCGTTCATAGCCTGCAGATCAACCGGGTCTAACTTCTGGTTCGGTTCATAATTTCCAAGTATCTTGTCCTCGAAGTCCATCTGCTGAATTATCTGTGGGGTAGAGGTATCAGACCAAGGGCGTCCAGTGTCGACATAAGTTCCAGTCGCTCTATCCCATACGTGGACTGTCTTCTGATTTTTCCCCAGAGGAACTATACCAATCATCTGAGGCGCAGTTTCTCTGGCCTTTCGGTCTGCCTCGATCTGCTTCTCAACCTTTGACATTATGTCGGAGTACTCCTTCGCCTTTCTGTCGAAGCTGTCTAATCCCTCTCTCATTATCGCTATTCCGTTTTCCTTAAGCTGTTCTGCTCTGTTGAATACGTGGGAGCGAAATTTCAGGTGCTCCTCTTCCCAAGCCTTTTTTTGCTGGGCATTTAGGCGCTCCCTGTCCTGCCACATTACTTTGCCGCCGAAGAATTGATTAAATATCTTTGGCAGCATTCTGGCCTCCGCTTTCTGTACTTCCTTGTACGGGTCCAGTCTCACTGGGTCGAATCCTATTTGTTGCTTTATAGCCACAGCAAACCTGTCCCTCCCCGAAGCAGAATAGTCTGGCGCTTTGGAAGTATCCACCGGGGGCTTAAGCCCAGCACGCACGGGTTGGGATGCTGCTGGAGCTTGCGTCGGTCGGGGTTTCTCTGGGTTTCTTGGCACGTCCTTACTACTATAGCCGTAGCTATCCATTATAGCGTCGGCATTTTCAGGGTCTACTCTCGCAAACTCGTCAAGAGTCTCCGGTGATACTCTACTGTGCAACATACTTGGGTCCCAGTCAATTCCGGGGCCATCAGTATTTTTGGCAATTTCCCACGGAACTCCCGGAGCTGCCTCAGTCCCCATCCGTTCTGGATTATCCGTTATAGCTCTAGTCATATTTAACCTCCTATCTTAGACAGGGATCTCTCGCCGGACACATAGCCTTCCCCGAGAGAATTAAGTTTGTCTGCTGCATCATCCCCGCCATATGTATACTGGCTGGATGATATAGTAGTCCCGGACGCGGCCCATGCATTCCACGCATTGCTGATTATGCTGGCCCTGTTGCTGAGGTACGCCTGATAGTTCAACACCGCAGCCTGAGTTTCGCGCCCTGTATCTGTCTGCTCGATCTGCTCGGCATACCTTCTGGCCCCGCCCAGAGTCCTCTCGATATTGATACCGTGCGCTTCCAGTGCTCTAGCCCGCGCTAGCTTGGACGCCGGGTCGTTTCGCAGCCCCATCATAGTCTCGCGCAGCGAACGACGGGCCTCTCGAAGCCCGAGGGCAGACTGCTTGGCAACCTCCGCAGCCCGTTCTTCGCCGGTCCACCCTTCCGGCATTTCAAACGGTACCAGTTCTGGCTGCTCCGGTGTAGGGCCTCGCTGAACCTTGCTGGTGGATATAGAGCCGGTGGGACTAAGAGTAGAGCCTCCTCCGCCTCCTCCACCTCCCCCGCCCCCAGTGAAATATATATCTCCCCTGTTTTGGGTGGTCTGGTTTATTCGCTGGCCCTTGCTGTCGGTCTTGTCGCCTGAGTAATATCCTGTTGAATACCCACTAACAAGCTCTGTTTCGTATGAGGGTTGCGAAGACGGGGCAGGTCCTGCGCTGTCCACGTATCCTGTTCCGCCCCGGCTCAAGTACTCATTGTACCCGTAACTGTTCGGGTCTGTGGGGTCCGGAAGTTTATTTGTTTCTTCTGCTAGTGGCATTGTTTCTCTCCTTTAAGGCAATTTCCATTTCTCGTTTATACGTCCTTCGCTTAAATATCGAATGTCCGCAAAAGCTACACCACCATTGCGATTTCAACCTTTTGTCGGGGACTTGATCTCCGCCCGACGTGTTCACCTTGTACAAGCGCATCCGGTTGGAGCATTCGGGGCATTTAACAAACGCTACTTCTTTGGCGGCCCCGATACTCATTTCATTCTTTATGCGCTTCAAGTATTTCCTTACATCCTCATCTGTCTTGTTGTGCCGCGCAAGATGATGCCTAATGTTGAGATATGTTTGGATATCTGCTAGTCTAAATGCTTCAAGTATATGTCCCATTAGCATACCCACTCATATACAGACCATGATCTTGCCAATCGTTTATTTGAATTACCGACAGTACAAGGATTATCTTGGAACATAAAATAGCAAATAGAGGTTCCAGCCCATCTACACCAATCAAGAACAAGTCCTGCTGCTACAATGTCTCCCTGTTCTCCCAGCCAAGTAGCATATTCCTCCCAAGTTCTATCGGGATTATTGCTATGGTTCACCATCTCTTGGGGAAGATATCCAGGACCAGTTAATGAAGGAGAAAACAAAGAAGTTAGTGGAACCGGGTATTCTTGAGCACATGAATTAGCATTAACTGGTATTGTGCCACCTTCTCCCCAACCTATATAAACTCTCATGTTATCGATGTAAACATATCCCGATGCCCTTATTGGATCAGGACTATTACTTGATCCAATGAAGAAATCCCAGTGACCTGAAGTATTTCTTATATTAGCTGTAACTACTGTATCACAAATGTCCTTTATCGAAACTAAAGCATTTGCTGCATATCCTCCTGGATCTCCGCAAACACCTGTATCGCAAGATAACGTATCAACTCTATCTAACGTCCAATGATCATTTTCCTGTAAAGGATACCATGCTTCAATGTCATCTATGAAATCTGTAGAAGTATGATCTCCAATACAGATGTAATATGGAGCAAGTACTCCATACGAATACCAATATCCGGAGGTTACATCATCCTCAAAATCACCTGATGTATGCTCTACTAAACACACATATACACCGGAATTAGATACCGTATCTCCTACTTCATATAATGTACTGGTAGTCCAATCCAGATAAGTTGGAGGTTCTACAACGTCTTCATAAACGTAATCTGTTTCTGTTGCCCACGAAGAATAGTTGTGGCTTGGAAAGCTATATCCTACGCTATCAGTAGAGAATACAAACGGACCACATCCACCTGTTACATAAATATCTATAGAACTTCCAGCTACTACGGTATCAGGTGTAGAATCATTATCAAATTCCAATGCACCAAAAGGCAGATCATCACAACAACAAGCTGTATTATATATAGTTATAGTCTTTACGAAGTCGTCACCAAAAGTATTTTTAAACCAATATCCAGCGTCATAATCCTCATAAAAATTGCCTGATGAGGTATGATCTTCCAAACATTCATAACGATCATCATATACCACCGTTTTTCCACCAGTATAATTTACTCCACTTTTCCAGGCAGGGTAGTCACTGTATCCTGAACATTTGTCTAAACCTGTAACAAGAGCTTCACAATCAAAATTTACCTCTGCAACTCCATCCAAACAAAAAAGATTAATAGAGTTATTATCCTCCGAATAAGGATCTGTAATAGTTAATTCTGTTATGGTATGATTGACATCAAAATAATATCCTAAAGCATAGGGTATAAAGAATTTATAAGGAGGACAACCTCCAGTAAAATAAATAGTTGTTGAACTATTGGGTCCTATTGTATCCGTAGTACTATCAGCGTCGAAGGCAAATGCCCCTTCGGGGAGATCTTCGCAGTTACACCCGCATTTGTTCCCCGGCTGGCAGAACACGTCAATATTTTCCTCGCATGATAATATTATATTACCACTCTTGTCCTTTCCTATTATTCTCAGAGACACGAGGTCCTTTGGGTCGTCCGGGTAAACTCCCCAGCACCTTGGACTTCTGATTGCGGGTGGGTATATTTTTATTGGGCGAATCCCTCCCTCAATTTTTATATTGACTGGGGCACCGTTTATCGTCGCGTGGAATAGTCCCGGATGAGTATATATATCCTCAGTCGTGTAGCCCTGAATCACTGCTATATGACATTCCACAGGATCGTCGCAATACAGAGGCGAGAAGCACACCAGACCGCACAGTTTTCCTCCTTCTCCCGGAGGAGGTAGATCCGGGACCGGAGAGCTTGGGACCTCTGGCCAGTCAAGATCAGGGGTGGATACGCTGGTAAGGCCCGGAGGAGCTGGCTGTTCGTATTCCATCTCGGCATAGTCATCCTGCAGATATGGCTTGTCAAACTGGCTCTTAGGCTCCAAGCGCTGGTCAAGCAGAGCCTTTCTGGGCGGGGTCTTCATCATCTCGTGATAGTCTCCCTCGTCCCCGATTACTGAAGGCCTTCTGCCGTAATTACGCACTATTGGATTTTTCGGCTTTGCCATTTACTACATTCCTGTCCCATGTCTTCTTGTCGATTCCGCCTTCCCACTCTTTCCATATTCCACTATTCCTGAGTGGAGGCTCGTCCCCTATCTTCTTGATATTGAAAAATTTCTTTGTCCACGTGGCTATCTTAGGGTCCATATATACATCCTTATTCCCAAGTCATACAGATACATTTCCTGAGAGGCCGTCGCGTGGGCTAGCCTCACGGTAATATGCTGGCTTGAATTATTTAGCGGAACTACATGCCGTCTTACTACTTCATTGGCGTTCTCCACTGTCATTGCCAGCGCTTCATCGGTTACGTTCGGAGAAACTATTTTGTTCTCGTATATTGACAGAAGTATACTTCCGGCGGCCTGCGTCTTGCACCTCAGTAGTAGTTCGTCCAATATCAACTGCTGGCCCCCGTCCTGAAATTCGATGTCCAGTATACTGGTTATTGCTGTACTGATATCTGTCGTGCCATAGTTCAATTGATACACTGTCCCGTCGTCGATACCGCCCCCGACCTGAACCACCGGTATGTCCCCGCTGCCAGCCTCTACCTCTGTCGCGCACGCCAACTCCTGCGCTATGGAATCCTTATACCATACCTTGTCTGTTAGATCAAATACCAGAAATGTGTTGGGCGTGTCAGATCCTCCAGTAGCTAATCCCACCCTTAGGATATTGTACGCCGAATCGAACCCTATCCAGTGCTGATCCTCGGCCCCATATGTTATACAATTGCTGGAGTTGGTGGGGTCAAAGTAGTTTCTTACACTATCCGATATTATCGCGACAGTCCTTCCGTCTGAGACGCATACCCCGTATCTGCTTATCCAGAAAGCCAGCGTCTTCAGGCGCTCGTCGGTGGCAGTGCTTGTCAATACCCCATCAACCACTATGTGGGCCTTGGCATTGACTATTCCAACTCTGGACGACAGTAGCAGCTTGCCATATGTGTCCGGGCTGTACCCCTCAAAAAGGGTAGTGCATCCTCCCTCAATTCCTTTCTCTTCCTGCCACGCTATCATTTCATTGTGAAATTTGTCCATCGCTATAACTTTATTAGAGCGACCATCCCCGGCCTCAAGCACCCCGAACCCTAGCCCGTTTAATGTCAGGATTTTTCCTAGAGCCGATACGTATATATACTGCCCGTATCGCGAGAAGGAATAGCACATATGATCTCCCCAAGCGCAGTTCGCTACCCCTACGGAACCGGCCTCGTTTATATCGAAATATGGCATAGTTTGAATAGATATTACCATAGTCCCATTGGCATCCCCAGCTATCGCATCGTCTACTTCCAGTTTATACCAGTATGCGTAGTACTGGGTCGCGCGGAATTGCTGCTGATATTCCCCCGAGGGTCTGTCCCACGTCACCCATCCAGCCCCAGTCAGTCCTGCAGTTTCGTCGGCTAGATTGGACAGGGCGGCCCAACTATCCCCGTCCCAGTAATAGGCTGCATCGATAGATGTAGCGTCCCCGGTGTTGGGAGTACTTCCCGGATCAATGTATAACCCCATCAGCGGATATGGGCTAGAGATGAACAGCGCATCATTTTCGTCCATGAGTACGGACCCGAGGTCTACAGCCCCAGTCCCATTGGTGTTGTATGTTCCTGCGCTGCTGTCGTACACAACTGCCTCGATGGCGTATGGGGGAAGTCCGTCCCACACATTGTGTATGTTGAGAAAAGAAGTCCGCGCCCCGTCTCCATCGTGATCCGTCCCGTAGGTTATTTTGGATACTTCCACCTCTGCGTCCAGCGCTCCATCCCACGTCAGTCTGTACCAGAATCCGCACATCCCGTACATATATGTAGGTATCTCAGACGCGTTAGGCGTCCAGTACATTGTTCCGGTCTGGGCTAGAGACCCGCTGGAATCAGTTCCGTCCGTAGCGGATACGTCCGACCAAGTATTGGTTTGAGTTCTGCACGATACAGTCACTGCCACGTCATTTCCGTTCGCGGCAGACACAGTGAAAGTAAGTCTGTTGGCGGGAACCGGGCAGCATATGAACAGGGCCTGATCGCTGTCTGTCCCAATTGCATCCAAAACTACCACAGTAGTACTTAATCCATCGGTGGCCTGTTCCGTATAATCCATTCCCTCGTCGGGCACTACTGGAGCGGCAGCCGTGTGATCATAGACGACAACTTTGTCGGGATAATTGCTTAGACCGGCGTATACTTTGTGCTGGTCTACTCCGTTCGACATTATCAATAGGTCCTGCATATTGGACCACGCTGCAGGCTTCTGGCTGGCCGACCCGGAAAATACCTCATCCCCGAAGGCTCCCGTCGTTACGGCGGGGGGAGCATTGTCTGCCTCAAGTATATCCCCATCGGAGAATTGTCCGAAGAAATGGGACTCGTCGATCTGAGTTTTCCGAAATTGGTACAGGGTCTGCACTTGATTTGTGCCGTCCGCAGTACTGTGCTGTTTGCGATGGCCCGGACGCTTCGTAAATCCGGGGTGCCTAGGGCGTAGGTTCTGAACCAACGAGAACGCCCCCGGAGGAAGTTGAGGCGCTTCCAGATAGGAATTCATCCCCCCGCGCAAAGGCACCCCGGTCAGTGGAGTTAATGAGTTCTTAGGCATAGTATATCCTTACCAAACCAAGTTACTGTGTCCGGGAATACTGAACCCACCGGATAGTGCTCTATCACTATCGCACCATATACTCTCTGGGTCCACATCCGCTTTATTTCCGGCAAATGCCCGAAATGTGTCAGCGACGCTTTTGCTCCATAATTGCACGTCCCCCGCACTGGGTTTCTCCTGCGAGGATGGATGAGCCGCCTTGCATAGTATTGTTGCCCTAGGGACGATGTGCTTGTGGAACTCATATGGCAGATCGCTTATTATTCCATAGTAGTGTCCGCTGGTCAGGGTCTGTCCGCTGACAGTTATAACTCTTCCTGCTGTATAGTCGCTTATCTCGCCTGCCCAGCTTCCAGTAATGCTCTCGATATACATCCCGTTATAGTAGTCGTCGACTGGAACAGCAGTAGTGGCTAGGGTATTTCCAGAAGAGGCGGCCCCCTGATCCAGATCCCTAGGCTTTCTTATATATGCTATTGAATAAGTATCAGTAATTCCACTTCTGTTGAGCACCAAGGTATTTCCCTTGCGGTAGTATGCCCGCTTAGAGCCATCGCTTCCGTTGGCCGGGAGATTTTTTACTCCCGACCTGTATACCTTGGCGCCATTTCCGTCCCTCAGTTCCTCAAGCTCCCCGAAATCGGATGGCAGCGTTATGACAGAGCTTGTGACAGCTATGTCCTCAGGACCCTCCAGAAAGTGCTCTCGCATTACCAGCACCAGCATTTCATACAATTCCGCCTGAGCTATATTGATCCCTTCCCGCATCAGCCACCCATTATCGTATTTCCCGCTGGTGGAGGTCCCTTGGTGCAGCGCTGTGCTATACTCGTTGAGGTTATGTCTGAGATCCCCCAACATATCGTAGGAATTTCTGTATGTCATCGCCTCTCCCTACTGGGCTAAAGGCCAAGAATCCTTTCCGTCCTTGTCGTAGAATTTCTTGTACTTGTCCTTAAGCTCCAAGACTATGGCCATGGGCCATGCCATTATATCCGCAGCATTCTCATTGACGAATGCGGCGAGATTGTTTCTGTTCAGGGTCTTGAATCTGCTTCTAATACTGTCATAGTTCGCAGAAGCTTCTTCCCTAGTATTCGTCATGGTTATCAGTCGCTTTAGCTCGTCAAAATCCCGTCTGAGCTGGGCATTATCCTCGCGAAGCTGGGTTACTTCCTTGTCCTTCTCAAACTGCTTGATGCTCCAAGGGCCTATCAGGTCTACCCCCAGTTTCTCGGCGTGGTCTCTCAGGTCTTCCGCCGGGTCGACCAGAGCGCAATTAGAGTTCTTCAGATTCTCATTGTGCTGGTTGTGGTAGGCTATCTGTTTAAGCCAGAAATCTCTCCACATTTTCATCGCTACTTTCCTTTTTCCCTTGATGATCTCTTCCTTATCATCGCCAAGCTCCAGTCTAACCAGCCCGCGATTGCCGTATTTGCTGAGGATATGGTTCGCTCTGCCAGTATTGAAGTCCTCTATTTCATCAGGTTTCAGTGTCCCTACTACCCCGATGTGTGTCCACTCAATTGTGTCCGGTGTAAAATTTGCTACTATTGCCATTTCCATGTCTCCTTTCGAATCATCTTGATATAGGTCGTTACTGACCAACTATCAGTTGATTTCCGAAGCATTAGTTAATCTGTTATCCTTTACCACAAACCCCTTTGGCTTGTGTTCTATCCGTCTGAATGCAGAATTTCCCTTACCAAGATTGAAGGACTTTACGTATGTGTTGGACAACTGTATTTTGTCGTCCTTGGTCTGGTCCCGTATGGTTGAAGCATTGCTCTTGTCCTGCTTCTCTCTGGACTCCCTCATATACTCCTCACCGATACGAATCCTGTCCTTAACTTCCTGTCCCTTTCTGTGCATATCTGCCCTGTGAAGAACATCTATGTCTCGCTGGTCGGGGTACCTGTATCCGCCGCCATCATCGCCCAGCACCAGAAATACCGGCACTTTCCCGGATATTTTCCCTGTCTGGGTTATGACAAACCTGCTATGCTCCCTGCTAAACTCGCATCCAAGGCCCTTGTCCAGCTTCTTTAGCTTCCTTAAAAATTCTGCTGGAACGCTTGGGGTTATTCCTTCGTACATATCAGTATCCTCCCTATAAATCCATTTCCTTTTCCGGCACTACCCTGTTGAAATCAAATCCAAGCAAGGGTTCCTCTCCATTTTTGTGCCGGACTCCTTTTATCTTCTGCCTAGCGTTGGGGTCCACTGCTTTGACAGCTTCGTCCACGTCTAGGTCCACTTCGAGAAATTCGCTAATTGCTGCAGCCACACTCTTTGGGTAATTCAACATATCCTTGTAGTGTACATCCAGCGTCGGCACCTGATGCCTTCTCAAGAACATCTTTGCATCAGATATCGCCTCGGCTGGGGAATGCTCCCATACAGTTCTCATCGCCAGAAGGGACGTTATTATCTCATTGATGTCCCGGTTCATAAAGACGACTTTCCATTTCCTGTCCAGCGGAAGAGCATGCATGTACGGCGCAACTAGTTTTACAACATGCCCAGAAGTATCCTCCGGGCCAATCTTTTTCAGCGCATTTCCTACGTCCTCAAGCTCCCATTCCCCATAGGGATTAAATTCCGAGGTGCCTTCGCACTTGTTTTCGCTGACAAGAGCGGGTATACCACCATAATACATAAATCTCATCATGGTAGAAGTACCCGCCCTTGGAAATCCTGATACGGCAAATGAAGGTAGCATCAGTTGTGCCCGAATATCCTTTCGTAGTTGTCCCGGTACGGGTCGCTGACTCTCCCGTGTTTCCAGTTGTCAGCGTCGCATGCATCCTCTCTCCATGTCTTTATTACTGGGGGATTGAACTGCATGTCTTTTCCCTTTCCAACTACTATTGGAGTGTTGACATTGGGCACTGTCCTCTTCCTTCGCCGCCTAGTATTTTTACTCACCAACATTATCCACCGTCCGAAATTTCTGCGCTGAGTCCGCCAGCAGCACTGGCAACAGGCATAGAACCGTGAATGGTGTCGTTGTTGTCGTCCTGCCATGCGTCGCAGCCGTTAGTGTTAAGATAGCAGTCAATCAGATGAATTGTCCTGTCACCGATGGAATTCGCGGCACTCTCGTAGAAAGCCTGATTCATTCTGGTGCCCGTGGTGTAGTTATCAAATTTACACCGCTTGAATGTCCATCCTCTACCAAGTTTGTTGGCGCCAACCACAGCCACAAAAACACCTGTCGCTGTCTCACATACACTAAGGATATCACAGTCGACGAATGTTCCGCCATTTGTCTGCCCATCCTTGAACAGTATAACACCCTGATTCGCGCCTGATCGAGTTGTCCACACGTCGTGGCCGATTATACAGTTATCAAACACGGGGTACATACCATCGTATTCTATCTGGAGAGAGCAAGCCAGCGCTGTCGCTGCCTGCGTCGCCGCCATACAGCCTGCGATGTGGCAATTTTTGAAATAACACCCGTATTTGTCCAGCTTGACCGCTGCAAGGTTTCCTGCGTGTGCCCCCGCATTCTGGAAGTTCATGTTGACGAATGTGCAGTTCTGCCCGGTAATATTGATTGTAGCGGCTATTCCAGTTGTATCAGTGTATATTACCGTGTTCGGCTCCGAGTAATCTCCCGCGCAGTTCGGGCCTCCCAGACCGAGTATGTGGGACCACGGATTGCTCCATGCTATTGAAGCACTCTCGTCATAGGCTCCCGGAGCGACAAGCATTACGTCGTTTCGGTATCCTTCCATATACCCCTCAGCCACGGACGGGAGAGTGTGGATTGGGTAATCCTCTTCAACCCCCATGTCCTCAAGCTGAGTTCTAAATTGCGACGTTGCGGCTGCCTCGGGCGCTACCCAGTGCAGTTTCCCGATTCCGGGACCAAGCCCTGTAGCAGTCATTATCCATTGAACCAAGCTCTGGTCCAAATTCCTTAATTTAATTCCCATAATTTGTCTCCTTTGTGTTCATAGTTTACCCCTAGGGGCGACTACACCCCTAGGATACTAAGTTTCAGATTGCTAGAACGGCATATTGCTCGGTTCCCTGAGATCAGCCAGCTTGGTTAGAGCATTTCGCTCTTCAGTTCCAAGGTTGGAGTATATTCTCAGGAACATGGTCGCCTGATCATAGTCCTCTCTCCAGTGCATCTTGTTCGGGTCAAATCCGCCCCATCCAATATCCGCGAGCACGTATCTCTTCAGCGCGTCCATAGGCTCGAAGTATATTGTGTTCGGCTGAGTAACAGGGTCAACCACCATGGAGATGGCTCCATTCTGGCTGAACGAAAGTTTCTCGTATCCGCCCATGAGCTGCCCTGCGCTATACCTGATATCCGGGGCCATCAATCCATAGTACTTCCGTCTCTGGCCGATACCCATCCGGATAAGCCCAACAGTATTCTGTGACCGAGCTGCGGTCATATCTACTGCGGCAAGCATAAGGTCTATTGACAGATCCCTTGGTACTCCGCTGTTGCTCATTATATTGGCCTTGAACTCGGGGTCATTGGCGATGGTAATACCTTCGTATGTAGCAAGGTTGGTCCCATCGTCGTATGCAGCCTCAAGTCCTGCCAACTCATAATTGGCATTGGATGTTGCGTGCGCAGCAAGCCTTGCCCCGTACCGGACCACGAAAGATCCTGAAGCTATTGTTTCAGCCGCGATTGTATAGGTTCTGGCTGCTGACAAGGGGTGGTATGCCTGATAGGCAGAACCACCTGCCCCAGCGGCTGAAACAGCTTCCATCTCGGCAGTTTTGTTGATAGGATCTATCGAAGAGATCCTCGACGCGACAGCACCTTGGTCGATAGCAGTACTGTTGTAGAAGTCAACTACCATACCTTTTTTGAGGTATCTGACTCCTCTGTCGTTGTTACAGGTTATTGTCCATGTAGCAGAAGTAGACAGGGTGTCTGAGGTAGTGGACAGTGTTGCAAGCAACCCATACCCGTCTCCGTGACACTGCCTGTTGAGGTCGCTGACAAGGGAATTGTACGCGTTCTGCGTCGCGTCGGTCTGGGCATCCACGAAGGAATCCAGATCCGCCTTGCCAGCTTCCATAGCGAGACCGGAAAGTCGCACTACGGCATAATTAAGTTTCGGCGTGATGACCCCCTGTACGCCGTCTCCGGACAGAGGCTCAGGCAAATATGCGTTCTCGGCGCGGCCACCAACTCCCTCAACATCCGCCTGCCTTGCTGAGAAGTAGAAGCCTGCCCCGCCTGTTCTGAACTTGGCCTTTCTGGCCGAGGTCTGGAACAGGTTATATGTCATAATCTGCCGTGGAAAAATGTCGGTGATCATATCACCATACGTACGTTTGAACTGGTACGCCAATGCTGTGGTATCTAATTGTCCCATATTTCGATCTCCTCGCCTAGGGCCTACTCAGCATTCGCCAAGCGATGCAACACCTCTCTGAACCTTTCACCTGCTTTAGCAAACCCGGTTCTAGAATCGTCCTTGTCAGTTACTAGACGGGTTTCCTTCACTCCCTGTGCGTTGGTGTCAGTTCCACCTTTATCAAGTGGCTTGAAGTCGCTTTTCCCGGCAGCATATTCATCTATCGCCTGCTGCTTTATGTCTGCGATGAACTTAGAGAATTTCTTGGCAAGGTTGGTTGCCGTAGGCCGGACCAACCTAACATTGCCTATATCGTCTATGTCATCCATAGGGTTATCAACTCCAAGTACCAGTAGTGCCATCTCTCGCTCGCTCTCCCCCATGTCAGGGGCTACCTTGCCGAGAATCCTATCAACTTCTGAACTCAGGATCCTCAAAGATTTCTCTGCTGTTTCAGCCTCTTTGGCTTTATTTTGGTTTGTTTGTATAGCGTTCTTTAAATCCTTATTTTCCTTTTCCAGCCGCGCTATTCTGTCGGATTCAGTTTCATTCCTTCGCTGCTCCTCAAGCTCCTCTGCGGCCCACACTTGTTTGTACCTGTCAAGAGTATCGGCGTCATCAACCACTTTCTTCGCGTCGCGCGACCCAAGTATATCCTTCAGGGTTCGCCCGGTCTCGACATCAGCCATCAGCTCATCAATGTCCGCGTATCCGTTTTCATCGAGTATTGACTGAAGTCTTTCTGCGGCCTCGTTCGCCTGCGCATTGCTTGGGGATTCTTTCCCAGCCTGCGCTCCCTCACCTGTATCTGACCCATCCCCGGTATCTTCCCCCGGATGCTCTAGACCCTCTTCAGCTCCGGCAGCCCCGGAAGCATTTCCTGCCCCGGCTTCGTCGTCGCCTACATGCTCATTTGCTGGCTTAGAATCTGCAGACGCCCCTTCCGGCGCGGCTCCTGCCCCTTCTCCGCCACCTTTGTCAAAGGGTAGACCCCCACTTTGTCCGCCGCCTGCAATTCCACCGGCTGCCGTAGTGGCGTCTACTCCCCCATCAAACAATGTACTAATATGATCTGCCATGTTCCCTCCAATTCGTCTATATCACCGAACCAGTATCCCTGTGTTTGGTATATAGCTCTGGATAAAAGGTTATTTGATTCCCATTTTCGTAATCTGCAAAGTTATATTCTCGCATTTGCTTCCATCCTGATGCTGGCTCATCCTCAGGCTCTCCACCATCGCTACAGCAGTTACATCGACCTCATCCCCTACTGTAACATCCTCAATAGACATACCCAGTTTACCCAGTGATTCCTCATCTAGCTCGATCTGAAGACCCCAAGGGTATTCTGCCTCGGCGCTTGGTATAGACTCGCCGTACATCTTTTTGGCCTCTTTCTTGCCCATTTTCATACTTTTAAGATCTGCCATTGTATATCTCCTCCATTGATGTTTCGTTCATGCCTCCCTTTGCCCTTCCGGCATCTGCCTCGGCAAAGTTATCCAGCATGCTCTGTGACTCCTGCTGCTGGGCCAGCATTGTCGCGTGTAGGTCCCTGTGACCTATTATATTTTCCTGTTTGTCTCTGCTGAGAGACGAAAATTCCCTGCTGAATATCAGTCTGTCGTGGACCTCCATATGTATAGAGTGGTTGTCCAGTCTGAATACCGGATCAGACTCATTGGCTGCGCTAGTTAATTCCTTCCCGTCCACATCCTCTATTTTCGTTCCGGACTCCTGCTTTACCAGCGCTATACCTTCCGGGTTTTCTTCGTGCACCAATATGCTATTTTCGTATTCCGCTCTCTCCATGTGTATGTTTGTCGTCTCTTCAACTCCGCCAAGTTCAAGCAGTGTCAATACTTGACGCCTGAGGTCCGGCCTGACCATCTGGTCGTTCCACAGTCCATACTGTATCGTATCCATCAATAGGCTCGTCCTTCCCGACTGAGTAGATGCCAGACCACTGGTCATTTCAATATTCACATCGGTGTTATTGTGTATATCAGATCCCCTGAAGCTCCTTACTAGAACGTTGTTTCCTGCTCCGGGTATTCTCAGTATTCTAGTCTCTGTATATAGTTTCTGGGCTATTATAAGCTGTTTCCTTTTCACCCCTCCCCATCTTCGGAAGTATCTGTCCACGTCCGGGGTATGCGACAATTCTGCGCTTTCCCTCAGTGTCTCCAGCGCTATCCCCGCAGCACCAGCAAATGGGGTTCCCCCGCGCAGCACGTTCTTAGGGTTTCCTCCCGCGTCCTGAGCAGCCAGCAACCTATTTTGTCTATCGGTGAACATCTGGTCCGGCATAGCAGTACCGGGGTGTATCTCCGGTTTCATATTGCGCGAACTCTGCGCGTCGTACTCTATGGCCAGCAGTCTAGACCCGCGCTTGGATAGTCTTCGGAGAGTAAGCTCGGAGGGGGTCAGGACGAATGGTCTCCCTAGAGTCTCTCGATTGTTCTCTGCGGCCTGATCTATTCTGTTGATAGTGTCCTGAGGGCTTATCAATGGGTCAACTCCTCCGCTGGCCCAGAAGCTCCCCGGATTATAGTTGTACTGGAAATGGGTTATGCTGTACTCCCAGCTACCATCCTTACCTACCGGCACCGGCAGTTCTTTCTTGTCGAACAGCTCTTCCCCGCAGCACCTAGCGATGTGCCGCCCCTTCGGGTATTCCATCGTCGGCCTGTATTCTATTTCCTCTATGACCACATCGTCCTCGCTAAAGCTCTGGAGGGATGCTTCAAGACCGGCTGCCTTCCACGGGGACACATTCGCTACCAATACCGCCAGTTGGCGCTGGTAGTCCGCCAGATGCCTACTGTCGCTCGATACCTTCAGTTTCTTCTTGTACGTGTCCTCGACCCATTCCTTGCTGGTCAAGGTGCGTATCCCGACCTTGGTCTTGTCCCGCAGCATAATTCCAGCGTCCGGAGTATATATGTCGAAGGGCATTCTAGCTACGGTCGCTATATCCCCTTTTCCTACCACCGGATTTCCGTCCTTATCTATAACGTATTTCCCGCTGTTTGGGTTGGGGAATGTGCGGATAAATCCATTTCCGGTCAGCACCATCATCATCGCGCACAGCTCCTGCATGTCCTTCTCTTCGAAGTCATTCCTGCGATACAGATCGTCGCATATCATCGTGGACAGTTTTGCCGAATCTCTGTCCTTCATCTCCATGCTGTTTGGCACCACCCCGACCCGAAATTTCTTGTTCATTATCAAGGCTTTCATGGACCTGACATGATCCTTGATTATGTCGGAGACGGGCGTCGGGACGCCGCTTGCATACCCGTACATGTACTCGAAAGTATTTCCCTCTCCCCACACTATCCACTGCTCGCCTATGTAGTACAGTATGTTTCTGAACCATATACGCTCAAGCATCGTCCGGTAGAAATTAGTGACCGGGTTGAACAGTACCTCGAAATCGTCTTTTTTGTTATCTGGCATATATTATCCTGTTAGCCTGAATCCGCGCCGTGTGTTCTTCTCCATGTTCTCATACAGCTCATTTTCCTTCTCCATCTCCCTGATAACATCGGCGTGGGTTTTTTCCATGCTTTCCGTAACCCTGCGAAATTCCTCTAAATCCTTGGCCATTATACGGTTAATGAAACGTTCCTCTTTTTTGCTGAATGCCCGGCGCTCCCTGTCAATAATTGCCAGCAGCACCAGCACTACCACAAAAAGAAATCCAGTAATATATTCCATATTTCCTCCCTAGTTCATGAAAATTCCAACGTCGAACCTTTCCTCGGATTTCTCCTTCAGGTCCTGAACCATCTTCGCAAATTCGTCTGCGGCTGCCCTAGACGGGGCGTCAAGCTGCGATCTGATCTGCTCCAGACGCCGTTCCTCGCGCTCCCTTGCTATTTTCATCTCGTCCAGCCCCACCGGCCTGTCCATGCATATATGGCACGCGCTGTCGAATGGATGCAGCTCCTGCCCATTCTCCAAGTATTCTCCTGTGAGCTCGTCTGTGCATAGGTCCGGTATTATTCTGATGAAATCCTTGCATGTCCTGTACACCACCAGCATAGGTCTCTCGTCGGGGTCGTCCGGCAGCATCAGCCGGTTTCTGAATTGCCTGATCTTCAATTCTCGGTTGGGGTCTCCCGGAAGCAAATTCAGGTTTATCTTGCTGCCATACTTTTCAATTACTTCCGGTCTGGATGCGTAGGCTATAAATTCATCCGCTGTAGAATCCCCCTGTCCTCCGCCCTTGTAGTCCGGCTTTTTGTTGAAACTATCATGCCCTACCAGACGCTTGATGTTGCGCCCCAGTATCCCCATTTTCTGTTCGCGCTCAAGTATCCCCTCGGCGATTTTCGGGTCTTCCAGCCTAAGTCCTACATTGGCCTTTCCCTTTTCGCACCCATACCACTCAGCGAACAGCACCAGTCGATTGTACTGATCAACCCACCACCATCCTATGTGGAACGGCGCTCCGAAGCCCCAGTCGAATGTCATGTATAGTGGCACAAATTCCGGTATAGGCCATATCGGGTCGATGATATGCCTTTCGGTGAAGTTGAAGGCCTGCCCGATGAATACATCCCATCTTCCGTCCAGCCAAGCCTTGCGCAGAACGGGGTCCTTAATAGACTGCAGCCTCTGCACATATTTTGGGTCGTTATCGCACAGAATTGCGTTGTCATACACGGTGGATCGAATGAATACCCTAGTAGTTCCGTCGTCCAGCTTGTATATTTCGCTGTCGCCCACGGGACTCATCCCGCCATCTACTTCTGGTATATACATCTGTTTGGCCTGCGAAGCGCCCGATCCTCCGGGGTTCCCGGTCAGGAACATCCGGCACGGCACCCCATGTGGGGACCTTAAACACCCCTTCATCCGGTCTATCAACTGCCCTATGAAAGGTATCGTCGGGGCCTCATCGATGGTAATTTCCGTGTACTGGTGCCCCTGAAATGCATCTGCCATCTCAAGCTTAAGGATAGCCGCCAGAACTATCACAGCTCCTGTGGCGGGGCCATCCGTAAACCTGACATAGTTTGTCTGATTCTCTCCTCCGACCCGTATCGCGGGCATTCCCTGAGCTATCAGCTCATCAAATCTCCTACGGACCTCGGCCAAGTCCTTGTACTTACGTCGTATGAATAATCCATTCCAGTGCGGCCCATACCTCTCGGCCCCGCGCACTTGGCGCCCTATCGCGGTATCGCTCTTGCCTCCACCTCTTGTTCCACCATAGAAGGTTTCGTCGGCGGGGCACGTCGCTGCCGCAGCCTGAGGTCCTATTTGCGGGGTCCAGTATGGCATCATTCTCCTTCGGTTAACTGTCTTTTACGTTCTTCAATTGACTCGATGAGGTCATCACACACCTTTAATATGGCTTCTTTTGTCGGGGCATATATTGACAGGTACGATAGATCCTCTTTCTCCCCGGCGCGAGCATATATTCCCTCGGCGCTGCCCCCCCGAAAATACAGTTGTATGCTATTTCCAATATGCTCTTTGGTTATTCCAGCCACTATTTACTGGCCTCTTTAAGTGTTTTTATTTCTTTTTTTGCACTCGCGAGCTTGCCTTTCAGATCTTCAACCTCTTTCTCGGCCTTCTCCAGTGCTTTTTTGAGCTGCCCCCAAGGTGCTGACACCACCATGTGAACATCCCTTCCTAGTTCTGCCATTGCCTTCGCGCCGTGCTGAACTATTGCCTTGTGCGGTGCCTCCAAGTCCATCACCACGAAGCATAACTGCCCAACCCCGTCCGATGGCTGCCTGTCAGCCACTTCCCCCAATGTTATTTCCGGGTCCTGCATGTATGTTGCGATTAACATTTCCATACCCTCCTTGTGTTATTTTTGTGTATCTTCTCAACCCCACAAAATACTATTTTTTGTGGCGGCTGAAATATTCAACCTGCCTAAGCCTTTTCTTCGCGCCCTTTTTGGAAAGGGGCTTCGACAGGCGTTTTCCTTTTTTGCTGAGTACGACGAATTTATCTCCGCCAACTGATCTGATTGTCATATCATACTCCCTTGCTATTGGAAAGTACTGAGTGCCCCTGCGGACCGGAGCCAGCCCGACGGTTAATTTTTGCGCTGGCGCTTCGCGCCATCCCTTCAATTACCCGCGCTCTGCCTCCTTCGGAGCTTGTTTCGGGGGAAAAAATAGGCCCCAAAAGCTGGACTCTTTGATTATACCATGCGAGGCGTACCCTCGTCAACCCCCCTTCATAATTGTTAACTGTCTTGCCATGCCGTCGCGGTCCTTGGAAACCCCGACGAAACCCCCGCTCCAGATACCTAATTATAGCGGAGGATATATTGGACAATAATATCCACCCAATCTTCCGGATTTGGCCTCTCCTTGCCGCATACCCCCCTTCCCTCCCTAGGGAATATCGGATTTGGTTTTTGTTTTTTTGTGGATTCATCGAGATACCCCGCGCTAGTTGCTGTAGTTACCGTCCGGATGCCCGTCCTTACCGGCCCTTCGCGATAATAGTCTAGGCTGACCCCCCGCCGAACCCCCCGCGTCCGAACCTTGATGAGCGTTTTTGGCGCGCCGGACATCGGCCTCCCAGTCCGCCAACGATGCGTGCTCTGGCGGGTATGTTGGAGACGCCAATTGTGGCGCCATGTCGTCGTCGCCGATACCCCGCCCGGAACCGTATCCGCGATGCCTGCCCCTTGCGCTGAGGAAGAAATGTATGTCTCTGGAACTGTTGGCGCTGATGTTTTCCATCAGCTTACTTTCCGCGAAATCAACCACGAACTCTTGCACCTCTGCTAGCGCCTCCGCGAACCATTCATCGCCGTTCCTCCACTTGTTATAGGTCGACCGGCTGATACTCGTCGCATGACAGGCGCTACTTATGTTGCCAGCATTGGCCCTGAGTATGACCAGAAATAGTTCTTGTCTCTCCCTTTTCTCCATACCTGAACCTTCCCGAAAATGCCACGCATAAACCGATGTACACCCTTTGTATATCCCACTTACACCCTTTGTACACCATCTCCATACCCCCACTGTAGCGCCGGGACCACACTCTCCCGAAGGTCATAACCCACTTGCCATTTGGGTACCAGCGAAGGCCCGCGTCCGACGGGGCTTTCCGGGGCTTGAGCTATAAATGTGTCTCCTCGCCACATTGTGGTCCCGGAACCACAATTGAGGAATTGTCGAACCCGGACCCAGCGCCCAAGGCCCGCGTCCGACGGATATACCGAACGTCCGTTCGGGCTGGCACGAGGCTTGCATTTTTTAAAGGTGGGTGGCGGGGTGCCACTCGGGGCGCCGGGCCTGAACCCGGCCAGCAAGGAGGAAACGACATGACAGCAAACGCATTAGCAACAGAAGCAAGGATGACAGGCAAGGTGGCCGGGCGCGGAATGAGCGTCGAGTCTGCCCTGAAGGCAATTCCGAAGGTCGAAGAGCGTCCGGTCTACTTCGGGGATGACACCAGCAGGCGCCGGATCGAAATCAAGGGCCAGAAGGCTCTGATCAACCCGGAGACCGAGGAAGTCTTCAGTATCGTCACCGACGATTACCAGCTCATCCGACACGAGCAGGTGATCGAAATGGCCGAAAGCGTCGTGGACGAAATGACCGAATACGGCAAGCCGGAACGCCGGGTATGGCTCCCGCAGGACGGTGCGAAAATGAGACTGCAGTACACATTCCCGGAGGCGGCAATGACCGTCGCGGGAGACACCGACGGCGGGCGCGGAATCGCACCAAGCTTTGATGCTTTCAATAGCCTTGATGGATCGATCGCGCTCCGGGCGATCTTCGGGGCATACCGGATAATATGCAGTAATGGGATGACGGTCGGCACGAAGGAGATCGAATACCGTCGCGAACATCACCAGCCGATGGATGGCACCCACGACATGAAAGCAATGATCATCGTCGGGATGAAGCGATTCAGTGATCAGGTTGGCATCTGGGAAAAGTGGGTTGACCGGGTGACCACACTAGCCGAATACGAGAACATCGTCACCGGACTCAAGCTCAACAAGACACAGACCGAGGACCTTCACCGCGAGGTCGAGGTCTCATCCGGGGTCCGGCTTGAGGACCAGAAACTGCAGGCGATAACCTTGTGGGCTTTCTACAACATCGTTACCCAGTTCATCACGCACCGGATCGAGAATCAGGTAGTCCAGCAGAGGATGATGGGGCGCGTCAGGAGACTTTTCCACTAAACCAATCAAGGGCCGGGGTCCGGGGCCGAAACCGGACCACAGGAAGAAACCATGGCCCAAGCAGGGATGTGGCGAGGGGACCACACCGGATGTGGCGGGAGAACCACAATCATAGCACAAACGGTAACTGAAGAGGCGAAAGCCCGCGACGGACGCGGGTCTTCGCTTTAATCCGTTGTGGCACGCGCCTTGCATTTCTTTTAGGTATAGGGCCGATGGCCCAATATCAACCCATGTTCGGGAGGATGTCATGTCGACAGGCCGGGGAAAGCCCGGCCACTCTCGACGTACTATTAAGGAGGTGACGCCATGAAATCACTGTTGTTTGCATTTATCGGAATGGACCTGCTGGCGCTGATTGCGCTAGTCTTAGTGTTCTGCAATTTCGAGAGAATCACCAAGCGGAACATCCAGAGGTGCCGGGAAAGGGGGAGAAACCGTGATATGCGCTAGCATTCAATGCCCCCATTGTGGATGCCAAGCGTTTCTTGACCACAGCACTGGACCCGGAGCGTGGTATTGGTGCGACAGGTGCAGGGACTACGTTTGGCACGATAAACGTTCACTAGACAGAATTACCAGTCCAGTAAAGGAGGAAAACTATGAGGATGATTACTATAACAAAGACACTTTATAATTTCGACGACCTCACCGAGGACGCGCAGGAAGAGGCAATCCGCGATCATTCATACATCAACATCGGGCATGGATGGTGGGACACAGTGTATGAGGACGCTAAGAATATCCACCTTATAATCGACGAGTTTGACCTTAACAGGTTCACGCTGTATGCCAATTTTGTGAAGTCAGGTATTGACACTGTTGATGCTATACTCGCGGAGCATGGCAAGGAAACAGAGACCTACAAAACAGCATTGCTCTTCAAGGAGAGGTATACGGCGCGGAAGGGTGAAACACCCACAGACGAGGACCCTGATTTTAGCGACATCGATGTAGAGTTTTTGCGAGCCATTAACCGATGCTATTTCTACATGCTAAAGGGTGAGTGGGAATATCTACTGAGCCGTGAAGCCGTAATCGAGACGATCAGGGTCAATGAGTTTGAGTTTGAGGAAGACGGAAACCTTGCACCCTATTCCATGGCAGAAAGGGAGACAGGAGAAATGTTTACCAACGACTTGCTGACAGGATTGCACAAGATCAATAAGCTAGCTACTGTCTCAGAAAGAAACTCACCGAACATCAGGATGCAGGACATTGCATCACTATCAAGTAGGCTTATAGACAGGGTAGGGAAGGGGGATGAGCGATGAAAGCACACATCATATTTTGTAACAATGAGCCTAAGGCAGTAGTATTAGACGATCTGGCCAAGGCCTATACTAAACAGCGCGAATTGCAGGGAGAGGACAAGCGGAGAGTGATTTCGAAGCACGGGCCTGAATCCTATGACGCTTGTAATTATGACGAGGTGTATTGCTGGCACGTAAGCACTGTAAGCGCAGAATGAGAGGTCCGTCGGACGCGGGCCTCGAAAGGAGATTAACAAGTGATAGCATACAAGGTAGTAGGGAAGAAGAAAAGGGACTGTAGCAACTGGCTAATACAGACGAGGAACAGAAAGATTGACAGGCGCAGTATTGCCCGCGAAATTATTCGGTATTACCCGCGCTATCCTAAGGGAAAAATAGTGAAGGCTGTTCCGGATTCGGTGGGCATTCTCTGTTTCGTCGACACGAACGCTGCCGAGCATTTCATTGGGCAGTACAGGTTAGACGACATGGCTAAGATAGTGTCGGTTCGAGGAGTAGGCTCCCCGACTTACAGTCCAGCGATTTTCTGGCGGGTCAATGCTTCAATAGATAGACTCTACCTTGACTATAATTCCGACGGCGAAATTTACAAGGGCAGCAGTCCCGGTGTTTACGCGATTAAACCCAGTGTTGTGGCCTTCGAGGCAGTCGAGGTGCTGGAATAGGAGAGATGTTATGGCACGGTACAAACTGATACTGACGGACGAGGATGGAGTTCTGGTAAACATGTGGACGATCGGGACCGAACTGGACTTCGATGTCGAGGACTTGAAGGCCGAAGGTGAGTGCGACAGTTATATCACCGAAGAGGACTTCCGGGCCGGGCGTGAATGCGACAACGATTTCAATGTAACAAGGGAGATAGCCATAAATGAAGGATGGAATAAATAGGATAAGTGATCGTAAATACGTGGCCCACTTGAGGCTTGGTGTAGTTCCCCCGCTTCCGCCGGAGATCGCTACTTGGGGAGGGAGAATTAGCCATTATTCGGATAACATGAAGTATCGCTATAAAGCTAATGATCTAGGAGCATGGTGCATAGTCGATCTGAACTGGACCAAGGTGCTATCAGAATTTATCGGCGGAAAACGAGTTCTTGAAATTATGGCGGGCCGGGGCTGGATTGCTAAGGCCCTGTCCGAATTTGGGGTTAATATAAAGGCCACTGACAATTTCGAATCTAGCTGGAAGCACAACCGTATGAAACTGGTGCATGAAGTAGAAAGAGCATCTGCTATCAAGGCAGTTAGAAGGTTCGGGGATTGGGCAGACATACTGCTGGCATCGTGGCCCCCGTATGACAATCCTTCCTTCGAGGCTGCATGCAGGCATTGGGGAGGCCCAGTCATATACATAGGGGAAATGTTCGGGTGTACAGCCACTGAATATTTTTGTGGAAATTTTGAAGTGGATGAGAGCGCACCGCGTATTCCAATGCTGTCTTGGCCGGGAATTCACGACGGTGTTTATATAGGAACCTTTTGTGGATGAGATATGTGGTACCGGAACCACACCAATGTGGCAAGGGAACCACACCTGCAGCAATTAGCGTTAATGGCAGAGCCGAAGGTGCCCGTCCGACGCGGGCCTTCGTTGAAATGGGTTATGGCACGGAACTTGCATTTCTTTTAGGTAGGAGGTTTTGATACATGGATGACAGAGAGAAGAGCGGAAGGATTTTGGTGGTGCGCAACATGGGCGAGGCGCTGAGGATGGGGCTAACCACTGTCCCGATAATCCGGCCAGACATTGAGCCGAGGCCAGCACCCGCGCCCAAGGTTAAAGTGGTTGCGCGCGTGCACCATCAGGGAAACAAGGAGAAGGAGCGCCGACGTCGGCAGATGGAAAGGAACCGTATTAAGGCAGAGAAGCGTCTGCAGAAAGCGAGGGAGGAATGACATCGAGGAAAGAAAGGATAGAGTTATTGCGGCTGTCCGTACAGAAATGGAGTAAGATTGCTGTTGGGCTGGGCTGTGATAATATGTCGGATAATTGCGAACTGTGCCAGCACTGTAGCTGGGACTGCGAACTATGCCAGCACTATGGCTGGGACTGCGGGGCTAATAGTCGGAAGAATCGATGTCCTGTGTTTGAGTATACCGGCATGGAAGGATGCGTAGGATCGCCGTGGGAAGAATGGAGAGACCATCAGGTATGTGCTCACGGGCGTGCTATTCCTTACTGGGCCGAGTGCGGAGAGTGCCGGGAACTGGCCAACAAGGAACTGATGTTCCTGCAGGGACTGTTGGAGGTAGAGCTAGAAGAATGAATTCACGCTACGAAATAGGCTGAGGCCGAGGCTCAGGTGATTGTCGGTGGGCCGTATACCCGCGTTTCGTTCATCCGATCGTTGGAATGTGCGCTGTGGTCGACGGCCAGAGTAAAGAACTTGCTAAATACCATGCCCAGAGGATGTATGAAGAAGACGTCCGGTGCGGGCTGGTGAAAGACGAAAACACTACAAAAGGGGGTGATAGAGACTAAAGGCTGGGGCTGGAGTGGGTACTTGACAAGGCTGCTCCTACATGATAAAATTTAACTTTCTGCGGAGGAAACATGTCTAAAAAATACGTTAATGAGTTATTAGAAAGGCCGGAAATCGGCGAGGCGCTGGTCCGTGCTCTGAGCCTCTCAGCCCTGAAAAACGAAATGGAAGCGATGACAAAGGGCGAGGACAAGGATGAGCATACTACCGTTTTCACTAACCTGACTTTCCCAAAAATCCTGTACGACGCTCTGGAGGAGGTATCCGAAATATACCTCGAAAACTGCAAAGAGTGTTCAGTGTTCGCTGTCTGCCCAGAGGGTAGAAAGGTCACTACCAAGGAAGAGGCGTTCGGCAAACTAATCCACCTTCTGGTCCATATGGTTGTTATGGCTGCCGTCAGGAGAGAAGCCATGGAAGCAGCAGGACTCGGCGGGGGCTTTGGCCCTTCTGTAAAAATAGTTGACAACATCGATGATCTGCCCGAAGGGATGCCCGAAGAGATGAAAGAAAAGATCATCGAGCTTATGGAAATGGGAGAGAAAGGAGGCGGAGAAACATGCCATTAGTAGGAGACAACGTTGACTATATGGTCGAGCAGGGCGAAATTTTGACCATAATGGTGGACCTCAATAAGGAGTTCGGGAAAAGCGCGTCTGGCAAAACTATAAAGATCGCCAGCACGTGCGGAAACAAGGCTGTCGAAGGAACAGCTATTCCGGGCGTAATTATTGGGCTGAATGTCTACAAGTATCCCAATAAGAAAGGAGGATAGGATCTGTATCTACTATTCACCTATTTAACCGGGCCTGCTCTAATTCGGCAGGTCTGGTATGTATCAACATTTTAAGTCCTCAACAGAGGAGAAAGGAAGCTTTTCTATGGCAAACGTAGAACCGACTTTAAAAAAGAATGACAGCGCTGGTAAAGTTATCAGCATCACCAAAACCACTAACGCAGACGTACTGTTCGCGCGCTGTACCCGCGAACTGGGCAGGCTCGGAATCACAATCGAGAATGCGGGCGCGGACAGCGACACTCTGAGATTTGACCTGTCCGGAATACCGATGGCCAAGCGAGGAATGGCCAATTCCCTGCTTATGAACCTTATGATCAGGGCCTCACGGAGCGTGTCTCACAGTGAGCACCAGTTGACCTACTTCGATCTCAAGCAGGCTGCAGGTCTGGTCCACGACGTTAAGCAGGGCGATGCCGACGCCATTAAAATCACTGAGTGTTTCGATAAGGTGATGGACGAGGCCCGCGCCAAGCTGGGAAAGGAGCTTACCAAGTCTGCTCCCAAGCCCGCGCCCAAGCTCAAACCGAAGGGAAAAAAGACGGCCAACAATAAAAGTGGCTCCGCCGGAACAGGTGGAGGAGGAAAGAAGGGCAAGAAAAAGGCCGCTAGTCTTGCCCCAAGCAGCGCAGCCGCAGAATAGCGACGGCCCTACTACCCTTGAGCAGTGGGACGAATGGGACTTGAATACCCTGTTCCGCTGCGAGGGTTTTAATGCCAGACTTACCAAGTATGGATGTGTTGCTAACCAGTGTGCCGGGCTTCGCGCGTGGAACATGCTTGCAGAGGGAGTCCCGTTCGGGATAGTTGAAAATTCAGACCTAGACAGGCTGTTTGTGTGCGGGCCTTGCCCGGTATCCGCGCTGGATGAGGTTGATCTAGCAATACTGAAGGACATTCTGCGCCGGGAATTGGACAGCGTGGCCCAGAGATTACAGAACATGAACTGGGACAGGTTCGACTCTGAGGTCAGTGATATTAAGAAGAAGAAGCGCGCGGCTGAATACCGCAAGAAGAATAAGGAATGGCGCAGAGAATATATGCGAGTTTGGCGCTACAAAACCAAAGGATCAATACCAGACGATATGTGAGGGTGGGGGCCTTTCGGCCCCTACTTTCTGGCAATGTCGAGGCTAAGTCAGATTGAATGGTAAATACTCGCACTGAAACCCGGCTGCCCCCTTATGCCCACCCCCACCATGTTTCTTCGCCACTGACGAAACATCAATATCATCCCTGTCGGAATATAGGGATACTGTCCATTTTCCCTTACGCCACCCAAAAGTAAGCATGGCATCATATTTTTGGCTGTCCCAAACAGAATTAAATAGCTGCGAGTTGGTGAGCATCTTATTGATTGCGATACATTTCAGACCATCCAGCTCTGTTTCGAAGGCGCAGGCAGAACAGTATTTTTCATTTTCGGCTAATTGATATTTTAGTATTGTTCCGCCAATTTCGGTAATTCTCTGGACCTCTTCCACATCAAATAAGGAGTTCCAAAAATCCTGATTATCCGGCCATGTATTGGGCTGCTGTCTCATCCCGTATTGGAACGAAAGAGTTCTTGGGTCGGAATGGTTCCACACGTCATACTCAGCGAGAAGCTTTATAAAAGTGGGGAGATCACTTTCGGATGAAATATTTTGAAAATCTTCAGTGTAAAAATGCCCCAGGGATTTAAGATATTCCCATGTATATTCCCATGTTAAGGCACAGGCTCCTATACCATCCCTTTGTAATCCATAGAATTTATTTCCGTAAACTTCAGATTCTTTAATCGCTGATATGTGGTGATCTATCCAGATCAACGTTCCACAGGATTGATTTAACCTCAACATTCCTTCAAAAGGTTGAATGGAAAAATCAACCATAAAGATTAATTCATCAGGCCCTATATCGTCCCATGGAAATTCGTCTCCATAATTGATCCCTATCATATCGCATTCAGGAAATGCCATTTTAATTATTGCTCCAGAACAATGACCGTCCAAGTCCGCTGAGTGATAAAAACATTTCATAATCTTTTCCCCCTATCCTTTATTGGTCAATTGAAAATACTTATACGGAGTGCCGGGAGTCGTGGCGTCATCAACTGCCTTGCGCGCCACGGTCGGGTCTACGCCTGCAGTTACCAGATTCTCTATCACCTTCACCCCATCAACCCGCGCGGGGGAAGATCCGTTCCTCCACGACAGGACGCCCAGCCCGTTAGTGCCTATCCGGGTTGTCTTCAGCAATGTGAACGCAGGCTCCAGCAGGGCTTTCGCCTGATCCTCCAACCCCTCAACCTCGCCCTTGAGGGCCTTGACCTTGGCCCGGAGCTGTATTCCCTTGAGCAGGTCGGCCTCGAAATCCTTGAACCCCTTCTTGACAGCCACTTCCGTCATAGTCTTTTCGTCCCACTGGACTGTGGGTTTGAGTGATGCTTTTTTCTTTGTCACTGTTGTTCCTCCTTGTTATGGCGTTAATCATCTTTGGTGCGGGGGCGAAAAAAGAAACGGCGCCACAGATATACCTGCAGCCTTTTCGGTTAAAGCTAATCATCAACACAATGTGATGCAGCGGGAAGAGCGACTATAGCACGGCGATTTTGACAGTAATCGACTTCGCCCATCCGCCATCATAATTATCCGTTCCCCTTTCGCCTGTTCATACAGCCACAAACAGGTCGTATGCTGCTCTGATATACACTTCTAGTCTGCTGGATTATTAAGCCGTGAGGCCCCCGCCTTCCGCATATACCAGCATCCTTCCTGATCACAAACTGAACTCCCATATTACCCCGCAACAAAAATGATTAATCTCTTCAGTACAACCCTCGCAGATTATACAACGTCATCCCAATAATTATGGTCCACAGTACCGCCCCAACAAGTCTCTTCAGCATCGGGGCAATACCACGCTGACTATTATAGCCGCAATAGCGACTGATACCCAGAACAGCTCTTCCTTATCCATTTTCCGTCCCATCTTCCTTCTCCTCGGCCACAGCCATCATCAACCGGGCAAAGGCCCTGCCCAAGTGGTCAAGCTCCCGGTTCCCGGCCCGGTAGGCTGTTATGTGGCCCACGGCGTGATTGAGGTGATCCTCTATCGGAAGTTCCCGCCAGCCATCAGGTTCATGGTCCTTTAATCCGTCGTGCATGATACCCGCCAGACATAGCATAGCCTTGGGGTCGATCAGATCGAACCGGTATGGACGCAGTGATTGAAGACTGTCCCGTTCGTGGCTATCCCACTCTTTGTCCGCACGAAATGTTTCCTTGATATCAGAGTTCCCACAGGACGGGCATGCTATAAACGGATGATTTGCGTGTTCCTCTACTGGCCGCTCAATCGCCCAGCCACAAGCTCCGCACTCTACCCTGACCATCATTGCTTCCTTAGTCTTATCAGGTTCTTTTGTAATCCAGCGCTCGGCTTGTAGTCCGTTCAGCCCTTTGGCTTTCCATATACCCACCAGCTTCTTCATTCTTTTCTCTATATACTCAGTTGCCCCTGCTCCACGGAGATCTCTGCCGACAATACATTCTCTGACGAAGAAGTATTCTCCATCGTGCTTATTGACATTCTTTCCTCCGGGATTATCTGTCCAAAAAATTACCTGATAACAGCTTAGAGCATCGTTTGTATTAGTTATTATCCCCTTGACAGGAACGGCAAACAGATATCTATTGTATACAGTTACTCCCATGCCGATGTTACTGGGGTCGGCTACTAGTTTATCCTCCATTCGTTTCCTCCCTATTGTCATAATTTGGGCAGCACTCCCGCCACTCAGTCCGGGAATGCTGCCTTCACCCAAGGCAAGGCAGGGGACCGCCCCCCACCAAAATTTCATTATACCACGTCGGGCGCTCCTTGCCAATCCCCCTTAGAGAATTGCCCTGTCCACTCGCATATCAATCATCTCTTTGTGCTCTGGCCCTGTCCCGACATAAGCCACTCTCGCCCATCCGCCGTGTTTCTCCAGCGTCTCTACGAAAGCCCTGACTGCCCCAGACATATCGAACCAGTTGGTCTTCCCGCAATCATCCCAATTCAGGTAGTTCGCGAACTGCATACACAGTAAGTCTGGGCGCGCTACCCGAATAAAATGAGCATATCTCTCCCACGAGAAGGAGAATACCCGCCTCGGCAGTTTCGTTGTGGTCGTTATCTCACCGAAATTGTCCGGGTCGGGGTGCCCGCAGCCCTTCGCCACGTTCTCCCACTTCAGCTCGATTGCGTCAGCATATGGCCCGCTGCTTCCAGTCCGGTTATTGACCCGGATCGGGTACGGCCTAAGCACACCATAGATGTGTCCCACCATTTTGGGCGAGACCCCGGCCTCGGCCATAGCCATGGCTGGATTGATCATCTTGCTTGTACAGTTACCAACAAGAGTGTACCCAAACTGATTTCCCGCAAAGTAGTTATGATTATCCTCAACCTCTATATTGTATTTTACGCCGTATACTAGGCGAGCCAGCTTTTCAACTCCGGTACATCGCACTGTAGCAAGGCAGTTGGTCCCCTCTAAACTATATTCGTTTGTGTACAATAGATCGCCTACCATCAGATCTTTTGCCTCAACTTTTCCCCTTTGGGTATAATACTTGTGACCCCCCGTGCACTTAGGAGCTGATTTATCCCCAACGGCTAGATCTGTGTGAACTCTATACCAGTCACCCCCGTGTGGAGTTTTATACCAGTTTATCACTTTTTTGGGTTCAAGCAAACCTGTGGTACTGTTGTAGGACAGGACCGATGCGGGTATTCTATCTCTAACTAGCTCCTCTATTGGAACTGAGTTACCATTTTCCAAAAGTATCCTAGTTCCTCTAGCAAAGCAATATCTTGGATCGATGCCGTGCTCTAGGTCTAGGTCGAATCCCTGCGTCATCTCGCACAACACGGTCTCTCTGGAATCTAGGAGATCATTGATGAAGAATGATACTGGCTCTACTGATACCACTCCCATATCGATAAGCTCTTCGCAGTCACGCGCCAGCGTTATAGTTCCATCTCTCTTCATCTTCAGAATCCGCGTCGAGCCGATCCCCTGAAGCGTGGACCCTATATCCGACAAACCGGCCCGCTCCTCATCTCGGATCAGTACATCGGTTATTACTGCGGCTCTCGGGTCTATGGTTATTCTCTCTAGGTCTATCCCGGTGTCTACTATTTCCTTCCTGAGAAGCCCGGCGTTAATTAGCGATGAAGGACCCAAGTATATCGGGGCGTCGCATCCGACTGCGCTGACCGGAAGGTGGTATGTAACTGTTTTCTTTCCGTCCACCACCACAGTATGACCCGCGTTCGGAGATCCCGCCATGACAATAGCCTGAATTTCTTTACTGTATTTCTCCGCCAAGAACGCAGCGAATTTTCCCTTTGCCTCTGAGCCTGCCTGAGCACCACAGACTATGTTAAATTTGCCTATCCTCAAAATGCTCCTCCTTGTTGTTTGGTTGTCTATGTAATGGGGCTAGTTTCAATACTATTTGTTTTTTGCGTATAGCATGCAGCACAAAAACCTTACCCTTCAACTCCAATTCTTCCCCTATCTCGAAAGCGTCAGACACAGTGTGCATATCGGCGCTATTTTTCATCTTCCTCCTCCCCCAAAACGCTGAACGGAGTGTCCTTTATGTCAGTAGTCCCTTCGCCAAACTCGGGCCTCCTTTTGCGTTTGGACCCAGTGTCAACCCTCTGATCCACCTCCATATTTTCAAATTTCTCCCTAAGCTCGGCATTCTTCAAATACAGAAACATGCTTATGTCTGAGGGACAAATACGGAAGTACACGTCCAGCGCTCCGTCCAGCTTTTTGAATCTAGCCTTAAGCTCGTCGAAGTGCCCTCTATACATCTCAAGTTTGTCTGCTCCAGTTCTGCTCATATGCTACCATCGTCTAGAAAGTTCTCGCCTATGTCCGGGAACGAATAGGCATACGCCTCTTGCCTAGCCGCTATTATATCTCCTATCAATATCGACGCCCCTCCCCTGTCTAGTTTCTCCAACAGTTCAACAGGTACTTCGCCCAGTAAAAAGTCAAATTGCTTTGGCGTCATCTCCTTGCTTTCCCAAGGGGAACGTCCCGGCCTATTTTGGTTCTGTATAACCTTCTCTATAAATTTTATTTTCATTTCATCTCTCCCACCACGGTCTCTCGTCTCGTTCCAGACCACATCTTACCCTGCGATCAATCTCCTCGTCAACCTCCTCCAGCAAAGCTTCGTTATCCTCGTTGTCGTCAAAGTTTTCCGATACCCACTGAAGATAACTAGTGGGAACATCCTCGATATCCTCTCCACGGTGCTTCCCAAACGTGAATGTGTATCCCATGCATTAACCTCCGTATTTCCATTTTTCTGTCTCCCCCCAATTTAGTCCTATCTTAGCATCTACCTTTAGTGGAACTTTCATAAACGGGGCTACTCCTTCCATTATCTCCATAAATCTCGGCACCACTTCATCCAGTATCTCGTCCTGAATTTCAAATAGCAGCGAGTCATGTACTTGGATTAGTGGGTAGCAGACATATCCATCATCTATATACCCTCTATACACCGGGACGAGTCGGCCCATAGCTTCCTTTGTTATCCCGGCGGTCCCCATCTGGAATGGGGCATTGGTGGCTTGGCGCTCGGCCTCTGCTACAGCACTCCTGCTAGAAGATCGTATGCCGGGAATATACCTTCTTCTTCCCCACATATCGGTCACATAACCGTACCGACGGGCCTCTGCGCGGGTTCGGTTAACGAACCGGGCTACCCCGGAATAGGTCTCAAACCACTTGTTGATCAGGTCTTGGCACAGCCACAGAGGCCAATCTTTCTCCTTTGCCCCGCCAACTATCATCTCTCGTTGCAATCCCTTGGCCGAGATGTCGTTTAGCACGCCGAACCCGACCCTTTTCGCCGGGTATCGATGTTTCATCTCGTCAAGCTGATTAATCGGCAGTTTGAACATGGCCGAGGCGGTCTGGCTATGGATATCCAGTCCGGACCTGAAGATATGAAGCATCCTTTCATCCCCGCTGCCGTGAGCGCAGCACCTCATGTCTGCCTGACTGTAATCAATTTCCACCAAGTGGCACCCCGGCGATGCAATATACCCGCGCTTTATCTTTAATCCCTCTTCGCTTCGGACAGGCTGAGCCATCAAGTTCACTGGTTCCCCGGACGACAATCGTCCTGTATCCGTCCGCGTCACGCGAAGATTGGACCTAACTCGGTTGTGCTTGTCCACTACCTTGGGTATAACCTCGGCATAACTGGTTCTCAGCTTGTTATAGGATCGATAATCCCTAACCATCTGCACGATTGGGTGCTTATCCGCCAGACGCGCCAATACTTTCTCGTCCGTGCTCCAGCCAGTATCCGTCTTCTTATATCTCGGCAAATCCAGTTGGTCGTACAGCAGTTTCTGCATCTGCAGGGGCGATCCCGGATTCACATCCCATCCCGCCTCTGCGCTGATTCTAGACTGCAGTTCGTCTTCCTTGGACTGCAGATAGGCGCCAAACTCTACAAAATGCTGCGGGTTAGTGAGGATTCCATACTTCATCATGTCCGCTACCATGGGCACAGCCCGCATGTCGCGCTCGAAAGTGCCGACCATCTCCTCCGCTTCTATCCGTCTCTTCATTATAGGGTATATCCTGATAGTAGCGTCAGCATCGGAACAGGCGTAAGTTTTGGCCTCTTCCGGGTCTATATCCCCGAGAAATCCTTCCTCCATCACCCCCAGCTCATCCTCAACCATCTTTCTCTCGCGTGGATCGAAATTGAGCCAGCGCTTGCGAGGGTCTATATCTCCTTTCTTGGGCGAAACCATATCGCGCAGAATGCCACTGGTCTTGCGCCCTATATCCTGCGGCTGGCGCTTCTTTGGCACCCCCTGAACAAACTCCAGAACCGGGTCCGGCTTGGGCCATTTCCGCTCTACCACCTTATGCAAGTAGTCTATTGCTTTGAAATACGTAGCCGGGGCGACCGCTTCTGCATACGATCCCATCTTCATTCCGCAGTGCCTGAAAGCTAGGGGTTTCAATCCCTGAGGCTCATTCTGCAGAAGGTACGCCACTATCATCGTGTCGAAGGGGCGCGCCGGATGAATCCCCACAGACTCCAGTATCCCCAAGTCTGACAATGTATTGTGTATAATGGACACAATATTGGGGCTAGAAACGAACATGTCCAGCGCCCATATCGCCTCGGTATCCTCCCTCATTATCATGTTGGAAGTTCCCGGCTCGACAGAGAAAGTTATACACCATAGCTCATTGTTGTTGGTATTCCACTCAACATCCACCGCTATAGTACTCCTATTGCCCACTGCGCTCAGCACGTCTCCCGCAGTCCGGCATCGGATGTATCTCTCCTTGCCCGCAAACGGATCTTCTATATGCCGAGATGGGCGCTCCTGCCGTATTATTCCGAACAGACTCTTAAAATCTGCATATACGTTGAGCATGGTCTTGTTGTCGCGCAATCCTGCAGCCACATGATATAGCGGAACTACTATTCTTCCATTTTTCTGGAAGGGAATGCCGTGCACAGTCTCCATGTCCACGTCGCCCAGTACCCGCCTCGTGCTGAAACCTCCGATAGTGGCTATTATTTGCGGGTCAACTCTATCTATCTCATAGTCCAGATAGGCTGAGCAAGCATCAATCTCGTCCTTGCGCGGATTCCTGTTTCCGGGAGGCCTGCATTTAATACTATTCGTGAGATAGACATTCTCGCGCGGACAAGAATTTATGTTGAGGATGTGATCAAGTTCTGCCCCGCCCGCCGCCGAAGGATGGAACGGGGTCCCGTGTCTATCCTCAAACTCGCCGGGGGCCTCGGCTATCATCATTATGGCACATTTCTTAGGGCCTTGCCCCCCAACCACGAGGTTTCTGGTCTCGCTAAGCCTGCATAAAGTGCAGTTCTTATTTAACGGCCTTCCTACCATCTTCCATCCGCAAAGTCGTTCCAAGCCGAGGATGTTGCAGCCCCGAGAAATGAATCCAGCGAGTTATTTCCTTCGCCGATCCATTTGTAGTCCTTGATTATATCCCTTGCCAGCAATAAAATTTCTTCCTGATCCTTCAAGTCACTGAGGACTTTCTCTGCTGCTTCCAGCTTTCGATTTACCATCACTTCCACAGCATTTATCCTGCTGCCAGTGTATTTGACTTTACTGATAGCCTTTTTGATCTTCGATAGGTCTCTGCTGACCTTTCCAGAATCGTCAATGCATCTCCTCCTTTTCTCGATTATATCGTTCTTGGCCTGCCCGATAATGTCAAACCTGTCTGGATTAGAAATAAACTGACTCATCAGGGCATTGAGAGTAGCTAACAAGACATTCATTGCCTCTTGCTCAAGGAAGCTCTCCCTGCTGATAGTGCCATCAACTGGCTCCCCTTTGTCATATCTCCCCCTCATGCTCGGGTCGCTCAGAACCCGGTATGCCTTCGACACTAGCGCAAATTCATCCTCTGACCCGCCACGGTCGGGATGCGTGTCCATCGCGCGCTTTCGGTATGCTGCCTTAATAGTCTCCTTGGTAGCTTTCCTGTCTACCCCCAGTGTCTCATATAGGTCCTTGCTCATGCTAATAACCTCTTCCATAACATATTTTTGGTTCGGGTCGCTACGTGTACCCACGGTACTCCCTTGTTTGTCAAAAATTCCTTCCACTGGTCTAGTATCCACATCCCTTCCCCGCTTGTGCTAGTAGTATCTACCAGACACATGACGTTCGGGTGCTTTCTGAAATCCTCCACTTTGTACTTATCAACGATAGAATCTTCGTCATATACGTTAAGGAAATCTTGCCCACTAAACATAGTTATTCCCTCCCGGTCTTCCACACTTTATTCCAGACTTCAGCCTGATTGACCAGTCGCCAGAACACGGATTTGGTGTCGTCCCCCCTCGCCTCTATCAGTACTCCATTTCGGCTCATCGCGCAAAAGATCCGCTTATTCCCATCCCTGACGTAATGGTTGAGACAGACGATATACCACCCATCCAGTGGGGGAACTTCCCATGGGAACATAACATCTTTCCCAGTGGGGACCCACTTTCCATTTTCGTTCTTGGTAAACATGTCATCCTCCCTTGTGGTCGATATATAGTTGGTGGCTCCCTCTATATTCCTTCTTTGCTAGGTTATCTGCCACTATCCTCTTCCATACTGGCGGGGTCTGCAGTCCCATTTTCCTTCCGCGTTCCACCCACCAGCATATCCACCATACCCAATTCGGCAGCATAAGCCAAGATTTCTTGTCGGGCAACCATAATCTCCCCTTTCTAATATTCGATGTGACATGAGTGTAACACAAAACATAGGCCCTCTCATTTCTCGTTATGGCCAGTGCCAGCCTAGCCCCAGCCATCTCATGCCCCTTCTTGGCCTCATCGTCGCTCAGGTAATCCCTGCCCCAGATCCCTATGTCGTGCAGCAGAATGCATATCAATTCCCACCATTTGGGCCATGAATGATACTCCCTGCGCCACGCGATCAGAACCGCTAGGCCATGTATCAGCGGATTGTGATACCCGAATAATACCGATCTCGTTCCTTCTTTCATTTTACCCCACCGGGCACTTCCTCCACAATCTGGGTCTTGAGCCACGCGGCTATAGACTCGGCGTGGCAGCGCAATGGGATGCACCAGCAGAAAAGCCTAACCATCCCGTATTCACTGTATGCCAGCAAAATCTGCTCAAGGTATTCCTGCACTGCTTTCCTGTTCAGCATAACATCGTTGAAAAATTGTTCGTATTGATCACATACATAATTCCTCTGGGCTTCTCGCAGCATCACATATGGATTTTCAAGAGGGGTTCCCCTATCGACCCTGAAATCATAGGGCTTGCTGGGTTTCTCGTT